>NZ_JAYMGI010000002.1:4305000-4605000 GCF_035825295.1 Actinacidiphila sp. DG2A-62
ACAGCATGCACAGCGCCGAGCCGACGATGAACACGGCGATCGCGAACAGGAAGAACGGCTTGCGGCCGTACTGGTCGCCGAGCTTGCCGTAGAGCGGGGTGGCGATCGTCGACGTGATCAGGAACGCGGTGGTCACCCACGCCTGCGCGGTGAGCCCGTTCAGGCTCTCGCCGATCTTGTAGATGGCCGTCGACACGACGGTCTGGTCCAGCGCGGCGAGGAACATGCCGAGCAGCAGACCGGACAGGATCACCAGGATCTGCCGGTGCGTGTACCCCGACGGCTGGGCCGCCTCGGTGCTGCTGTCTGCGCTGCCCGCCGAGGCGGCTTCTGCTTGAGCGGTCATCGAGCTGCGTCCTCTTCCTCCCGTGCGGCCGTGCGGCCCGGCGGCCGTGCGGCCATGCTTGCCCAGGGCAACGTTACGCCGAGTTGCGCTCAGGGGGGCGGGGGAGTGGGGTGCGGGGGGACGGGGACGCTGCGGGGGCGGGGGCGCGGGGCGCTGCGGGGACGGAGGCGCGGGCGCGCGGGCCGGGCGGGAGCGGGGGCCGGGGGACGCGGGCCGGGCGGCGGCGGGGGCCGGGCGGGGGACGCGGGCCGGTGCCCGCGGCTCCGGTGGCCCGCGCGCCGGCTGAGTTCTTGATGAGGTGGCCCTCGGCGTCGAGCCCGTGGGTCTGCCAGTACACGTCCCACTTGTCGCCGACCCGCTGCGGCACCTGGCCGGCCGGATACCGTACGTACCCGGCCGGCGGCTCCTCCCCCTTCGTCGCGCACGCGCCGCCGCCCTCGGCCCCCACGGCCTGCACCGGATACTCGCCCGACGAGCACTCGTAGTCGCGCAGGTCCATCGAGCACCCCGCGGTGACGGCCGCGACGCCCACGACGCCGACCAGGCTCGCCGCGGCGAGCACGCCCCGGGCCCACCCGGACCGGCCGCGCCCGCCGGGCCGCGCCTGCCGCCCCCACCGTGCCTGACGCGCCTGCTGCTCCCACCGTGCCTGACGCCCCTGACGTATGCGCTCCACCACGCCACCGCCTCTCCGCTCGCGCTCCTGCTGCTGCTCTGGTGCCTTCAGCCTGGCGGTGGCCGGGGGTGCGGCCCATCGGCGCGGGTACTCAAAGAGCGGGTGAGTAGGCGACTCGGGTACGGGGCGCCGCGGGCGGGCGGGCGTATGCGGACCGGGAGCGCGGGCCGGGCGGGTCCGGGCGCGCGGGCTCAGACCGCGGAGGCGACGCTCGCCGGCACGATGAGGTGCCGCGCCCGGTGCTCCAGGACCGGCTGGGACGGCGCCCGGCGGTTCCCCGCGTCGTCCGCGCACCGCGGGCACCCCGCCTCGGGCCCGGGAACGCTCCGCTCGTGCCGCCGCACGATGTGCCGCGCGAGCCGGAGCTGCGCGAGGCCCCCCGCGCCGGACGGATCGCCGCCCGGCGCGGCGTCGCCGCCCGTCTCCGCCCCCACCCGCGTCTCCGTCCCCGTCTCCGTCCCCGTCTCCGTCTCCGTCCCCGTCTCCGTCTCCGCCCCGGCCGGCGTCCGCATCCCCTCGACGGCTTCCGGAGCCCTCCTCATCGCCTGATACAGGCGGAAACACACCCCACAGTCGAACATCCACGCGGGAGGCGACGGCCACTCGTCAGAAGGCTCAGCACCCTCGGTGTCATCCATGCCCCCAACCGTACTTCGCGCTAGCTCCCCACGAGGCCCACTTCCCCAACTCGCCCGGCCGGCTTCTCGCGCGGCTGACCTCTGCCCCGGCCGACTCCTCCCCCGGCCCGCGACGCCGCCGACGACGTCGTCCGGCTCAGCAAGCCTCGGACTCGGCGGTGCCGGCGACCGACGCGGCCTGCGCGGCGAGTTGGTTGGCGTGGGCGAGGTATCCGTTGCCCTTGGAGGTCATCGTGGCCATCGCCGTGGCCGCGCGCGCCTCCAGGGCGTTCACGTCGGCGGCGGAGGCCACCAGGGGAACGTAGGAGCTGGTCTGCGCCTGCGCGGTCCGGTAGGCGCCGTAGGCGTCCTTGAGCGCGGCCAGCAGGGTCGACAGGCTGTCGACCGCACCGGTCAGCGTGTCGAGATCGCCCTGCACGGTGTCGGCGTCGCCCTGCACGGTGTCCGCGTCGCCCTGAGCGGTGTCGGCCTGACCGCACGCTTCGGGATCGTCCTTGTCCATGGCCCGGGCCTGCGCCGCGTCGGTCCTGGTGGTGGCCAGGTCCTGCTCCGCCGTGGCGATGTCGCTCTCGAACGAGGAGTAGTCCGGGGCCTGGTCAAGCGCGTCGCTCAGATCGCCGTAGGCCGTGCTGACGGCGCCGGCCGCGCTGTCGATCTGCGCGCGGACCTGCGCCGCCGCCTCCTCGGACGCCTGTGCCTGCGCCTGCTCCTGCGCTTCCCGCGTCGCCTGTGCCGCCGCGGCGGCCGCGCGGCCGGTCACGGAGCGCACCGCCCGGTTGTACTGATCGACGGTGCCGGGCCGCAGTTCGGCGGCCTGGATCGTGCCCGTCCCCCGGTCCGGGACCAGGAGCTGCATCCGGCCGGCGCTCACCGTGCCCGTGAACGTCGTCCGGGTGAGCACGTCACCGCGGACGTTCATGGTGAAGGCCGAACCGTCCAGCGTCCCGGTGAAACCCCAGTGCGCGGTCGTGGACCTGGTCGGGTCACCGTCGACGAGGGCGGTGGAGTCGAGCGAGCCGCTGAGCGCGCGGCCGTCGCGCGTCATCTGCACCATGAGGGCGCCGGTCGCCGACGTCCCGACCCAGGTGTGCGGGAGCGCCGCGGCACCGGGCGCCTTCCCCCACGCCGCCGCACCGCCGTCGGTCTGCCTCCCCGACGCGCACGCCGTCAGCGCCAGGACCAACACCCCTGCCGCGACGCCCCCCTTGAAGACCCGCACAAGCGCCCCCTGAACCCCCACACGCCCGCCACCGCACCCCCGGCGGTTCCGGGAGCGTACCGACCGGGACGCCAACGCGTGAGCGGGTCAATCGAGTTGGCCACGCGAGCGGCTCAAGTGACGGGTGGTCGCGGGGCGAGGGGGCCGGGGGGGCGGGGGCGGGGAGCGGCGGGCGCGGGGGGGCGGTACCTGGCCCGGGAGCGGGAGCCCGGCGGCGGGGGTGCGGGGCGGGAGGCGCAGGAAATCGGGAGGCGGTACCGAGGAACCGTTGGCAGAATGTCCGCGCCGCCCGCCCGTTCCCTCGACCGACCGCCCCCTCGACCGACCACCCCCTCGACCGACCACCCCACGCCGACTCCCCGACGGACAAGGACTCGACGACCATGGCCCGTGCCGTAACCCTCATCCGGTCCACCGACCTGTCCGACGTGGCCGAGTACGCGTACGCGGCCACCGCGCCCGCCGACGCCCGCCTGATCTTCCTCGCCGGGGCGTGCCCCCTGAACGAGGACGGCTCCACCGCGGCGATCGGGGACTACGCCGGCCAGGCGCGGAAAGCGGTCGCGAACATGCGGACCGCTCTGGCCGCGGCCGGCGCCTCCCTCCAGGACGTCATCAAGACGAGGGTCCTCGTGGCGTCGACCCGCCGCGAGGACCTGGTGACCGCCTGGCAGGTGGTCCGCGACGCCTTCGCCGACCACGACGTCCCGAGCACCCTGATCGGCGTGACGGTCCTCGGCTACGACAACCAGCTCGTAGAGATCGAGGCAGTGGCAGCGGTACTGGACGCATAAGCCCTCGTGCCCGCACGGCTTCGACCGGGCACGGCGAACAGCCTTACCCCTGCATGCCGGGATTCTGCTTCGGCTCGAACGGGAAGAGGGGGTAGCCCTCCGTACACGTGCCGCCGGGGTGAGCGACCACTGCACTGCACGCTCCGCAGAGCGGGCAACGGGAGCGCGAGGCCCCACAGCGACAGCTGACAGAACAGCGGCGCGGCCGTCATGGCGAGCCAGACGAGCGGGGTCGTGCCGACAATGAGATAGGTGCTCCCCGCGGCATCGTTCCCCAGAGGACAGCCGGTCCACGCCCGCGCGGTCAGACACGTCCCGACACCGGCCCCGACAGCCGACAAAACCGGTGCCCGCGCGAGGAGCTGCCAAGGAGGCAGGACGATTCGCGGCTGCGCGCCCCGGGCAGAGCGGACCTCCTCAACTTCCACGGTGAGCACCACGTGCCCACGCCCGGAACAGTTCCTTCCACCAACCCCCGCCACCCGCGGCCGGTGCACCGGCCGACCCCAGAACACAGGCCCTCCGCCGGGGCCCCGCTCACCGACCGTCCCCGCCGAAACCTCCGGCGCTTCGCCGCCCTGCCCCCGCCCGTCCCCGGCGGCAACTCGCGTTCGCCGAAAACGGTGCGGCGAGCACCGGTGGCCCAGTGCAGCCCGGTGGTGAGCGAGTGGGAACAGCCCCGCGGGCGCGGGGAGCACGCGCGGTCGCGCTGCCGCCCTGCGGCTGCCACGGGAACAGCCCCGCGGGCGCGGGGAGCACCCGTACACGGCCTCCTGGCCGCCTTTGGTGCAGGGAACAGCCCGGCGGGCGCGTGGAGCACGCGGCGGAGTCGATGTCACCGCTGTCCACGGCGGGAACAGCCCCGCGGGCGCAGGGAGCACATCTGGGCGAATCCGATGGCTCCCGTCGTGCCGGGGAACAGCCCCGCGGGCGCGGGGAGCGCTAGAGGCGATCGTCGGCCGGATCGCCGCTGCGGGGAACAGCCCCGCGCGCGCGGGGAGCACCCGCACGTCGCGCTCGCGACCATGCGGGGGTTGGGAACAGCCCCGCAGGCGCGGGGAGCACGCCGCGGCATCATCCGACGAGGGCCGGTTCCGGGGAACAGCCCCGCAGGCGCGGGGAGCACCACGCCTCCTTCATGCGCCGAGCCTGATCCCGGGGAACAGCCCCGCAGGCGCGGGGAGCACGTGCGCAGTCTGAGTGTCGCCCAAGCCCGCGAGGGAACAGCCCCGCGGGCGCGGGGAGCACCCCGACGAGATCTACACCGTGCCCGACAGCCGGGGAACAGCCCCGCGGGCGCGGGGAGCACCGCCAGTGCGCCACCAAGTGCGACACGTGCGTGGGAACAGCCCCGCGGGCGCGGGGAGCACTCGCCGGTGAGCGTGGTGATGTGATGTCCGGCGGGAACAGCCCCGCGGGCGCGGGGAGCACGGCGCCGACGCCGGGACCACGTATCTCCTCCTGGGAACAGCCCCGCGGGCGCGGGGAGCACAACATGACGATCGAGCGGGTGCTGCACGCCAGGGGAACAGCCCCGCGGGCGCGGGGAGCACTCGAACGCACCCGTCGACCACACCACGGGCTCGGGAACGGCCCCGCGGGCGCGGGGAGCACCGTTCACCTTCGACCAAGCAGGAGAACCCCATGGGAACAGCCCCGCGGGCGCGGGGAGCACACACCCCCAGCAAGGTCACGAACGCGCAGCGTGGGAACAGCCCCGCGGGCGCGGGGAGCACACGAACCGCAGATCGGCGGTGGCGCCGGTGGCGGGAACAGCCCCGCGGGCGCGGGGAGCACTCGTCCTTCAATACCTCCGGCCTCGCCTTCGTGGGAACAGCCCCGCGGGCGCGGGGAGCACCGTCGAGGTCGAGAACCGCCTCGGGGCCGACCGGGAACAGCCCCGCGGGCGCGGTGAGCACAGCGACCTCTTCCACGCTCGTGTGCCGTGGGAGGGAACAGCCCCGCGGGCGCGGGGAGCACGCGTGCCCGATCGGCCACCTCGTCAGTAGTGAGGGAACAGCCCCGCGGGCGCGGGGAGCACAGCAGGGCGACGTGGTTCGCGGACCGGAGGATGGGAACAGCCCCGCGGGCGCGGGGAGCACATGAGCATCGCCGCCCCGGCCGTGCCGGTCACGGGAACAGCCCCGCGGGCGCGGGGAGCACTTGATCCACTTGCCGTCCGCGCCGGGGACCGCGGGAACAGCCCCGCGGGCGCGGGGAGCACGTCGGCCCCGACGTCGACGTGCTCCTGGTGGTGGGAACAGCCCCGCGGGCGCGGGGAGCACGGACTGCTGGCCAGCTACTACACCGACGGCTCGGGAACAGCCCCGCGGGCGCGGGGAGCACATCAAGGGCACCGTCGTCGACATGCTCGAGCAGGGAACAGCCCCGCGGGCGCGGGGAGCACGGCGGTGCCGGGCTTGGCGTCGAGGTCGGCGAGGGAACAGCCCCGCGGGCGCGGGGAGCACCTCAAGGGCCTCGGCTACGTGCCCGTGATCGCGGGAACAGCCCCGCGGGCGCGGGGAGCACAGTCCGAACATGTTGCTGGTCCCCCCGGGACGGGAACAGCCCCGCGGGCGCGGGGAGCACTTCGGCAGCGTGGTGGGCACGGTGCCGTAGACGGGAACAGCCCCGCGGGCGCGGGGAGCACACTCATTGACCTGCGGCGTTAGAGCGGTGCTAGGCGGATTTTACTCAGCTTGAGAGATTCCGACAAAGCCCCTGAAAAGTTCATAACGGCGCAACTTCCTTAGCGCTGCCAGTCCATACGCCTTCCTACCATCGGTATCTGCTCAATGTCCGCTCAACCTCTCACGCGGAGAGGGTCTGCGCCTCGGTTGGGAAGTCCGACCGGTGCCGCTGGTGACGGCAGGACGAGCCCCAGACTGACGCTCGACGGCAGCCAGCGGGGGCTTGGCGGTGGGCTGGCTGGGCCATTTGCGGTAGAGGAGAGAGAGTGGCCGCGGGTGAAGTAGCCGCGGGAAACGGCGTTGAGTTTTTCGCGTTCGGGTTCCGGCTACCTGCGGGTCCAGCCCCGCCTGCGCGGGGGGCACGCGGCTGCGGTTCTCGCGCTGCTGCTCCATCCGGGACCAGCCCCGCCTGCGCGGGGAGCACCGACCTCGGCATGGCGTGGACTCCGAGACGGAGGGTCCAGCCCCGCCTGCGCGGGGAGCACTGCCCGCCGGGCACGAGGCCGCCGGGCGGCACGGGTCCAGCCCCGCCTGCGCGGGGAGCACGAGACCGCAGTGCCGCTGGGGAAGCTCCAGTTGGGTCCAGCCCCGCCTGCGCGGGGAGCACGCTCATTGACCTGCGGCGTTAGCGCGACTCTCGGCGGACTTTGCTCCGCTTGAGAGATTCGGACATCTCGCCTCCTCCACTGCGTCGGCCGCGCCCCGGGAACACGAACCGCCCGCCGGGTTCGCGCCCCGCCGGGCGGTCCGGATCAGCGGCTGCCGCCGCCGAACCTGCGGCGCTTCGCCGCCTTGCTCCAGCCCGTCGCCGGCGGCGACCCCGCCGCCGGGGAACGCGAGGGGCCGCCCGGACCGCCGGGCGCAGGGCGGTGGATGAGGGTGAGGCCCTCGTGGTCGACGGGGTGCCACGCGTGGTCGTGGGTGCGGAAGGTGTACCCCTGCTCCGTGTCGGTCTGGTACGTGAGCAGCGCGCGGCCCTGGTGGGCGTACTGGCGGACCTCGGCCCAGATCACCTCGCGCAGCCGCGCGGACGGCGTGCCGATGAAGACGCCCGGCGAGATCTCCTGAAGCCAGCGGGTCAGGAACCCGCGTAGCCCGGAGGGGCAGTTGGTGAGGATCAGAACGGTCACACGCCCACGCCCCTCACCAGATGATCTCCGCGTCGGGATCGGCCGCGTCACCGTCCGCGTCATCACCCGGGCCGCCCGGACCGACCGGTCCGACCCCGCCGAACCCGCCCAACCCGCCGCCCCCGTGGTTGCGCCCGCTCTCGACCCGGACCCCGCGGTCGGACTGGAGCGTCACCCGATCCCCGCCCGCCGCGTCCGCCGCCTCGCGCGCCGCGTCGTAGCCGAGCAGGTCCTTGATGTCCCGCACGCAACGGTCCAGCAGCCGCGTCTTGTTGACGCGGTCGCGTACGGCCCGCCGCGTGCGCGACGCGATGTCGTCCGGGCCGTCCGCCGCCGCGTCGAAGGCCGCCGGGATGGCCACCGACGTCTTGTAGAGGTCGGCGATGTCGAGGACGAACGACCGCTCGTGGCCCGAGTGCACGAAGCCGAGCCCCGGCGAGCAGCCGAGCGCGACGACGACCGCGTGCGCGATCCCGTACATGCACTGGGCCGCCGCGGTGATGCCCTGGTTGGGCGGGTCGCCCGCCAGGAAGTCGTCACGGTTGAACTCCCGCCGCCGCCACGGCACTCCGGTGCGCGCGGACTCCGCCCGGTAGCAGTCCTGGAGGCGGCGCCCTTCCATGCCGAGGAGTTGCTGCCGCGTCTTGCCCGCCGGGTCGGCGTCGGGGAACCGCAGCCGGTACATCGCGCGGGCGACGTCGAGCCGGCGCCGCGGGTTCGCCCAGGCCGTCGCCTGCGCCTCGACCAGTCCCGACGATCGGGTCAGCGCGCGCCCGCCCGCGTAGAACCGCACGCCGTGCTCGCCGACCCACACCACACCGGCGCCGCAGTCCCCGAGGACGCTCATCGCCTGGTGGGTGATGCGGGTGCCGGGGCCGAGCAGCAGCACGCCGATCGTCGCGGACGGGATGTGCCGTACGCCGTCGGAGTCCGTCGCGGTGATGGCGTTCTGGTCGCGGTGGACGACGCATCGTTCCAGGTAGACGAACGACAACCGGTCGCCGACCCGCGTGAGTTCGCGTGGCGTCGCCGCCCCGCGCCTGCCGACCGTGCTCACCGCGCGCTCACCGTACGGGCGCCAGCGTCATCAGCCCGCACCCGTACGCCTTCGCCTTGCCCAGCCCCTGCGTGAGCGTGCGGCGCAGCGCGGCCGGGTCGGTGACGGTCAGGCGGCCGTCGTACGTGACCGAGGTGAGCGAGACGGTGCGGCGCTCGACGGCCTTGGCGAAGCGCAGCTCGCGCTTGTCCCGTACGACGAGCTGGAGTTCGTCGCCGTGCTCCAACAGCCGTGCGGACGGCGGCTTCTCGGCGACGGCGAACCCCGAGGCCGCCTGCCGGTCCAGCAACCACCCTTTCTGATGACGGGCCGTGAGGTGCGCGGTGCGCTTCCTCGGCTCGTCGTCGGTGCGGCGGATGGTGTGCACCGGGTTGGCGGTGAGGCGGAACGTCCACGTGCTGCCGGCGGTCAGCCCGTCGAGGAACGAGCCGTAGCCGAAGGTCTGCCAGCCCGGCGTGTCCGTCGCAGCCGGCCAACCGGCCTGTTCCACCAGGTGGGTGAGGTCCGGACGCGTCGGGCTGACGACGAACAGCACGACCTCGGCGGCGGAGTTGCGGTCGACGCGCCACAGCACGCGCGGTCCGGCGCCGTCCCGCGTGGGAAGTTCGGGGAAGGACATCGCGACGGCCGCGTGCATGCGGTGCGGCGATCCGAGGAGCGCGCGTCCCTCGCGGCGTGCGGTGTTGAGGCGGAAACGGGTCAGGTACATCACACGGCTCCCAGGGCCGAGGTCGGGTCGTGGTCGGCGGCGGTGCCCGGCCGCTGATCCGGAACGCCGGCCGGTTCGCCGGCCTCCGGTACGTCGCCCGGTACGTCTCCCGGTACGCCGCCCGGCGCGCGGTCCGCGGACGGGTTGGGGACGCGGGACGCCACCACACCGCGCAGCGCATAGCGCCGGTGCCGCGGGTCGAACGTGATCGGCGCGTCGCGGAAGCTCTGGTCGGGAGCCTCGCCCGGCGCGCTGTCGAGCAGCAGCGGGAGTTCACGCGGCGTCCCGTAGCGGGCGCGGTACCACTCGGACGCCTGCCACGGGACCTCGGCGAGCGCCGTGGCGAGGTCGGCGTCCTCCCGCACACCGAGGTCGAGCGGCGCGGACGGCGGGCAGGAACGGCGGCCCAGGTACGGCAGCCAGACGGGAGCGCGTACAGCCGCGTCGAGCCGCTCGACGATCTCCGGCTCCCCTTCCACGGCCGCCACGAACACCGCGTCGGCCAGGTAGAACCGCTCCGACAGCGGCATCGCCTTGTCCGTGTCGAAGTGGTGGGCGGTCTGGAAGTCCCGCATCCGCGTGCCGGGTTGGTCGATCCGCACGCCGTAGCGCAGCGCGGCGAGGTCGGAGAGGTCGGCGTCGCGCTCGCGGCCCTGCGCGGCGGCCAGCAGGCCGAGCACGCCGCTCTTGGTGGGGGCGTTCTCGGTGGTGCGGCGGACGAACCGCGCGGCCGAACCCCACGCCTGCAGCGGGCCGGCCAGCCGCAGCAGGAGCACGCTCACGCGATCGGCTCCCGCGCATCGGAACCCGCCTCGGCGGCACTGATCAGGCGGCCCGCCACCGTTTCGCCGACGGCGGTGACGAGTTCGGGGATGCTGAGGCTCTCGCCCAGGGCGGCGAGCGGCTCGGTCTCCTCCCCGACGCGTACCAGCCAGGTGCCGGTGCCGTCGCCGTCCGCGACGCCGTACGCCGCCTCCAACTCCGGTACGTGGCGGGCCAGTCGGCGGCACGCCTCCGTGACGAAGCCGTCCTCGCGGCGCTGCGGCGCGACGGCGCGCTCGAAGGCCGCCACGAAGCTGATGGGCCGCTTGGAGCGGAGCTTGACCAGGACGACGCACGGCAGGGTGTGGTTGCCGAAGGTGTTGACCTTGCCAGTGGGCAGCGAGGTGATGAACCCCTCCAGGAACGCTTCCACGGCCCGCCGCGTCGGTGCCGCCGCGTGCTCGTCCTCGCGCAGGCCCGCGCCGAGGTTGGCGTGCAGGCGGTCCACGTCGAGCGCGGCATAGCGGTACAGCGTCGCGGAGTTGAAGTCGACCACGCCGATCATGCCCGCGCCCGGCTCGGCGTCGGAGTTCCGGTCGTCCACGGCCGTGTAGTAGTCGGACTCGTTGTCGACGGCGTGCACGCTGAGCGCGTGCGCGACCTGGGTGGCCGCCTCGACGTTGAGGTCCGGGCCGTCGGCGACCATCCGGCCGAAGAGGGCGATGTCGACGGAGTGCCGGGTGTCGACCAGCCGCTTCGCCAGCGCCTTGTTCTCCTTGTCCTTGAAGAAGTCCTTGAGGACCGCGACGTCGCCCTTGCCCTCACTGCCCTTGACCGCCAACTCGGCGAGCGCGTCGAGCTGGCGCGCGCCGAGGAACATCAAGTACGAGGATTCCGGGGCCGGTTCGGGCTCCCCCTCCTTGGCCTTGCGCTTGGGCGGGTCGATCTTCGAGCCGGTCGCGGTGCGCAGCGTCTCCGCCGCCAGCCCCAGAGCGGCCGCGGTGTCGAGGGCCGGCTCGCGGGCGGTGATCCGCTCGGCGAGCGCTTCGGCGACCTTCTTGGTGCGCACACCCAGGTCCGCGGGGTCCACGAGGTCGTCGAACGCCTTGCGGGTCGCGCGCTTCCATGCCTGGCTGGAGACCCGGGCGCGGCGCACACCTCCGTAGACCGCGGTCTTGGGCGAGCCGGTGTCGTCCCGGTTGATGTTGCTGGGCGGGACGGTCTGGAGGATGTGGATGTCGAGGATGGTTCGGGTCACGGTGGTGGGTCCTGTCGCGTAAGGGTGTGGAGAGCAGCGAAGTCGGCGTGAGCGGGGTCGCCTGCGAGGCGTCGGCGAGTGGCCCGTCCGGGCGGGCGGGCTCAGTCCTGCGGCGGGCGCGTGGCGGGCACCACGCCCGCCGTATGGAAGTCCCGGCCCCAGGTGCGCCGGACGGTGGCCTGCGTGGACGGCCGCTGCCAGCGGTAGAGCTGGTCGGCCAGGAGTGCGTAGTCGAGCGGGATCGCGTCCTTGCGGAGCAGCAAAACGATCTCGCGCAGCCGCTGGGCGAGGACGTCGAGCGTGCTCGCGGTGCCGACGCGTACGAACCGCCGGCGCACCGCCTCGTCGATCTCCGGCTCGGCGGCGGCCCTGGCCTGTGGCGTCGCGCCGGCCTCCGGCGCCACCGCCCCGGACGCCGTCAACAGCCGCACGGAGCGCCCGAGTCCGTAGCCGCGGACGTGGGTGTCGGTGTCGCGATGGGACTGCTGGTGCAGTGCCCAGAGCGTGATCGCCAGGTGGAGGGCCTCGTCCGCCCGCACCTCATCTGGCCGTTGCGAAGGGTCGGACGCGGACTCGGCAACGACGAGGGCGAGTTCCTCCGTGCCGGTCAGACCCCACAGGTCCTGGAGGTCGTATGCGGGCCGTCCGACGCCACGCCGCAGCCGGGCGACGGTCGCCACCGCGGACGGGCGGTCGGCGCGGTAGCCGTACTGAAGTCTACGGATGCAGCGGTCGGCGGCGGTGCCCACGAGGTCGTAACCACTGGTGCTCGTCCCGGTGTTCGTGGTCATCGCGCTAGCTCCGTCGCTGCGTCGTGTGCGGTGGTGTCGTGAGCGGTCGAGTCGTGTGGGGTGGCGGGGGCGTCGAGCGGTTCGGCGGCCGGTCGCGGCGCCAGCGGGAGCACCTTCTTCAGCCCTGCCAGGAACCACAGTTCGGCCTGGGCGTCGTTCAGCCAGCGCCGGCCGTCCCCGTCCGGCAGGTCCACGTACCGGCCTTCGGCCGCTGCCGGACCCGCGCCGTCCAGGAGCCTGCGGCCCAGCGCCCGGACCTGGGCGCCGACCGTCTCCTGCCACTGCGCGCGGTGCGCCTGCGGGTCGGACGTCTCCCCCAGCCCGGCCAGCCACTGCCGGTACGGGCCGTCGAGCGTCGCGTAGCCCACGTCACGGGCTGTAGCGAAGGCCGGCTGGGGTCGGAGCCGACGGCCCGCGCGAGATTGCCGGCGAGCCGGCCGAGCGCCCGCACCGCCTCGTCCGCGTCGGCGACGGCATCGACCGCGGCACGGCCGTACGCCGGTCGTTCCTCGTGCAGCACGACCACAGGGAGCAGGATCTGGTCGTCCGTGATCTCGTCGACGACCGACTGCTGTGTGCCGTAGGCGGCCCCGACGATGCGGGTGCGCAGCAGGCGGCGCTGCGGCAGATAGTCCTCGTACGCCAGCCGTGCGAGCCACCGGACGATCCCCGGGGGGAGGGTCGTCGCCGCGCCCTGCCGCTGCTCGGCTCCGTCGCGTGCCTGGCCCTTGTCGACGAGGAGGGCCGCCAGGCCGCGCCACGCGGCCCGGTTCGGATCGTGCTGGCGCGGCATGTAGACCTGGGTGCGCCCCAGCTTCTTCGCCTGCGCGGGGCTGTCGCGCCAGCCCGTCATCGGCTCCCGGGTGTGCCGGTCGTGCGGTGCGAGCGGGTCGCCGTAGCACAGGACGACGCCGGTCACCTCGCCGTCGCTGTGGTGCAGGCGGATGCGCCGGCTCTGCCAGGTGTAGAGGTCGCGCGGGCCGGACGGACGCGGGTCGTCGGGGTCGGACACCAACGGGCGGGCGTCGGGGGCCGGTCGGCGCCAGGCCGGCCTGTCGTCCTTCTCGACCTGGAGGAGTTCGTCGTCGGCGGAGACCAGGTTGAGCAACAGGGTCTCCCTGAGCGTGTCCCCCTCGGCGAAGACGCCGCCGAGGTTGCCCGCCCAACCCGTGCCCAGCGGGTAGCCCTTGCCGCCCTTGACCCGCGGGTCGCCGACCGCACCGGACTTGATCCCGGAGACGTCGAAAGCGTGGGCGTGCACCAGCCAGCGCGCGGCCTCGGCAAACCCCAGCCGCTCGGGGCCGGGTTGGCGCATGCTGAAGAACGGATCGCCGTTGGGGACGTCGGCGACGATCCTGCTCAGCGGGCCGATGTCGTTCTTCTCGGTGTGCAGGTCCGCGACTTGGAGGAACGGCTCGCTCGGGTGGAGCAGGTCGAACCGGTCCCGGTGCCGGTCGAGGTAGTCCGGCACGGCGGCGAAGGGGTCGCCGGACTCCCACAGTTCGCCCCAGTCCTCGATGTCGGCCGGGCCGTCGACGGCGTCGTGAAGTACCGCGAGCAGCAGCCGCAGCAGGGCGAACTCCTGCGTGGGCACGTCGCCCACGAGCCGCCGCAGTCCGTGGGCCTGTGCGAAGACGTCCCGCAGCGAGAGTTCGACGGTCGTCCCGTCCAGCCGCTGTACGGGAATCCACGGCCGGGAGACCAGGTCGAAGGAGGGCACACCGTCCACCATTCTCACGTCGCCGGCACCCTCGGGTGCCACGAGGAGCCCGTCGGTCGGGCTGTAACGGATGTCGTGGCCGCCCAGCCGGGCGCGGCCGTCCTCGTCGAGGACCAGGAACAACTCCCCGGCCAACCACGGGCTTTCCTTGACCTGCCAAGCCCCGGGACCGAATGCCTCCAGTTCCCGGATCGTCCGGTCGACCGCCCACGGCTTGGAGAAGTGCCAGGGCAGGTTGAGCGCGCTCGCGGCGGCGGCGCGTGCCGCCGCCGGCGTCGGCACGGCGTGTTCCGGCAGGTCGAGGCCCCCTCGGCCCTTGTCCAGCCAGGGGAGCGTCCGGAGTGTGCCGTCGCTCCGCCGCTGGACCACCAGGACCTCGAGGGTGTCGTCGGTGTCCCGCACCTGGGCGCGCCCCGCCGCGGTGTCGTCGGCGTCGCCCACGCCCGCGTCGATCCAGCCGATGATCGGCCGGCCCTCGCGGCGTACCGGACCGAGCCGGAAGACCTCGGCGCGCTGACGCTTGTCTGCGAGCAGCGTCCGGTACGCCTGCCGGGCCTCGTCCAGGTCCGCAGCCCAGGCGCCGGGGCCGAGCGGCTCGTCGCCGTACGCCGCCTGCACGAGCGGGCTGATGTCGTCGGGCAGGCGCAGCGGCCGGCCGTCCAGGTGCGGGCGCAGGACCGCGAGGGAGCGCAACAGCAGGTGGCGGCCCTCGTAGACCTTGACCGAGCCGGGCGCGGGTGTCGGCGGGCTCGCGGCCCAGTCGGTCACGCCGGTGACCAGGCAGCGGGCCGTACGCAGCCGGGGCGGCCGGGCCCGGCGGTGGCGGTGCACGCGACCCATCCGCTGCAACACCAGGTCGACCGGGGCGAGATCGGTGACCAGCAGGTCGAAGTCGAGGTCCAGCGACTGCTCGACGACCTGGCTGGCGACGACGATGTGCGGGCCGCTCGGCCGGTCGCCGTTGGGGCCGAAACGGGCGAGGAGTTCGGCGTCCTTGCGTGCGCGGTCGGCGGCCACGAAACGGGAGTGGGCCACGGTCACCCGGTCCTCGCCGAAGCGCTCGCGCAGCCGCTCGGCCGCCTCCTGCACGCGGTCGACGGTGTTCCGGACCACCAAGGCGCAGCCGCCCTCGGCGAGTTCGGACTCCAGGCGGTCGACCAGGCACGCCACGTCGTCGTCCAACGGCTCGACACGGACTTCGGTGCGCCGGCCCGACGCGGCCTGCGGCTGCGCGACGACGGTACGCCCCTGCGGGGAGACCGCGGTGAGCAGCGGATACGCGTCGGCCGGCGCGTCCGCCTCCGGCACCGGATGCCCGGCGTACGCCTCGGCGAGCGCGCGGCGCCGGCCCGCGGGCAGCGTCGCCGACAGCAGCACGACGGGCACGCGGTAGGCGGCGAGCCACTCCAGCACGCGCTCCAGGTACGTGCTCATGTAGGCGTCGTACGCGTGGACTTCGTCGATCACGACGACCTTGCCCGCGAGCGCGAGGTGGCGCAGCGCGAGATGCCGGCTCTTCAGCGAGCCGAACAGCACCTGGTCGATCGTCCCCACCGCGAAGGACGCGAGCAGCCCCTTCTTGCGGCCGCGCAGCCACTGGTGGGCCTGGAGGCCGGAGGGACGACGGCGGTTCTTCGCCTGCGGGCCGTCGAAGTCGTCGCCGCCGTCCAGGTCGACGGCGGCGATCGTACGGCTGCTCCTACGAGCGAGGCCCGCCCAGGCGTCGTTGAGCGCGGACTTGGCGTGCGCCAGGAACACCGAGCGCGGCCCGTCGGCGGGGAGGTGGTCCAGCCAGTCGATCAGTCGCGTGAACATCGCGTCGCCGGTGGCGCGGGTGGGCAGGGCGATCATGCAGCCGCCCGCCTGGGTGCGGGCCGCGAGGATCTCCGCCGCGGCGAGCGCGGCCTCCGTCTTGCCTTCGCCCATGGGCGCTTCGATGACCAGGAGGCCGTGCGGGTCCATTGCGCGCGCGATCGCTACCGCGTTCTCCTGAACGGGCCTGATCGCAGCGTCCTTCGGCAGGTCGAAGCGGGCGGCGAACAACTCGGCGGCGGTGCCGGGCGGTTCGTCCGGCGCCCAGGGGGCGGGCAGGTCCAGCCCGCGCCAGGCCGCCTCCAGCCGCTCCTCCTGCGGGCGTACGGTGCCTTCCGCGGTGACGTACGGGAACAGCTCGGCGGAGCTGGCGATCCAGTCGGCCAGGATGACGATCGCGGTCAGCGTGACCTGCACCGGCTGGGGCAGCTTCACGTCCTTCCAGCTCACGTCCTTCCAGCTCACGTCCTTCCGGCTCACGTCCTTCCAGCTCACGTCCTTCCAGCGCTTCGACGCGCCGAGGTCGTCGGTGGCGCCGGCCATCCGCGCGCAGGCGTCCATCAGCTCGAACTGCACGCTCTTCCACAGGGATTCGCTCTCGCCCGGGGTACGTATCAGCTCCGGGTGCAGGGTGAGGTCGTGGATGCGCTGGTGGCCCGGCGGCACGCCGTGGTGACCGCCGACGACGACCGCGAGCTGCCCGGCGGTCCGGCTCGGCCAGCCGTGCCGTTCGCTCAGCCACTCGGCGAGGAGGAGCTGGCCGGCCAGCCCGTGGGGCGCCAACTTGCGGTCCTCGCGGAGCCGTTCGAAGGAGGCCATGGCGAGGCCGTGGCGCCGCATGGTGTTGGCCAGCGTGTCGACCTGGCAGGCGAAGGCGGGGGTGGCCTTGCCGATGTCGTGCACCCCGGCCAGCCACACGGCCAACCGCCGCCCGTCCGCGGTCCCGCCGGGCAGCGCGTCCCCCACCAGCGCCTTCACGTTCCCCGGCAGCCACGCGTCCCACAACCGCCCGGCCACGGCGGCAGTGTCGGCCATGTGCTGCCACAGCGGCAGCCACCCCTCCGTGTCCCGGTCATGCTTCCCCCACGCACTGCGCGCGGCCCCCGAAACCCCCTCGAACACCCGCGCCCCTGCGGGTGACGTGCCGTTCATGGCAGCACTTGACCACAGCGCGTGTGCTGACAGTGAGCGAAGTCCATACATGACGTCAATCGATCGTTTCTGATCACTACGAGCGGACGGCGGCGCCTTTTGCCATCTCCCGGCGGCGATCGGGGCCAGGCAGCCCCGCCGTCCGAAGAAGGGCCTTTACGCCGCAGACGAAGGCCGCACGAGGAGCCTGGGACTCATGGCCGCAACACCGTGCGGCCGCCCTGCGCCTCGGTCAGCACTGTGTAGACGCTGGCTCCAGCGATCCCCAGTTCGACCAAAGAACGCGTCGATCCTTGTGGCGGCGTGGTGACAAGCAAAATCATGAAGATCAGCCAAGGCCACGGGGAGCCATGCCGGCCCCATTGATACGAACCGCTTGATAGCATGGCGGAGCTCCTGTCGACTTTCAACGGTGGCAGGGTCATCGGGCCGGACCCAGCAGCTTTCCTCTCCTGGCGCGGAGAGGCGCTGGGGTCGGCCCGATTTTGTTGTTCTGACCTGTCAACGGCGCGGGTCGCCCCCGGATGCGCTCAGGAGGGCTGAACCACCCGAAGGGGTGAAGCGCCTTGTTCAGTAGCAGTCCGCTGATATCGCACTGCATCCAGTTCGCCTTCTGGGTCCAAGCCGCCTAAAGCGGCCGAATGAGCGGGAGGGCGAAGATTGCGCGGGTCAGCAAACCAACATGTCAACCCCGCGCTAGCGGGGAGCAACTTTCATCTCGATAAATATCCCCCTGAATCCAGGGGTCAGCTCCTGTCGTCCAGGAGAGCAACGTCTATCAGCGGTCACGACCGGATTCGCACAAGTTGACGCGAGTGCGGCAACACCTCCGCGGGGCGCGGAGAGTTCAGCTCAGTGGCAGAGAACCCGCCGAAGCCGTTGAGGGCAGCCCCACCCGCGTGGGGACCACATCAACAACGTCAAAGTAGGCCGGAGCGTTACGGGGCAGGCCCCGCGGGCGCGGGGAGCACACCCGGCCCGACGGCGCGCCGACCCTCAACGAGGGAAAAGCCCCGCTCGCGCGGGGAGCACGCGTTGATCGACCAGAGGGCCACTACGTATCCGGGAACAGCCCCGCTCGCGCGGGGAGCACGTGCACCGCCATGGCGGCCCCCTCCTACGCGCGGCAACAGCCCCGCTCGCGCGGGGAGCACACGAGCATCCGCTCCCCGCCGAGCTGGATGACGGGAACAGCCCCGCTCGCGCGGGGAGCACGGCGGCCGCGGCGGTGGTGCGGGTGTGCATGGGGGAACAGCCCCGCTCGCGCGGGGAGCAAAGCCTGTGTGAGACCACCGCGCTCGAGGTGACGGGACCAGCCCCGCTCGCGCGGGGAGCACTTGTCTGGCGCCTTCGCCTTGTCCGGCTTGACGGGAACAGCCCCGCTCGCGCGGGGAGCACGGACCCGGGGCGGCCGGTACAGCTGGCAGGCGGGGAACAGCCCCGCTCGCGCGGGGAGCACCGCATCCGGTCCGACCCGATGTCGCCGCGCGGGGAACAGCCCCGCTCGCGCGGGGAGCACTGCAGGGCCGTCCACCGCTCGGGCTCCACGTCGGGAACAGCCCCGCTCGCGCGGGGAGCACGAGCCGCACGACGACCTGATCGACGCCGACGCGGGAACAACCCCGCTCGCGCGGGGAGCACGACGCAAGCCGCAGGTAGTCGTTCCACAGCTCGGGAACAGCCCCGCTCGCGCGGGGAGCACCGCGCGAACGCTTCCACGCTCACGTCACCAGGGGGAACAGCCCCGCTCGCGCGGGGAGCACCTCGCCGCGGCGCCGCCGGTGGTGCCGCCGACGGGAACAGCCCCGCTCGCGCGGGAAGCACACTCGTACCGGTGACCCCGCGCTGACCTGCGAGGGAACAGCCCCGCTCGCGCGGGAAGCACATCGCGCTGCCGACGCTCAACAGCTTGTCCATGGGAACAGCCCCGCTCGCGCGGGAAGCACGCAGCGTCGCAGGCCGCCGCCGGTGACCTCGTGGGAACAGCCCCGCTCGCGCGGGAAGCACCCCTGCGCGCGGCCATGGGGAAGTGACCCCGTGGGAACAGCCCCGCTCGCGCGGGAAGCACGGCGCGGCATGGGTGGCCAACCCGCACAACTGGGGAACAGCCCCGCTCGCGCGGGAAGCACAGACCGCGATCGTCGGCAGTGAGGAGACGGCCGGGAACAGCCCCGCTCGCGCGGGAAGCACGCATTGTCGCCGTGGTAGGCCACGTAGAGCCGGGGAACAGCCCCGCTCGCGCGGGAAGCACTGCTTGAGGTGTATTGGACGCAAGGCCGCTCCGGGAACAGCCCCGCTCGCGCGGGAAGCACGATCGCGCACACGTAGTCGCGCAGGGGCAGCAGGGAACAGCCCCGCTCGCGCGGGAAGCACAGAACCCCCCGACGCCTGGCAGGGAGCGGGGGAACAGCCCCGCTCGCGCGGGAAGCACGTGGAGCCGTTGAACCCCGTGCTGGGGCCCCAGGGAACAGCCCCGCTCGCGCGGGAAGCACATAAGGGTGTCCTCCCAAGACTTAGCCGCCCGGGGAACAGCCCCGCTCGCGCGGGAAGCACGGGCAGTCGAAGCAGGCGGTTTCGCTGGTGCCGGGAACAGCCCCGCTCGCGCGGGAAGCACGAACGAAGGCGACGAAGGCGCGCATGCCAGCGGGGAACAGCCCCGCTCGCGCGGGAAGCACAGAACCCCCCGACGCCTGGCAGGGAGCGGGGGGAACAGCCCCGCTCGCGCGGGAAGCACTGCTTGAGGTGTATTGGACGCAAGGCCGCTCCGGGAACAGCCCCGCTCGCGCGGGAAGCACATTTCCGCTCAACCCCCACACATTCGTAACCGGGGAACAGCCCCGCTCGCGCGGGAAGCACGCCCCCGGGCCCGCCCCCCGAGCCGGGGGCGCGGGAACAGCCCCGCTCGCGCGGGAAGCACGCCCCTGCTGCGCCGGGGCGCCGCGCGGTACGGGGAACAGCCCCGCTCGCGCGGGAAGCACGACAGCGGCCTGATGCCCGTGCAGATCGGCGTGGGAACAGCCCCGCTCGCGCGGGAAGCACATTTCCGCTCAACCCCCACACATTCGTAACCGGGGAACAGCCCCGCTCGCGCGGGAAGCACACTCATTGACCTGGCACTTTATCCGGGCAGACTCTGGATTTTACTTACTTTCAGAGAATCGGGCGCAACATAACAAAAGACACTAACCGCTCGGCTCACGCCAATCCCTTCGCCCGCACTCGCGTTCGCGAGCCCGTCCCCTTCTCCGCTGATCGTCGGCACGATCTACTCACCCTCCCGCCTCGCCTCCGGCAGGAGCAGGTCCCGCTCCGGATGTGCCTCTCTGCTCACGGAGCCGCTGACGCCGAGGTCGACACGGGCGGCCTCGTGGAAGGCGTTGATCGCGCGGAAGACCGCGCGGTTGCGCTCGCGCCGGTCGGTCAGGGTGCCCGCCTGCTTTCCCGTCGCTTGTCAGTCGACCGCGCGCGACGCCGCGTTGAGGTCGTGCGCCGCCTCGATCACCTCGTCGCCGGCCAGCAGCATGATCCGCTCGAACGCCCGGCCCTGTAAGCGGATCGCGTCCGCGAGCTGGCCGCGGAGCTGCGGCTCGGGATCGTCGCTCGCGCGGATGCCCTCGCGGTGCTCGTACAGCTCGACCGCGAAGAAGACGGCGGCGCGCACGCGGTCGACGTAGTTCTCGTAGGCGTCGAGCTTCTTGTCGTCCCAGCGCGTGAGCAGCTCGCGGCGGATGCGCTGCCGCTCGGTCCAGTAGTTCGTCACGTACGTCATCAGCGCGCCCAGCAGCACGGCGACGATCGTCAGGACCTGCTCGGACGTGTCCACGCGGCGCCCCCACCCCCATGAGGTCATCAAGACGTCTTGAGGATCTTAGGGGCCCGGCGGCGTGCAGGGCAGTGTTACGGTGCCCGTGGCCCCCGGCGGAGAGGCGTACGAATGAGCGGCCCGACGAGAGAAGTCCTGGTCACCCTCGGGCGGCGGTACGTACGCAGCGCGCCGGGCACGTACGGCAAGGCGCGGCTCGCCGACCGCTGGCTGAACCCGCACCTGCGCGACCAGCCGCGCCGCAGGGTGACCGAGACCGCGGTCGGCGCGCGGTTCGCCGTCGACACACAAGACCTCATCCAGCGGTACCTGTACCTGTTCGGGGTGTGGGAGCCGCGGATGACGCAGTGGCTACGGAACCGGCTCGCGTCCGGCGACACCTTCGTCGATGTCGGCGCGAACATCGGGTACTTCAGCGTGCTGGCGTCCCAACTCGTCGGCCCGCGCGGGCGGGTGGCCGCGATCGAGGCATCCGAGGCGTTCACCGCGCGGCTCGTGCAGAACGCGCGCCTCAACCGCTGCCGCAACATCCGCACTGTGCACACCGCGGTCTCCGACCGGCAGCAGACGCTCACGTTCATACTGGCCAGCTCCGCGAACATGGGCGCGAACAGCATCGTCCCCTACGACGGGCCGGCCGAGTCGACGTTCGACATCGAGGCGTACCCGCTGCCCGAGATCCTCGATGCGGACGAGATCACAACGGCGCGCGTCATCAAGGTCGACGTCGAGGGCGCCGAGGGCAGCGTCGTCCGCGGCATGGCCCCGATGCTCGGCCGGCTCCGCCCCGACGCCGAGATCACTGTCGAGGTCACCCCCGAGCGCATGGGCCAACTGGGCGACGACGTCGAAGAGTTGCTCGACACCATGCGCGGCGCCGGCTTCCACGTCTACCGCCTGGCCAACGAGTACGCCGCCGCGTCGTACCCGACTGCCCTGCGCGGGGCGTCCGCTGTGCCCGTACGCTGGCGCGGCCCGGTGACCGGCGAGAGCGATCTGATCTTCTCGCGGGTGGACGCCGAGACCTTGCCCTGAACCTCCGGCTCCATCAGGTGCGAACCGCGCGAAGCCCCGCCCGCGCGCCGGAGTCTGGCGTGCGGGCGGGGCCGACTGCTGCGAGGGGACCTCAGCTCAGCGCGTGGTGCTCCGTCCAGTCCTCGCGGTACGCGACCAGGCGGGGCAGGACCTCGTGTTCGAGGCGGTCGGCCTGGGCGCGGAGGGTCGCGGCGAAGTCGGCCAGGGCAACCGGGTCGAGGGCCGGCGCCCACACGTCGTGGATCAGGTGGACGTGGGCGACGGGGAGCGCGGGGCGGCCCTCGTCGGGGTCGGGGCGGCACTCGATGTGGCCGGCGAAGACGGGCGTCTCCTCCCCCAGACCGTAGCCGCCGGGCGCCAGGCGGAGGGTCTGGCCCTCGAAGGGCGCGCGGTGGCAGATGTCGTCCAGGCGGACGGCGAGCCGGTCGAGCGGGACGCTGCTCGCGCTCGGGTCCTCCTCGGCCCAACCGGGCAGGTAGCCGCTGGTGACATGGCCGCCGACCGTGGTCAGCGTCCACTGCCGGCCCGGCGGCACGATCGCGCCGGACGCGGGGGTCACGGTCGACGCGCTCAGCGCCTCCCCTTCGGCGCAGCCCTCGCTCGCGGCAAGTGCCCCCGGGGCCGCAGCCCCCTCGGGCACGGCACGGGCAGCCGGAGCACGTACGGTCTGCTGCTCCGTGGTCTCTGCGGCCTGTGTGATCTTCACTGTTCCTTCTCCTCCTTCGATTCCGGCGTGGTTTCCGCGGCAACGACCGCCCACACCAGCTTTCCGATGCCGTCGCGTTCGCTGACGCCCCAGCGCGCGCCGGTCAGCGCGTCGACCAGAGCGAGCCCGCGTCCGGACTCCTCGTTGCCCTCGGTCTGCTTCAGCGCAGGCCAGGTCGCGCACGCGTCGTGCACCTCGACGCGCACGCCGCCGGGCACCCGCTGGTAGCGCGTCGCGATACGGCGGTCGCGCGGACCGCGGGCGTGCCGTACGGCGTTGGTGAACAGCTCGCACAGCACCAGCTCCGCGACGTCCGCGAGTTCGGCCAGGCCCCATGCCTCCAACTCGCGCCGCAAGTGGCGTCGGGCACGCGGCACGCAGCGCGGACTTCGCTGCCAACTCCAGCTCACGGCAACCCAATCGGGCGGCGACGCCGGCGGGTCCAATGTCGCCGCGGCGGCGGTCCCCAGGGCCGGGGACGCCGTGCGGAGGGATGTGTCGATCATCGCGCCGCGCCTTTCTGGTCCGGTTCGCAGTGGTGGTCGGGGTCGGGGTGTCGGGTGGCGAAGGCGATGCGAGCGCGGTCTCCGGGCAGGACGACGAGGGCGTACGCGAGAACGCGCGCCTCCTGCGTGTCGGGCTCGGACCGCTCGGCGACGACTCGGCGCTCGATCGCAAGGACCGGCGTACGTACGGCGATGCGCAGCGACTGTGCTTCCGCGTCGGTGGGAAACCGTGCGGTGACCTGGTGCGTTGCACGTGCCGCAGGCCCGGCGGCCCGGTCGGCGAACTGTTCGAGGAGGTCGTCGCCCCACGGGGAGAGCGGGACGGATGGGGGCTCCAACTCATGTGCCGCGTGCGGTACGTACAGGTGCGTGAGGCTGTGCGGAGTGTCGCCACGGTGGGCGAGGCAGACGTACCGCGTGACCGTGGTGTCGGGCGGTACGCCGAGTCGCGCGGCCACCTCGCCGGCTGCCGCGACCTCGCTGAAGCTGGACACGACGTGCAGGTCGGCGACTTCAGCGGCGCCCGGGTGGCGGCCCGGGTACGTGAGCCGGGGAGCGGGTTCGCGGACGAAGTTGCCGCGACCCTGGACCTTTTCGACCAGCCCCTCCGCCTGGAGGACGCCAAGCGCGTCACGAAGCGTCGGCGTGCTGACCCGATAGTGCGCGGACAGCTGCCGTTCGGACGGCAGCCGCTCCCCCGTGGTCAGCGCGCCCGAGACGATACGCCGCCGGAGATCGTCGGCCACCTGTTGATGCCGGGCGCTCACGCGACGGCTCCCGCCAACTCGTAGCCGTACAGGGTCCGTTCCTCGGCGGTGAGGACATACGGCCGGACGAGCGGTATGTCGTCACCAGACAGCGGTACGAGCGGTGGTGCGGGCGAAAATGCGGGCTGCTCGTACGGCCTCGTACGCCGTAAGGGACGTGCGGCGAGGGCACCCGCGGGGCCCAAACTCGCCGATTGGAACGGACGTTGGCGGTGACATCCCGCTGGACGTGCCGGCTGCCGCCTCAACAGGCGTAGTGCTCGGCGGAATCGGACGTACACGTGGATCAGCTCCTACGGCTGAATGCGCGGCGGCTCGCCCGGGGCGTCGCCGGCCGTGGCCGGGCCCGTGGGGCCGCTGGTACGGATGGCGGCCCAGAGGACGCGGCCGCGCGCGGAGTTGTCGGTGAGGCCGAACCAGTCGGCGGACTCCAGCGCCGCCAGGACGCCGGGCCAGGACTCGTCGGGGAACGAGGCCGGGACGATCGCCTCGACCGTGACGTGCCTCGGGTGCTGCTTGCGCTGTGGTCGGAGTCCGGCGGCGGCGAGGCGCGTGGTGATGTCGGCGATGCGTGCTTCTGGTGGCGGCACAAGGGTGTCCTCCGTTGCCGTGCGAGCACTCTCAGTGAAGCTAGTTAACTAGATTAGAGCTAGTGGACTAGATTGTCCACATGCCTGATCAGCCGCCGTATCTCCGCATCGCCGACGTGCTCCGCGAGCGCATCGCGAACCGGGAGTGGGCGCCCGGCGACCGCCTCCCGTCACGCGCCGAGCTGGCGCAGCAGTACGGGGTCGGCGACAACGTGATCCGGCGCGCGCAGGAGCTGCTCATCTCGCTCGGCACGCTGGAGGGGCGGGCGGGCTCGGGTACGTACGTGGCCGCGCCACGAGAGCGTCTGCGGATCGTGCGGTCCATCTACCGCGAGCAGACCGGGGGTTCGCCGTTCTCCGCGGACATGGCGGCGCTCGGCAAGCGGGGTACGTGGGAGAGCCGGACCGACGCGAAGGTCCCGGCCCCGGCCGACATCGCGGCCCGACTCGGCATTGCCGAGGGCGACTTGACCGTCCGAACGGCCTACGAGTTCCTCGCGGACGGCAAACCCGTCCAGCTCTCGACCAGTTGGGAGCCCTACGCCCTCACGGCCGGCACCTTGATCGTCCTCCCCGAGGGCGGCCCCCACGCCGGCCTCGGCGTCGTCCGCCGCATGGCCGAGATCGGCATCACCGTCACCCGCGCGGTCGAGCAGCCCTCACCCCGCGCGGTGACCGCCGAGGAAGCCACCCTCCTGGGCGTCCAGAAGTCCACGCTGGCGACGCACATCGTGCGCACCTACTACGCGGAGGACGGCCGCCCGGTCGAGACGGCGGACATCGTGGTCCCCGCGCCGACCTGCGACATCGTCTACGAGGTCCCGGTCACGCCGTAGGGCCACGCGGCGGGCGTGGGGAGCACCGGCGTGATGCACTATGTAGAGTTTTGGAATCTGCGGGGGGTGCCGCAGGCACGGGGAGCACGACTCCAGCCAGTGCAGCCGATGCGGCGGCTAGGGAACAGCCCCGCGGTCGCGGGGAGCACGTCACCTCCGCCTACCCCGCCTCCGGTGCACTGGGAACAGCCCCGCTCGCGCGGGGAGCACGGCGTCGCCGAAATCAAGCTCGGCACATTCGGGGGAACAGCCCCGCTCGCGCGGGGAGCACGTAGGTCGTCCACGCGCCCAGACCCTGTTGGCGGGAACAGCCCCGCTCGCGCGGGGAGCACTGGAGCGAAGGCGGTCTCGACACGGCGCTGCAGGGAACAGCCCCGCTCGCGCGGGGAGCACTAGCGGGTGGCGTACTCGAGAAGCGGGACGTCGGGAACAGCCCCGCTCGCGCGGGGAGCACCACGGCCGGCACAGCGGGCACTCCAGCGGCGAGGGAACAGCCCCGCTCGCGCGGGGAGCACGCGAGCGACCAGTGGCGTGCCCGCGCGGGCGTGGGAACAGCTCGCGCGGGGAGCACGTGCCGACGCCAGCCGTCGGCGCAACCGTGCCGGGAACAGCCGCGCTCGCGCGGGGAGCACATCAGCAGGGCCTCGACGCACTCGGCCAGGTCGGGAACAGCCCCGCTCGCGCGGGGAGCACCGGTCGAGGCGGAGCGGGTACTGGGGGAGCGCGGGAACAGCCCCGCTCGCGCGGGGAGCACATCAACTGGCCGAGGTCGGCGACGGACTGGGCGGGAACAGCCCCGCTCGCGCGGGGAGCACTGGCACGGGGCGCAGACGCACGACCCGGGCGGGGGAACAGCCCCGCTCGCGCGGGGAGCACGGCGGCCAGCACATGGTGATTTACGAGTGCCGGGGAACAGCCCCGCTCGCGCGGGGAGCACGTGCACACCCCGAAGGCGTTCGTGAAGGTGACGGGAACAGCCCCGCTTGCGCGGGGAGCACATCCCCAGCGGCTTGGCCGGCGCGGCGAGTCGGGGAACAGCCCCGCTTGCGCGGGGAGCACACTTATTGACCTGGCACTTTATCCGGGCAGACTCGGGATTCTACTTACTTTCAGGGGATCAGGCATAGCAGCTCACAAGCCGCTTAACGCTCGACTCACGCCAATCCCTTCGTCCGCGCTCCGCGAGCGCCGGCCCGCCCCCCGTGTCCGCTGATCGTCGGCACGGTCCACTCGCCGTCCCGCCTCGCCTCCGGCAGGAGCAGGTCCCGCCCCGGGTGGGCCTCTCCGCTCACGCCGACGTCGCCCCGGGCGGCCTCGTGAAAGGCGTCGATCAAGACCGCCCGGTTGCGCTCGCGCCCGTCGGCCAGGGTGCCGGGAGTCCTGCCGGTGGCGTGTCGGTCGACCGCGCGCGACGCCGCGTTGAGGTTGTGCGCCGCCTCGATCGCCGGTGTGTGGTCGCGGGACCTGGCCGGTGAATCCGATCGCAGGCTGACCACACGAACTGGTCCGCGGCGGTCTCCAGGGGCACACACGTGGGGCGGCTCCCGGAAGTCCGGGGGCCGCCCCACCTGCACGTCTACCGCTACCGCGGAGGCTGTGGGATTTGAACCCACGGTGACATCGCTGCCACGACGGTTTTCAAGACCGTTCCCTTCGGCCGCTCGGGCAAGCCTCCCCGCGCAGGCGCCGCCGGGGGAGGCGGGGTGCGCGGGGGACAGCGTAACGCGGGGTGGGGGTCAGTTGGAGTCGCCGGTGCGGCTGCCGAGGGTGACGGTCGTGGTGTGGGAGGAGCCGTCGCGGGTGTAGGTGATGGTCGCCTTGTCGCCGGGCTGGTGCTGCCAGATCTCCCCGATCAGGGTCTGGCCGCTGTCGATGATCTGGTCGTCGAACTTGGTGATCACGTCCCCGGCCTTCAGGCCCGCCTTGGCGCCGGGGCCGCCCGCGGTGACCGCGTCGGAACCGCTCGCGATCTGCGCGCCCTCGCCCTGGTACTGCGTGTTCAGG
The DNA here is from genome assembly GCF_035825295.1 of Actinacidiphila sp. DG2A-62. Lineage (NCBI taxonomy): Bacteria > Bacillati > Actinomycetota > Actinomycetes > Kitasatosporales > Streptomycetaceae > Actinacidiphila > Actinacidiphila sp. DG2A-62. Next base: position 4,332,022 of record NZ_JAYMGI010000002.1, read on the forward strand.
CTGACGCCGATCACCGGGTAGACCGGCACGCCGGTCTTGATCAGCTGGTCGGCCACCCGGCGGGCCTGGTTGATCGGGATCGCGAAGCCGAGGCCCACGCTGCCGCCCTGCTCACCGGGCTGGCTGGTGCCGCCGGGCTGGATCGCGGAGTTGATGCCGATCACCGCGCCCTGCGCGTTCAGCAGCGGGCCGCCGGAGTTGCCCGGGTTGATCGACGCGTCGGTCTGGATCGCGCTCATGTACGACGCGCTGCTGCCCTGCTCGTCGCTGGACGCGACCGGGCGGTGCATCGCGCTCACGATGCCGGTGGTGACCGTGCCGGACAGGCCGTACGGCGCGCCGATCGCGATCGTGGCGTCGCCCACCTGCGTCTGGTCGGAGTTGCCCAGCGGCAGCGGCGTGAGCTTCGCGCTCGACGCGTTCTTCAGCTTCACCACGGCCACGTCGTAGCCCTGGGCGCGGCCGACGACCGAGGCGTCGTAGGTGGTGCCGTTGGAGAACGTGACGGTGAGCTTGCCGCCGTTCGCCGCCGGGGCGACCACGTGGTTGTTGGTCAGGATGTGGCCCTGGGTGTCGAAGACGAACCCGGTGCCGGTGCCGCTCTCCTGGCTGCCGCTCGCCTTGATGGTCACGACGCTCGGCAGCGCCTTGTTGGCGATGCCCGCGACCGACGTGGGGGCGCGGTTGAGTGCCTTGGTGTCGGCCGGCGCGGAGACGGTCGTCGAGCCGTTGTCGTTGTCGTTGTTCGCGATCCCGTAGCCGATGCCGCCGCCGACGCCGCCCGCGACCAGCGCGGCCACCACGACCGCGGCGATCAGGCCGCCGACGCGCCGCCGCTTGCCCTCCGGGGGCGTCGGCACCGGCGCGCCCCACACCGGTCCGCCGGGCCCGCCGGGACCCCCGGCGCCGGGCTGGGCGGGCGGGGCGTCGTAGACCGGGCCGCCCGCCGCGTACGCCGGGGTGGTCGGCACGGCGTACGGGTCGGAGGTCCCGTGCCCCGAGCCCCCCTCGTGCGAGGGCTGCTGGGAGTGCTGGGACGGCTGGGGCTGCCCGGCCTGCCCGGCCTGGGTGGGCGCCGCGTGGGGCTGCGGCGGCTCGTAGGGCTGCTGCGGCTGGTGGGCCGGCGGCTGGTGCGGCTGGTGCGGCGGCGGCTGCTCCGAGGCGAAGCCGACCGGCGGCGGCGCGTCGTGCGGCACCGGCGTCCTGCCGTAGCCCTCGTGCGGACGGTCGTACGGGTCGTGGCCGCCCGGCCGGCCGTACGGGTCGTGGCGGTCGTACGCGGACGAGGCGGCGCCCGGCTGAGTCCCCGACTGAGCAACCGGCTGAGCGCCCGCCTGACCGCCCGCGGTGGCCGCGCCGACGCCCGCGGGCACCGGCTCCGGCTCGGAGGTGCCGCCGGCGACGCCGCCGGACAGCGCGGCGGGCGGCGGGCCGTACGGCGACGGCGGGCCCACCGGCGGCGGCGCCTGGAGCGGCGATCCGGCGGCCGGGGGAGCGGCGGGGGCGGGCGGGGCCGGAGGCGCGGACGGCGTCGCGGGAGCAGCGGGCGCGGACTGCGTCGGCAGCACCGCCGTGCGCGGGTCCTCCGCGGCGGCGGTCGACGCGGAAGCGGAAGACGCCGCGGGAGAGGCGGACGACGCGGACGGCGCCGCCTCCGACGATGCCTCCGATGCCCCCTCGGCCGCCGAAGGAGCGGACGTGGAGGATGCGGATGCGGAAGAAGCAGAAGAAGCAGAAGAAGCAGAAGAAGGCGCCGCGGAAGACGCGGCGGCCGCGGCCCCGGTGCTGTCAGCCGCGGCACCCTCGTGCCCGGCCGCCGCCGGCTCCACGGCCGGAGCCGGCACGGAGGACCCGGACCCGGCTTCGTTCTCGGTGCTCACAGCAGTTCTCCTCTGGAGGTTCAGGACAAGGACACCCACGGTCCAACGTTTACGTGGACACAGCATTTCCCACGGCGTGTCGGACCGCCGTAAGCGGTAGCTGTGCGCCCATGTGTGGGCCTCCTGTGCTTCCGCGTCACGGTCGCCACGCCGCGCGGCCGCCGCTTCCGGGGCCCGGGTGGCACGATGGCCCGGTGACGTTTGCGCGTGTTGCCCCCGATGCGTACCGGGAGGGACGGCCGGTCCAGGTCGTCGCCCACAGGGGCGCCTCCGAGGACGTACCAGAACATACGCTCGCCGCGTACCGGAAGGCCATCGAGGACGGCGCCGACGCGCTGGAATGCGATGTGCGGCTGACCGCCGACGGCGAGCTGGTGTGCGTGCACGACTGGCGGGTCAACCGCACCTCCAACGGGCGCGGCGCGGTGTCCTCGCTGGAGCTCGCCGACCTCGCGGCGCTGGACTTCGGCTCCTGGAAGGGCCAGAGCGCCGACGCGGAGGCCCCGGAGCGCTCCGACGAACGCACCGGCGCAAGCAGCGGGGAACGCGCCGGCGACCCCGCTCACGGCCCCGCCCACGGCCCCGCCCACGACAGCGCCGAGGGGCGTTACGGCGACGCCAACCGCGTCCTCACCCTCCACCGCCTCCTCGAACTCGTCGCCGACACCGACCGCAGGGTCGAGCTGGCCATCGAGACCAAGCACCCCACCCGCTGGGCCGGCCAGGTGGAGGAGCGCCTGCTGCAGCTGCTGCGGCGGTTCGGGCTCGACTCCCCGGCGCCCGGCACGCGCTCGGCCGTCCGGGTGATGAGCTTCTCGGCGCGCTCGCTGCGCAGGATCCAGGTGGCGGCGCCCGCGCTGCCGACCGTCTACCTGATGCAGTACGTGTCGCCGCGCCACCGCGACGGACGGCTGCCGGCCGGCGCGGCCATCGCCAGCCGAGCCTGCGGATCGTGCGGGCCAACCCCGGCTACGTGGACCGGCTGCACCGCGCCGGCCACGCCGTGCACGTGTGGACCGTCGACCGGCCCGAGGACGTGGAGCTGTGCGTGCGCGCCGGCGTCGACGCGGTCATCACCAACCGCCCGGCGCAGGTGCTGGCGCAGCTCGGCCGCTGAGGCGGCGCCGGGGCGACACCCCGCCCAGTGGTGGTCGCGGGCCGTCGTGGCCGGAAAACATGGTTGCCCCGCTCACAGTGTGTGCCCCGGCGCACGCGGAGCGCCGTTCACACGCCGGATCGTGTCGGTGGCATAGGCGCAAAGCACCCCGGATCGTATGCGCCGCAAGAGATCGCCGTTGGCTTGTTTCCGGTCGAGGCACAGGGGGCATCCCCTCTGTGGCGTGGGGTGAAGGAGGTCTCGGGGGTGTCGTTGATGGTCGCGCAAGAAGTGCCGACGTCCACGACCATGGCCCTGCCCCATGGTCCGACGGGTGTCGCGGACGCACGGCGCCGGCTGCGTGCGGATCTGGACGCGCACGAGGTGCCGGACACCGTCGTCGACGACGCGGTCCTCATCCTCTCCGAGCTGCTCAGCAACTCGTGCCGGCATGCCAGGCCCCTGGCGGCGGCCGATGTTGAGCTCCGCGGGCGGACGGGTCGGGTGGGCGCTCAGGCGCCCGCCGGTCGTTTCGGCGTCCGCGAGGACGGCGACGGCGGCGGTGACGAGGAGGCGGGCCCCGGCATACGCGCCGCGTGGTCGGTCGAGGCGGACGGGCTGCTGGTCCTGGAGGTCACCGACGGCGGCGGGCCCACCCGGCCGCGCCCGGCCAGTCCCTCCCTGACCGCGCACGGCGGCCGGGGGCTGGGGATCGTCGCGAGCCTCGCGCTGCGCTGGGGCGTGCGGGACGCGCCCGGCCAGGTCACGGTCTGGGCGGTGCTCGCGGTCCGCGGCCGGCACGCCCGGCGCGATGAACCGCTCGGCGCCGGCGGCGGCATGGGGCTGCCCCGCGGCATCCCCCTCGACCTGCCGCTCGACCTCGCCGAGTCGCTGGAGGACCTCGCCTGAGCACGGCGGGGACGCTCCCTGCGCCCGGGTGACGCGCATGCCCGAGTCACCAGCATGCCCGGGTGACGCGCGTGCCCGAGTGACCCGCACGCCCGGATGACGCGCGCGCCCGGGTCACCGCACGCCCGGGTGACCCGCCGCGCGACGCGGAACGCCGCGCCCCGGCGGGCGCTAGGCTCGCGGCCGTACCGACGCCGTAAGCCGTAACGGGAGAGACCGAGCCATGGCCAAGAAGCGCGCGACCGCCGTCAGGAGCAAGGGCCGGCAGGCCGGGAGCGGGGACGGACGCGGGAACGGGAGCAGTCCGGCCGACGGCGCCGTGCCGGTGGTCGGCGCCCGCGAGCCCTGCCCGTGCGGGTCGGGCCGCCGCTACAAGGCGTGCCACGGCCGGGAGGCGGCGCACGCGGTGACCGAGCTGGTCCGCCGGCCGTTCGAGGGCCTGCCCGGCGAGTGCGACTGGATCGCGCTGCGCGAGCTGGTCCCCGCGGCCACGGTCGACCTGACGCTGAAGGGCGGGCTGCCCGAGGGCGTGCCCGCGGTGACGCTCGGGACCGTGCTGCCGATGGCCTGGCCGGCGCTGCGCCGCGACACCGGCGTGGTGCTGCTGGGCCTGCAGAACGACGCGGCCTCCGGCGACATCAGCCGGGACCTCGCCGACACGCTGTCGCGCGCGCTGACCGCCGAGCCGGGCAAGCCGGTGGAGAGCCGCCGCCCGGCTCCGGACGGCCCGCGGCTGCAGGACCTGCTGGACCTCGACGCGGCGTTCGAGCCGGTCGTGCACTCGGGGTTCGAGTTCTGGCTGGAGGAGGCGGACGCCGCCACCGGCGACGTGGCCGCGTCCCTGGAGCGGGCCAACCAGGCGGCGATCCCGACCGTCCGGCTGTCCGGCGTGGACGCCGCGTACTGGTGCGAGACCCCGGAGAAGAACCACCTGCGCTGGGTCATGCCGCACCCGGAGGAGGAACTGCTCGACGCGCTCGCCCGGCTGCACGCGGCCGGCGCGTCCTCGCTCGGCGAGGGCACCCGGCTGGTGGGGTCGTTCCGCGCGCACGGCCTGCTGGTGCCGGTGTGGGACCTGCCGGTCGGGATGCCGGCCGACGAGGTCGAGAAGCCGGCGGCGGCGTTCGGCGAGCGGCTGGCCGAGACGCTCGGGCGCGGTGAGCCGCTGACGGCGGAGGAGCGCAGGGCCCGCAGCGGACTCATGAACCGCCAGATCACCCTCAGCTGAGGCGACCGGGACGCCCCTGCCCCCGCCGCGGTCGGTGCCACCGCGCGTGCGGGGCCGGGGCCCCCTTTCGGGGGTGCCGACTGAGCGGTCGGTCAGTGATTCCGATCACAACTCCCATGTATACGCTGGTAAATCGCCTCAGGCATCCGATCTGTGAATTTGCGATCGGCTGAAGTCTTGTTACCGTTTGAACAGCCCGGTCGCTGATGCATCCCCCGTCGTCAGCGACCGGGCGTTGCCATGTGTGGCCCCGGAGTCACCGGCTTCGGCCACCGCGAGCGGGAGCACCACGGCCAGCGCGGCGACGCTCGCGAAGGCCACGCGCCGCAACCCCTCCGCCCGCATACGGGCCTGGTCGTCGGAGGTCTGCCGCGATCCGCCCTCGGGTGCGCGCCGCGCCCGTGACGCGCCCTCGGGCACTCGCCGCCGTGACGCGGCCTCGGGCGTCCGCCGCCCGCGTGTCCCGTCCGCCACCGATCCGCCCGTCACATCGCTCGCCCGCCGCACATCCCACGACCATAGCCCCGGGCGCGCCACCGGACGCCGTCAGCGCCGCGGACACGGGCGTCGCGTAGCGGAGGTGGCCGAACGGCTCGGGACGCCTCGGACGACCCGGACGACCCGGACGACCCGGACGACCCGGACGACCCGGACGACCCGGACGGCCGGAGCAGCCGGAACAGCCGAAACAGCAGGGCCTGCCCGAACAGCGCGATCAGCCCGAACAGCCGAAAGCCGCCGGAGGCGGCGACGCGGCCCCGGCGGCGGTCAGGCGTGGAACGTGGACGACGAGTGGAGGACTTCTGGACGTACTGGACGGGCGAGCTCGCGCGAAGAGCGAGGACGGGCGGAACGCGAGAGCGACTCAGTAACGCAGCCGGTCGATGTCCGGCGCGGTGCGGCCGGCCCGGACCAGCGCGTCGACGAGCGTGCCGATCCGCGGCAGCCACAGCAGTCCGTCCTCGTCGACGCCGCCCGCGCGGACCACCGCGCCGCCGGCGCCCTCGGTGTCCTCCCCGTCGGCCGCGCCGCCCGCGCCGTCCCCCGAGGGCATCGGCTCGCGCACCCAGTACGGCTCGCCCGGCGCTCCCGGCGCGTCCTCCGCGCCGCCGGCCGGACCGGAGGGCGGCAGCGGCACATAGCCCCCGTCGCCGTGGTAGCGCAGCGAGGTGGGCACCCACTCCTGGCTGTCGAGGAGTTCGCCGAGTTCGTCCAGGGAGTAGGGCGCGACCAGGAAGACGTACCGGGTCGGCGTGGCGATGACCGGGCCGAGCCGGATGCCGAGGTGCTCGATCACCGACAGGGCGCGCTCGCCCGCCACCGCCGGCAGGCTGGCCGCGGACACGCCGTCGCCGGTGGCCAGCACGATCGGCGCGTCGGGCGTACGGGACCACCACCAGCCGACCATCCGCGGGTCGCGGGTCGCGGCGAGCAGGCCCGGATCGAGCGGATGGCCGCCCGGCACCGGGCAGTTGGGACGCGGACACGCGCACGCCGGCGGCTGTTCGCGGGCCGGCCCGCCGGGCTGCCGCGCGGACTGCCCGGAGAGCGCCGAGAGCCCGCCGCGCACGGACAACGGGCGCCGGCCGATGCGACGGGGGTCGAACCCGACGCCCGGCACCACGCGCCAATTCCACTGACCGGCGTACGCCAGCGCGGCATCCCGCACCGCGGTACGCGCCTTCCGCCGGCCTGAGATCTTGCGTCGCCTTCCGAGGATCTCGCGCATCAGCGCTCGTTCCTTTCCGTTAACGCCCAGGGATCTGCCCATGACACAACGTAACTGTGGAGCACACCGCGTACGAGGCAGCACATCACGCTGCCAGCCGAGCGTGGAACATGGCGGAGGGTGGCGCTCGTGTGGCGCTCGTTGCACTCAAGCCCTGGTCAGGAACCATGTCCACGGCTCCTGCGGGCGCAGCACCCCTCACCACTCGGCGCTGGGTCGGCCGTCACCTGTTCACGTACTACGACGCTGCAACCGGACTCCGGGTTCCTACCCATCACCCGCAATATGACGCGCTGTTGGCTGGGATCAGTCGACAGCGCGCATGAAGCGGGGGTATCGCTTTTCGGCCAACGTACGGGGTGGGCACCGGATGCCGCAAGACTCCGACACCTTTTCCGGTACCGGGACAATCCTGGACACCCCATGGCCGTGCGTGTAGAAGTGGGTTCCTTGGTAGCGGCGCAGCACGACATGGGGGTTTGCGATGCTATTCATGCAGATGCTCCGCTCACAGCGGACGAAAAGCGCTGATTGCCCCACCTACCGGTCGCTGGCCGGAAGTTCCCGGCCATGACTCCCGCCCACCTCAGAAAAGTGGCCGGAACAGAGCCGCCTCCTCCCGTACAGGCGGAAACTGACGCCGCGCAGGCGGCACCGGTCTCCGGACCGGCCGCCGGGTCCGTCGGCGCGCCCGTGGCACCGACCTGCGGCGCGGGTCCGGCGGCCGCGATCGCCGCCGTCGCCGCGAGCACCGCTCCGCAGGGTCCGACCCCGCCGGACGCCAGGGGCGTTCCGCGTCCGGCGGAGGGACCGCCGGACGCCGGTCCCCCGGCTCCGGGCCCCGACATCTCTCCCGCCCCTCCCCTTTCTGCGCCCGCTGCTTCCACTTCCCTCACTGCTTCCGCCCATTCGGCGCCGTCCGGCTCCGCCGCCGCGAGCGGACCGGGCGGCGGCGCGGCGATCGCGCCGGCCGTGCAGGACCGGCTCGCCTCCTGGGTCTGCGACCTGTCGCTGCTGCACGAGCTGACCGAGCGGCTGGGCCGTACCTCCGTCCTCGACGACGTGCTGCACGAGGTGCTGCAGGCCGGCGCGACGCTGGTCGGCGCGCACCGCGGCGCGATCACGCTCGCCCCGGCCGACGGCCTCGGCCCCGACCTGACCGTCGGCCTCGGTCTGCGCCACCACGACCTCGGCGCGCTGGAGACCGTCCGCTACGACACGGGCGGGACCGGCGCGGGCGGGACCGAAGCGGGCCGGGTCCGAGCGGGCGAGACGGGTGCGGGCGAGACGGGCGTAGGCGGGGCGGGTGCGGCCGGGACGGGCGCGGGCGAGACGGGCGCGGGCGGAGCCGAGGACGCGGCTTGCGAGTCCGTGCACCGCGACCTGCTCCACGACGCCGCGCTCGGCGCCCGGCACCGCGAGGTCGCCGCGCAGCTCGGCATCGGCGCGGCCTACGCGCTGCGGCTCGCCTCGGAGACCGACGGCCGGCTCGGCACCGCGGTGTGGTTCTACGACGAGCCGGCCGAGCCCGCCGAGGCCCGGCGCCGGCTGGTCGGGCTCTATCTGCGGCACGCCGCCGAGCACCTGGCCCGCTGTCTGGGCCTGGCCCGCGCCGAGCGCGCCGCCGCGGCCCTCACCGCCGAGCTGCTGCCGGCCCGGCTGCCGCGGGTGCCCGGCGTGCGGATGGCGGTGCGGCACGCGACGGGACCGCGGGGCGGCGGCGACTGGTTCGACGCGCTGCCGCTGCCCGAGGGCGCGCTCGGCCTCGCGGTCGGCGGGGTCACCGGCGCGGGGCCGGGCGCGGTGGCCGCGATGGGCCGGCTGCGCGCGTCGCTGCGGGCGTACGCGGTGATGGAGGGCGAGGACCCGGTCGCGGTGCTCTCCGACCTGGAGCTGCTGTTGCGGCTCACCGAGCCGGCCCGCGCGGCCACGGCGCTCTTCGCGTACACCTCGGCCCCCGTGCCGGCCGGCGGAGGCGGCGGCCCGAGCGGCGGGGCGGTCGTCGGCGCGGGCGGGAGCGCGGGCGGCGACCACGGCCGGAGGGTGACGCTCGCCGGGGCCGGCCACTGCCCGCCGCTGCTGGTCGGCGACCGGCGCTGCGAGTACGTCGAGACGTCGCTGTCCGCGCCGCTGAACATGCTGAGCTGCTGGGAGGCGCCCAGCGTGGAGCTGATCGCGCGCCCCGGCGAGAGCCTGCTGCTCTACACCGACGGGCTGCTGCACCGTACCGGGGAGTCCACCGACCGCGCGTTCGCACGGCTGCACGCGGCGGCCCAGGGAGCGCCGCGCGCGGTCCGCGAGGACCCGGAGCGGCTGGCCGACCACGTGGTCGACGCGGTGCTGCCGGACGGCCTCGACGCGACGGACGGCGCGGAGGACCTGGTGCTGCTGGTGGCGCGCTTCGACTGAGCGCGGCGAAGGCGCCGGGCGCCGCCCCGGCACGGCCGACGGGCGCCGCCCGCCCAGCCGGGTGCACCCGGCCGCGTGCACCCGGCCGCCGTCCCCAGGCCGCGTGCCCCCGAACCGCCCCTCCCCGGCCCCGGCCCCTGACCCGCCCGCGCCGTCGTCCCTCCCCCGCCCCGCACATACGATGGGACGAAAGGTTCATACGCGAGGAGGCAGGACGTGGCGGAGGCCGAGGGCCAGCAGGCCGTCGAGGAGCAGCGGGCCGGGGACGCGGCCGAAGGCGCGGCCGGGGACGCGGCCCCGAGCGCGGCCGAGGACGCGCGGGAGCGGTCCGGCGAGCAGGGCGACGCCGACAAGCCGCCCGTCAAGCAGCGCAAGAACGGCCTCTACCCCGCGGTCTCCGACGAGCTGGCCGCCGCCATGAAGACCGGCTGGGCCGACACCGAGCGGCACGGCCTGGAGCCGATCCCGCAGGCCGCGCAGACCGCCGCCCGCCGCGCCGCGCTCTCCGCGCGCTTCCCCGGCGAGCGCATCGTGGTCCCCGCGGGCAACCTGCGCACCCGCTCCAACGACACGAACTACCTCTTCCGCGCCGCCACCGAGTACGTCCACCTCACCGGCGACCAGACCGAGGACGCCGTGCTGGTCCTCGAACCCCTCGCCGACGGCGGCCACGAGGCCGTCGCCTACCTGCTGCCGCGTTCGGACCGGGAGAACGGCGAGTTCTGGCTGTCCGGCCAGGGCGAGCTGTGGGTCGGCCGGCGCACCAGCCTCACCGAGGCCGAGCAGCTGCTCGGGCTGCCCTGCCGCGACGTCCGCGAGGTCGCCGACCTGCTGCGCGAGGCCACCGGCCCGGTCCGCGTGGTGCGCGGCCACGACGCCGGCGTCGAGGCGGCGCTCACCGACAAGGTGACCGCCGAGCGCGACGCCGAGTTGACGGTGTTCCTGTCCGAGCTGCGCCTGGTCAAGGACGAGTTCGAGATCGGCGAGCTGGAGAAGGCGTGCGAGTCCACCGTGCGCGGCTTCGAGGACGTGGTGAAGGTCCTGGACCGGGCGGAGGCCACCTCGGAGCGGTACATCGACGGGACGTTTTTCCTGCGCGCCCGCGTCGAGGGCAACGACGTCGGCTACAACTCCATCTGCGCCGCGGGCCCGCACGCCACCACCCTGCACTGGGAGCGCAACGACGGCCCGGTCCGCTCCGGCGAACTGCTGCTGCTGGACGCCGGCGTGGAGACCACCACCCTCTACACCGCCGACGTGACGCGCACCCTGCCGATCAGCGGTCGCTACACCCCGCTCCAGCGCATGATCTACGACGCGGTGTACGACGCGCAGCAGGCCGGCATCGACGCGGTCAAGCCGGGCGCGGCCTACCGCGACTTCCACGACGCGGCGCAGCGGGTGCTGGCCGAGCGCCTGGTCGCGTGGGGGCTGTTGGAGGGCCCGGTGGAGCGGGTGCTCGAACTCGGCCTGCAGCGCCGCTGGACGCTGCACGGCACCGGCCACATGCTCGGCCTGGACGTGCACGACTGCGCGCACGCGCGCACCGAGGCGTACGTGGACTGCACGCTGGAGCCCGGCATGGTGCTCACCGTGGAGCCGGGGCTGTACTTCCAGACCGACGACCTGACGGTGCCCGAGGAGTACCGCGGGATCGGCGTGCGTATCGAGGACGACATCCTCGTGACCGCGGACGGCAACCGGAACCTCTCCGCCGGCCTGCCGCGGCAGGCGGACGAGGTCGAGTCGTGGATGGCGGCGCTGCGCGGCTGACGCGGCGCCGGGAGGGCGAAGGGTCCGAGGGCGGCCGGCGGCCGGGCGGCCGGTAGGCGGAGCCAGGGTGGTCCCAGGGTGGTCCCAGGGGGCCCCAGGGGCCCCAGGGCGGTCCCAGGGGCGAAGGGAAGCGGCGCTACGACGCCTTGAGCAGCGCGTCGTCGCGCCACTTCAGGACCTTGTCGAAGGCGACGACGGTGCCGTGGCCCGGCCGGTCGTCGAAGTGGACGTGGTCCACCAGCGCTTCGATCAGGAAGAGTCCGCGTCCGTGCTCGGCCTGCCGGCCCCTTCGGGTCAGCGGCCGGGCCGTGCGCAGGACGCGGTCGCGGGGAAGTCCGGGCCCGGAGTCGGCCACCTCGATACGGCAGTGGTCGCCGTCGATGTGTGCGGTGACGCTGTACCCCGCGGCGGAATCGGCGTGTTCCACGGCGTTCGCACAGGCCTCGGAGAGGGCCACCGAGAGATCGAAGGAGATGTCGGGGTCGACCCCGACGGTCTCCATGGTCCCCAGCAGGAGCCTCCGCGCCAGCGGAACGCTCGCAGCCTCGCGCCGCAAATGGAGTGACCACCAGATGCTCATGCTCCAGCCTCCTGGCTGCGGCTCGACATACGGATACGTATTGCCGCGAAGACCACTTCCTAAGCGCGGTGTTGGCGTGATACCGCTCGTTCGGCCGATGCGGGGAGCGGACGCGTCGGTGTATGCGACGGCATGAACGCGGGGCGATTCGCCCCTTTCTGCGCATTCGTTCCTGGTGGGCGTCCTGCTCGAACTGCCGCACACCGGCGCGAGCCGGACACCCGCTGTTCCCCGGTGTGGCGCGTGGTGAGACACTGACGGCCGTCATGTCCCCTGTCGCTGATGGCGCCGATGCCGCCGTTCCCGCAGACCGCGCCGCCGTGCGCCGCGCGGGCGCGGGCGTGCGGCTGCTCAGGGCCGCGCTGTTCGCCGCGGCCTGCGTCGTGCTGGCCGGCGCGGGACACACGCTCGCCTCGGCGCGCCCGGTCCCGGCGTGGTCGCTGGTGCTGGGATGGCTCGCGGTGTTCGCCTTCACCGCTCCCCTGGCCGGCCGGGAGCGCACCCTGCCGGGCATCGCGGGGCTGCTGGCCGCCGGCGAGCTGGCACTGCACGCGGTCTTCAGCACCGGCCAGATGTGCGGGCAGGCGGCGGCCTCGCGCGCCGCGGGCGCCGCGGGCGCCGACAACGGGCTGACGTCGCTCGCCGCGCGGCTGCTGTGCGGCGGCGCGGGACACGCGGCGCCCACCCCGACGGCCGCGCAGGCCGTCCTCGCGCGGGCCGGCCTCGACCCGCTGTCGCTCGCCCGCACCGCCGCGGCCGGCCACCCGTACGCGGCGGACACGCACGGCGGCGTGCCGACCGCGATGGCGGGCATGCCCGGCATGGGCGGCGCCGGCGGCGGCACGACGGGCCTGGCCCACGCGCCGGCCGCGGGCCTCACCGCGTTCGTGACGATGTTCTCGCTGCCGATGCTGCTCGGGCACCTGCTCGCCGCGGTGGTGGCGGGCTGGCTGCTGCGGCGCGGCGAGGCGGCGCTGTGGCGGCTGCTGCGGCTGTCGGTGCGCGGCGCGGCCGGGCTGGCCGCGCTCTCCCCCGCCGCGCTGCGCCGCGCCTTCGCGCTGCTGGCCGCGCTCGCGGGGACGGCGCCCGGCACGCGGCTGCGGCAAGCCCGCAGGTACGGCGCACTCGGCCGCGCGCGGCGGCCGCGCACGGTCCTGCTCCGGCACAGCCTGGCCCGGCGCGGGCCACCGGCGGGGCTCGCGGCGGTCTGACGCGCCTCCCGCCCTCCCGGGTGGGGCGGCCCGCGGTCCCGCCGCGCCCGCGCCCACAGCACACCGAAGCCGTACGCGGTCCGTCCGCGGATGCCGTACGCGGGCCGTACGCCGATCCCGTACGCGGTCCGTACGCCGATCCCGTACGCGGTTCGCCGCGCTCCGGCCCGGCGCCGGGACGGCGACGCGAACGACGACGCGAACGGCGACGCGAACGGCGACGCGAACGGCGACGCGAACGGCGACGCGAGGACGCGTCGGCGGCCGGTGTGTCCCGTGGGCGGCTCGCCTGTGCCCCATCCGCCCCTCACGTGGAGACGACCTCTGCCATGAGCAGCTTCCGTACGCCCGGCACGACCAGCCGATCCCTCACCTCCCGCGCCCCGCGGCTGACCGGACGGGCCGCGACCGTCGCGGCCCTCGCCGGCTCCGCGGTCCTGCTGGCCGCCGTGCCGGCCTTCGCGCACGTCACCGTCCAGCCGAACACGGCGCCCAAGGGCAGCTACAGCACCGTTGCCTTCAAGGTCCCCAACGAGGAGGACAGCGCCTCCACGGTCAAGCTGGAGGTGAACCTGCCCGCCGACCACCCGATCGCCTCGGTGTCCATCCAGCCGGTGCCCGGGTGGACCGCGCAGATCACCAAGTCGAAGCTGACCACGCCGCTGAAGACGGACGACGGCACGGTGACCGAGGCGGTCACCAAGATCACCTGGAGCGGCGGGAAGATCGAGCCGGGGCAGTTCCAGCAGTTCCCGGTCTCCTTCGGGCCGCTGCCCGACGACGCGGACGCGCTGTCCTTCAAGGCCCTGCAGACGTACAGCAACGGCGACATCGTGCGCTGGATCGACCTCGCCCAGGCGGGCCAGCCCGAGCCCGACCACCCCGCGCCGACGCTGAAGCTGACCGCCGCCGCGGACGAGGGCGGCGCGCCCGCGCCGACCGGCAGCCCGGCCGCGGCCCCGGCCTCCGACACCTCCAAGGGCGCGGCCACCGAGAAGGCGTCCGGCGACAGCAGCGACGGCACCGCCCGGGGCCTGGGCATCGCGGGCATCGTCGTCGGCGCGATCGGCGTCGGCTTCGGCGTGCTCGCCGGGCGGCGCAGGAACGGCGGGGCGGGCGCGGCGGGCGGCTCGGACGGCGCGTCCGCCTGACGTGTCGGCCGACGTGCTCGCCTGACCCGCTGTTCTGATCTGCCGTTCTGATCTGCCGTTCGCGTGGCGGTGCGGTCGCCCGACCGCGACCGCACCGCCACCGCACCGCCACCGCACCCCGCCACCGATGACGACGCACCACGTACGGAACCACCCGAAGAGGACCACCTTCATGCGCACCACCTTCAAGCTCGGCGCCGTCGCGCTGACCGCCGCCTGCGCGCTGGCGCTGGCCGGCTGTGGCTCCGACGGCTCCGGCGGCGGCTCCGACGCCGGCAACGCCGCGGCGGAGGTCTCCGCCGCCGCCCAGCAGGCCGGCACCGTGCTGGACACGCCGTTCGCCAAGCCGAACCTCGTGCTGACCGACAACCACGGCAAGCCGTACGACCTGGTGAAGCAGACCGCGGGCCACCCGGTGCTGCTCTACTTCGGCTACACCCACTGCCCCGACGTCTGTCCGACCACCATGAGCGACATCGCCCTCGCCAAGTCCAAGCTGTCCGCCGCCGACCAGGCGGCGCTGCGGGTGGTCTTCGTCAGCTCCGACCCCGAGCGCGACACCCCGGCGCGGCTGAACGCCTGGCTGGGCGCGATGGACAAGAGCTTCATCGGCCTGACGGGGAAGTTCGCGACCATCCAGGCCGCCGCCCGGTCGGTCGGCGTCGGCATCTCGCCGCCGGTGAAGGAGAAGGACGGCAGCGTCACCGTGCAGCACGGCGCCGAGGTGCTGGCGTTCTGGCCCAAGGACGACAAGGCGCACGTGCTGTACCTGTCGGGGACCACGGCCGCGCAGTACCAGCACGACCTGCCGCGGCTGATCAGGAGCCAGACCCCGTGAGGCGGCACACCGCGACCCTCGCGCTGACCGGCGGCGCGGCCGGCGCCGTCGCCGTCGCCGCCACCTGCGCCGTGCTGCTGGCCGGCTGCGGCTCCGATGCCGGGTCGTCGTGGGCGGGCGCGGGCCCGCGGGCGGCGGCCGACGCCGCCGACGCCGGGCGGCCCGCGCACCTGACGGTCAGCGGCGGCTACATCCCCCAGCCGCTGCTGACCGACATGGCCGCCGCGTACTTCACGGTGACCAGCACCAACGGCGGCGCGGCCCGGCTCACCTCGGTGACCACGCCGCTGGCCGAGCACGTCACCCTGCACACCACGGTCGGCACGACCATGCGGCAGGTGTCGTCGTTCACCGTCCCCGCGGGCGGCAGCCTGCGGCTCGGCACCGGCGGCAACCACCTCATGCTGGAGAACCTGGCGCGCCGGCCGGCCGTCGGCGACAAGGTCACGCTCGTCCTGCACTTCGCCCATGCCACGCCCGCCACGCTGTCGGTCACCGTGCCGGTGCGCCCGACGACGTACACCCCGAAGGGCTGAGTCGAAGATGAACCCACGGTCGTACCCGTCCCAGAAGCCGGCGGCGCGGGCGTCCCGGGCGCAGCCGTCGCGGGGCCACCGCGAGGCGTCGCGGGGCCACCGCGAAGCGGTGTCGCGGTGGTCGCCGCGGTCCGCCCGCGGCAGGGCCGTCGCGCTCGCGGTGCTGCTGCTCGGGCTGCTGCTCGGCACCGCGGCGCCCGCGTCCGCGCACGCGGCGCTGATCCGCACCGATCCGGCCGACGGGTCGGTCGTGAAGACGGCGCCGCAACGGGTGGTACTGACCTTCTCCGAGGGCGTGCTGCTCTCCGACGACTCGCTGCGCGTGCTCGACCCGCACGGCACGAACGTCGCGACGGGCACGCCCGGCCACGCGGACGGCCCGGACTCCGGCGCGACCTCGACCGTCACCCTGCGCCCGGGGCTGGCCGACGGCACGTACACCGTCGCCTGGCGGGCCATCTCGCAGGACAGCCATCCGGTGGCCGGCGCGTTCACCTTCTCCGTCGGCGCGCCGTCCAAGACCACCGTCGACCCGACCTCGCTCACCGGCGGCGGCGGCCCGGCGGGCGACCTCTACGGGATCGGGCGGTACGTCGCCTACGGCGGCTTCGCGCTGCTGGTCGGCGTCTCGGTGTTCCTCGGCGTGTGCTGGCCGCGCGGCGCGCTGCTGCGCCCGCTGCAGATGCTCGCGGCGACCGGCTGGGTGGCGATGGTGCTGGCGACCATCGCGCTGATCATGCTGCGCGGGCCCTACGTCAGCGGCGGCGGCCCCGGCCAGATGGTCGATCTGGACGTCATCAGGGACCAGTTGGAGACCCGGCCGGGCGCGGCGCTGCTGTCCCGGCTGCTGCTGCTCGCCGCCGCCGCGGTCTTCCTCGCGGTGCTCTTCGGCAGCTACGCCAAGCGCGAGGACCCCGAGGAGCGCGCGGACCTCGCCTGGGGGCTCGGCATCGGCGGCACCGTGGTCGCGGTGGGCATCGCGGCGACCTGGGCGATGGCCGAGCACGCCTCGGTCGGCATCCAGCACCAGGTGGCGATGCCGGTCGACATCGTCCACCTGCTGTCCATGGCGGTCTGGCTGGGCGGTCTGGTCGCGCTGCTGACCGCGCTGTGGGCGCCCTCGCTCGCCGGCCGCCCGGTGCCCGCGTTCGCGATACGCCGCTTCTCCGCGCTCGCGCTGACCGCCGTCACCCTGCTGATCGGCACCGGGATCTACCAGGCGTGGCGGCAGATGGGCAGTTGGGGCGCGTTCACCGACACGCACTACGGCAAGCTGCTGCTGATCAAGATCGGGCTGGTGTGCGCGCTGGTGGTCGTCGCGTGGTTCTCGCGGCGGTGGACCGCGGCGCTGGGCAGGCCGGCGCAGGCGGGGGCGGGGGCGGGGGCGACGGGGGCGCGGGCGACGGGGGCCGCGAAGACCTCGGCGTCCTCCGCGTCCGCGGGGGCTGCGAAGTCCGCGGGAACCGCGACGTCCCCGGCGTCCCCGGCGTCCCCGGGAGCGTCCGCGGGCTCCTCCGCGAGCGGCGCGAAAGCGGCGGCGGGGGCGGGCGTCGGCGCGGACGCGGGGGCAGGTGCCGCGGCCGGGACCGGCGGCGACGCGGACGCGGGCGGCGCGAAGGGCGGCGCAAAGGGCGGTGCGGCGGGCTCCTCGGCCTCCTCCGTGAGCGCAGACGCCGCGGGCCGAGGCTCCGCGAGCGCCGACGTTGCGGGCCGAGACGCCGCGGGCGGCGACGACCCCGCGCGGGCCGCGCAGTTGCGGCGCCAGCAGGCCGCGCGCAGCGCCGCGCGGGCGCGCAAGGCGCTCGGCGCGGACCCGGCGCGCGGTGCGCTGCGCCGCTCGGTGCTGGCCGAGGCGGGCATCGCCGTGGTACTGCTCGGCGTGACCACGATGCTGTCCGGCTCGCAGCCCGGCCGCGCCGCCGAGGAGCAGAAGGCGCTGCCGGACGCGCCGTCCTCCTCTTCGTCGGGGTCGGCGGGTGCGTCGGGCGGGTCCGCGCCCGCCACCACCGCCCCCGCGCCGCAGTCGCTCAGCATCCCGTACGACACCGGCGGCCCCGGCGGCAAGGGCACCGCGGCCGTCACGCTGACCCCGGCGAGCGCCGGCGCGGCGAACGACGTGCGGGTGGTGCTGACCGGCCCGGACCAGAAGCCCGTCGACGCGCCCGAGGTACGGATGGCGTTCACGCTGACCGCCCAGCACCTCGGTCCCATCCCGGTGACGCTGCGCCGCACCGCGGCCGGCGACTGGTCCGCCTCCGCCGTCCGGCTCCCGCTGGCCGGCACCTGGCAGATGTCCGTAACCGTCCGCACCTCGGACATCGACGAGGTGACGGAGTACAGGAACATGAAGGTCGCACCGTGAGCACCGTGCACGACAACGACAAGGCGAACGAGAACGGCACGTCGGGCGGCACCGGCACAGGCACAGGCACAAGCGCCGGCACTGGCACAGGCACAAGTACCGGCACCGGCACCGGCGCCGCCGGCGGGGAGGAGCGCACGGCCGGCCGGCGCGGGGTGACGCGGCGGCTGCTGCTCGGCGGCGCGGGCGCGGCCGGGCTGGTCGTCGGCGGCGGCGCGGGCGCCGGGATCGCGGTCGCCGCGCAGGACCGGCCGACCCCGCTGACCAGCGTCGGCGCCGCGCACATCCCGTTCGAGGGGGTGCACCAGGCGGGCATCGCCGACCCCGCGCAGGCCCGCGGCCACCTCGTGGCCTTCGACCTGGCGTCCGGCGCCGACCGCCGGTCGGCCGCCGCGCTGCTGCGCCGCTGGTCCGACGCGGTGCGGGAGATGACCCGGCCCGGCCGGCGGCCACCCCCTCGCCGTACGACGACCAGGTGGCCGACGACGCCGGGCCCTCCTCGCTGACCGTCACCTTCGGCTTCGGACGCAGCTTCTTCGCGCGTACCGGCCTGACCGCGCAGCTCCCCGAGGCGCTCGCGCCGCTGCCGGACTTCCCGGCCGACGCGCTGGACCGGGGGCGCAGCGACGGCGACCTGTTCGTGCAGGTCGGCGCGGACGACGCGCTGGTGGCCTTCCACGCGCTGCGGGTGATCCAGAAGGCCGCGCGGGACACCGCCACCGTCCGCTGGCAGATGAACGGCTTCAACCGGACGCCGGGCGCGACGTCGAGGCCGCGGACCGTGCGCAACCTGATGGGCCAGATCGACGGCACCAACAACCCGCGCCCGGACCAGCCGGACTTCGCCGCCAAGGTGTTCGTGCCGGCGAACGGCTCGCCGGCCTGGATGGCCGGCGGCTCGTACGCGGTGTTCCGGCGGATCAGGATGCTGCTGGACTCCTGGGACCACCTGTCGGTGGAGCGGCAGGAGAAGGTGATCGGGCGGCGCAAGTCCGACGGCGCCCCGCTGTCCGGCGGGACCGAGACGACGCCGGTCGACCTGGAGAAGTTCAACCCGGACGGGTCGCTGGCGATCGCCGGCGACGCGCACATCAGGGTCGCGGCCGCCGCCTCCAACGGCGGCGCGGCGATGCTGCGGCGCGCGTTCTCGTACCACGACGGGATCGGTTCGGACGGGACGCCGGACGCGGGGCTGCTCTTCGTCGCCTGGCAGGCCGACCCGATGCGCGGGTTCGTGCCGGTGCAGCGCAAGCTCGACGGCGGCGACGGGCTCTCGCGCTTCCTGCGGCACGAGGCCAGCGGCCTGTTCGCGGTCCCGGGCGGCGCGGGTCCCGGCGAGTACGTGGGGCAGCGGCTGCTGGAGGGGTGAGGCGGCGCGCGTACGGGCGGCGGCGGGCGGACCGTTAGGCTGACCGTATGTCTCCGGCGAGTCGCTACACGTATCTGGGACCTGAGGGCACGTTCACCGAGGCGGCGCTGCGCACGCTGCCCGAGGCGGCGACGCGCGAGCTGACGCCGATGGTGTCGGTGCCGGCCGCGCTGGACGCGGTGCGCAAGGGCGAGGCCGGCGGCGCGCTGGTGCCGATCGAGAACTCCGTCGAGGGCGGCATCACCGCGACCCTCGACCAGCTGGCCTTCGGCGAGCCGCTGATGATCTACCGCGAGGTGCTGCTGCCGATCGCGTTCGCGCTGCTGGTGCGGCCGGGCACCACCCTCGCCGACGTCAAGACGGTCACCGGGCACCCGGCCGCGCAGGTCCAGGTGCGCAACTGGATGGCCGAGCACCTGCCGGACGCGCTGTGGGAGTCGGCCGCCTCCAACGCCGACGGCGCGCGGCTGGTCCAGGAGGGGCGCTTCGACGGTGCGTTCGCCGGCGAGTTCGCGGCGCCCACCTACGGTCTGGAGCCGCTGGCCACCGACATCCACGACGCGCAGAACGCCACCACGCGCTTCGTGCTGGTGGGCCTGGCGCCGGCTGGCCGCGCCGACCGGCGCCGACAAGACCTCCGCGGTCTTCTGGCTGCGCGACGACCACCCGGGCGCGCTGCTCGACCTGCTCCAGGAGTTCGCGATCCGCGGGGTGAACCTGATGCGGATCGAGTCCCGCCCGACCGGCCAGGGGCTCGGCCAGTACTGCTTCTCGGTGGACTGCGAGGGGCACCTGAGCGACCGGCGGGTCGGCGAGACGCTGATGGGGTTGCGGCGGCGTTGTCTGAACGTACGATTCCTCGGTTCGTATCCCCGGGCCGACGAGCAGCCGCCGTCGGTGGCGCGGGGCGCGACGGACGACGCGTTCACCGAGGCCGTGGACTGGCTGAACAGGGCGCTCGACGGCCGCGCCTGAGTTATCCACCGGGTTATCCACAGGCCGGCCCGGCGGGGCTGTGGGTAACTTGCTGACTTGTCGACACAGCGCGCGGGTCGAAACGGACATGGTCGACAAATAGCTACACAGGCAGCGGACGCGTCCACAGTGACTCAGGTCACCCCGCGTCACCCCAATTCCCCCACTGAATCCTTGCGGGGGAACACTTCTCACTCCAAAGAGAGTGTGGAGCGGGTTTGAACGGGGAATCCATAGCCGACCACCGGGCCCGTGGAATTGATCTCCGCACTTCTCCACAGATCTTCCCCACACCCTGTGGACAAGGTGCGGAAATCTCCGCCCGGCCTGTGGATAACTCTGCTCCGGACGACCTTGCCGAGCCGCCGCCGGCCCGCCGGGGAGCCGCCGCCGGGCCGCGTACGACCCGGTTCTCCACAGGACGGGAGGCCCGGAGGAGGGATCGTCAGAATAGCGTTGACGCGGGGTTTTCTCCTGACGTTCGCGGCTTTTCTCGCTTTTCCGCCGAACCGGACATAAGCCTTCATTTGGTCTCTTAAGTTGTCGCGGCGGGGCCCGCGCCCCGGTAGCCTTGTGCCGTGATCGACCTACGCCTGCTCCGTGAGGACCCCGACCGTGTGCGCGCCTCGCAGCGCGCCCGTGGAGAGGACGTCGCACTCGTCGACTCCCTCCTCGCCGCCGACGAGCGCCGCAGGTCCTCCAGTACCCGCTTCGACGAACTGCGCGCCGAGCAGAAGCAGCTGGGCAAGCTGATCCCGAAGGCGTCCGGCGAGGAGAAGGCGGAGCTGCTGGCCCGCACCAAGGAGCTGGCCGACGCGGTCAAGGCGGCCGACGCCGCGCAGCACGAGGCGGCCGAGCAGGCCCACGAGCTGCTGCTCAAACTCGGCAACGTGGTGCACCCCGACGTGCCCGTCGGCGGCGAGGAGGACTTCGTCGTCCTGGAGCAGCACGGCACGCCGCGCGACTTCGCCGCCGAGGGCTTCGCGCCCAGGGACCACCTGGAGCTGGGCGAGCTGCTCGGCGCCATCGACACCGAGCGCGGCGCCAAGGTGTCCGGGTCGCGCTTCTACTACCTGACCGGCGTCGGCGCGCTGCTGGAGCTGGCCCTGGTCAACGCGGCGATCGCGCAGGCCACCGAGGCCGGCTTCACCCCGGTGCTCACCCCGAACCTGGTCAAGCCCGCCGCCATGGCCGGCACCGGCTACCTCGGGCAGGTCGCGGACGACGTCTACCACCTCGACAGCGACGACCTCTACCTGGTCGGCACCTCCGAGGTCCCGCTCGCCGCGTACCACATGGACGAGATCATCGACGCCGGCCGGCTGCCGCTGCGCTACGCCGGCTACTCCTCGTGCTACCGCCGCGAGGCGGGTTCGTACGGCAAGGACACCCGCGGCATCTTCCGGGTCCACCAGTTCGAGAAGGTGGAGATGTTCGTCTACACGACGCCGGAGGAGTCCGAGGCCGAGCACCAGCGGCTGCTGGCCTGGGAGAAGCAGTGGCTCAGCTCGCTGGAGCTGCCGTTCCAGGTGATCGAGCTGGCGTCGGGCGACCTCGGCTCGTCGGCGTCGCGGAAGTTCGACTGCGAGGCGTGGATCCCCACCCAGGGCAAGTACCGCGAGCTGACCTCGACGTCGAACACCACGGCGTTCCAGGCCCGCCGGCGAACATCCGACAGCGCGACGCCGACGGCACCCGGCCGCTGCACACCCTCAACGGCACACTGTGCGCGGTGTCCCGGACCATCGTCGCGATCCTGGAGAACCACCAGCTCGCCGACGGCTCGGTCCGGGTGCCCGAGCTGCTCCGCCCCTACCTGGGCGGTCGCGAGGTGCTGGAGCCGGTCGCGGGCGCGGCGCCGGTCGCGGCGAAGTGACGCGGGGGGCGTCGGAGTCGACGGGGACGGCGGACGCGGCGGACGCGGTGACGGGCGTCGCCGAGGCGGCCGACGTGGCGGCGCCGGTCGCGGTTCCGGTGGCGTACCGGATGGTCGCGACCGACCTGGACGGCACGCTGCTGCGCAGCGACGGCACGATCTCGCAGGCCTCGCGCGACGCGCTGGCCGCGGCGACGGCCGCGGGCGCCGCGCACATCGTGGTCACCGGCCGCTCGGTGCCGTGGACCCGGCACGTGCTGGACGACCTCGGCTACCGGGGCCTGGCGGTGTGCGGGCAGGGCGCGCAGTTGTACGACGCCGCGGCCGGCCGCCTGCTCACCTCGGTGACGCTGGACCGCAGGACCGCCGTGCTGGCGCTGGCCAAGATCGAGGCGGAGGTCGGCCCGCTCGCGGTGGCCGCCAGCCGGGACGGCCTGACCGGCGAGGTCGTGGTCGGCGAGGGCTACGTCTACCACCCGGAGCTTCCGGTGCTGCACCTGCGGGACGCCGCGGACCTGTGGGCCGAGCCGATCACCAAGCTCTACATCCAGCACCCGGGCGGCCTGGACGACGACGCCCTCGCGCGGGCCGCGCACGCCGCGGCCGGCGACCTGGTGGGGGTGATGGTGGCCGGCGAGCGCATCGTGGAACTGCTGCCGCTCGGGCTGACCAAGGCCACCGGCCTGTCGCTGGCCGCCCGCCGGCTCGGCGTCACCGCGGCGCAGACCATCGCCTTCGGCGACATGCCCAACGACGTGCCGATGCTCCGCTGGGCCGGCCGCGGCGTGGCCATGGCCAACGCCCATCCGGAACTGAAGGCAGTCGCCGACGAGGTCACCGCGTCCAACGACGAGGACGGGATCGCGGCGGTGCTGCACCGGCTGTTCGGGCCGCCGCGGGGGTCGGCGGCGTGACGCCGTAGCAGCACAGCCCGATCAGCACCGCGCTGAGGTGACCGAGGTCGGTGAAACTGCCGTCGTCCAGCACCGGCACGGCGAAGAACGGCAGCACCACGGCCAGATAGCCCCAGCGCCACGGGCGCGGCACCCGGTAGGCCAGGACGCCGACCACGCCCGCCAGGCCGTAGCTGACCCCTATGTCGACGGTGTGCGCGAGCGAGCCGGGCAGCCGGTCGTCGCGGATGCCGAAGAACACCGCCTTCTGGCTGACCAGCGTCGCGCCGATGTGCGCCACCGCCGCGACCAGCAGCCAGCGCGCGGTGCCCAGCCAGCGCTCGGCGGTCGCGTGCACCAGCTCGAACAGCACCGCGTAGAAGAGGAAGCCAGACGGCGGCTCGATCCACAGCGCACTGGCCACCAGTACGCGGATCGGGTGACGGTGCAGCTCGACGAGGTTGGTGCTGACGCTGTGCAGCAGGTACGAGCGAAGGTGCGGGGACATGCCGGCCGCGGTCACGCTGGTGACGGCCAGGATCAGCAGCCATATGTGGGTGCCGGGCGTGGCCCGCACCCGTGCCGCGGCCAGGCGGACCGACTCGCCCCGCGCCCGCGCGCCGTCCGGGCCCGGGGCGAGCAGCCGCAGCGCCGGCAGGAGCACGCGGCCCTGCGGCGGCTGCGGGGTCTGCTCGGCGTCGTGGACCACGCTTCAGTTGTAACCGCCCGGCCGCGCCGGCGCCGGGCGGGCGGTTGTCCGGCGCCTTTCTCCGCTCCTCCTCACTCCTCGCCGGCCAGCTTCAGCGTGCGCAGCTTGGCGGTGGCGAACCAGGTGGCCGCCGCGGTGGCCGCCACCAGCAGCACGATCGCGGTGGGCAGCGACACGTCCGAGGTCACCGTGGAGTTCTCCGCGATCTTCTGCGCGACGGCCAGCGACCACTGCTGGACGCTCAGCGTGCGCGCGCCCGGCACCAGATTCCCGATCACGCCCTCCCAGACCAGCGCGTAGACCAGGCCGACGACCACCGCGTGCCGGGTGATCACCCCGAGCATCAGGAAGATCGCCGCGTAGGCGACCGACGCGACGGCCGCGGCGACCGCGAACGCGACGGCGAGCCGCTGCCCGTTGCCGTTCAGCACGACTCCGGCGATCAGCGTGGGGATCGCGCAGAACGCGGCCGTCACGCCTATCGCGACCAGCAGTTTCGTGGCGATGATCGTGGAACGCCGGATCGGCTTGGCCAGCAGGTAGACGATCGAGCCGTCGTCGATCTCCGGACCGATCGCGCCGGTGCCGGCGATCACCCCGATCAGCGGCACCATCGCGGCCAGCGCGAAGCTGCGCAGCAGGTCGGCGGTGGTGCCGTCGTCCTGCCCCGCCAGCGCGCGGACCGCGGCGACGATGACCAGCAGGAGCAGCGGCAGCGCGAGCAGCAGCAGGGCACGGCGGCGGCCGAGCAGGCCGCGCTGAGTGAGCCGGGCGACGGTCGGGTGGAAGAGCGCGGGGCCCGCGGGCGGCGCGGTGCGTCCGGGCCGGGGACGCGCGGTGGTGGTGGTCATGGTGGGTGCGCTCCTTTACGCCGTGACCAGGTAGGAGAAGACGCTCTCCAGGGATTCGTCGGACGGCGAGACCGCGTAGAGCCTGATGCCGTGGTCGCGGGCGATTCGCGGCAGGAACTCGGTGA
The DNA here is from genome assembly GCF_035825295.1 of Actinacidiphila sp. DG2A-62. NCBI lineage: Bacteria > Bacillati > Actinomycetota > Actinomycetes > Kitasatosporales > Streptomycetaceae > Actinacidiphila > Actinacidiphila sp. DG2A-62. Next base: position 4,356,522 of record NZ_JAYMGI010000002.1, read on the forward strand.
ACCCGGCGAAGTCGATCGCCTGGACGCGCAACGCCCGCCCGTCTCCCGCCGCCGCCCCTCCAGCGAGGCGCTGCGCGCCACCCCTCCCGTCCTCGGCCCAGTCCAGCTCGATGCCGGCGGTCGAGGCGTGGGCGATGAGCAGGGAGGCCAGCTTGCGGTCGTCGCTGGAGCGGACCAGGTAGCGGTGCGGGCGGTCGGTCATCAGCCGGCGGATCTTGCGGAAGTCGCCGGACGCGGCGTGCCGTCCGGCCACCACCACCTCGATGTGGTGGGCGAGCTGCTCGACCTCCTCCAGGATGTGCGAGGAGAACAGCACGGTCCTGCCGTCCGCGCCCATCCGCCGCAGCAGCTCCATCAGCTGCAGCCGCTGCCGCGGGTCCATGCCGTTGAACGGCTCGTCCAGCAGCAGCACCGACGGCTCGTGGACCAGCGCGGAGGCCATCTTGGCGCGCTGCCGCATGCCCTTGCTGTACGTCTCGATCCTGCGGTCCTGCGCGTACTCCATCTCGACGGTGGCCAGCGCCCGGCGCGCCGCGGCCTCGGGGTCGGGCAGCCCGTGCAGCTCGGCGTTGGCGACGACGAACTCGCGCGCGGTCAGGAAGTCGTACATCGCCTCCCGCTCGGGCACGATGCCGATCTCGCGGTACGCCTGCTCGTTGCGCCAGATGGGGACGCCGTCGAGGGTGACCGCGCCGGTGGACGGGGCGAGGAAGCCCGCCATCATGTTGATCAGGGTGGACTTGCCCGCGCCGTTGGGCCCCAGCAGCCCGGTGACGCCGGGGCCGATGGTCATGGAGACGTCGTTGACCGCCACCACGTTGCCGAACCAGCGGGACACCTTGTCGATGCCGATCGTCGTCACGACAGGCCCACCTTCCGGTAACGGCGCATCAGCAGGCCGAAGCAGCCGGCCACGATGGCGAGGATCACGAGCAGGTACGCGACGCCGGCCGCCGCGTTCGGCGGACCCGAGGCGTGCGGGAAGGCCGAGGTCGCGCCGAGGAACCAGGTCTGGAAGCCGTCGATCAGCGTGATCGGCGAGAACAGGCCGAGCCAGCCGATGACGTCGTAGTTCTCCTGGCTCTGGGCGACGCCCTGGACGCTGGAGACCGCGCCGTAGGTGATCACGAACAGGGCGATGATCGCGGCGACCCCGAAGCCGCGGCGGGGCGTGACGGCCGCGACGACCAGACCTATCCCGGCGAACAGCAGCGACAGCAGCAGGACGGACACCAGGCCCTTCGCGAACCCGGCGGTCTGGTCGGTGAAGTCGAGCTTCGCCAGCAGCGCGCCGACATAGAGGATGAGCAGGGGCAGCGCGGTCAGCATGAACAGCGCGGTGGCCAGCGCGGCGAACTTGGCGACCACGTAGTCGACGCGTTCGATGGGCCGGGAGAAGTACAGCGGCGTGGTCTTGAAGCGCAGGTCGCGCGAGACCGACTGCGGCGCCTGCGCGGCCACGAAGAGCGTGATCACCGCCTGCAGCAGCACCGCGTAGCGGGTGTAGTCGACCGGCAGTTTGTCCATGTGGGTGAAGACCGCCACCGCCACCATGATCAGGGCGGGCGCGCACATCACGCCCAGCAGGATCATCGGCAGCACCTTGGACTTGGCGCTGCGGCCCAGGCCGTACGCGCCGCGCAGGCTCTGGCTGAACAGCGACTGCCGTGCGTAGCCGCGGCCGAGCCGCGCGCCGGTGTACTCGCGGTAGCCGATGTTGTGGATGACGTCGGTGGGTGCGGGCGGCGGGCCCGGCGGCGGTCCCGCCGGATTCGCCACGTCAGGCTGCGTCACGGCCTTCTCCTTCCTTCTTCTCCGCCTTCGCTGGCTTCTCTGGCTTCTCTGGTCTCTCTGTCTTCTCTGTCTTCGCCGCGCTCTCCTCGTGCTCTTCCTGCCGCGCGTCCTTCTGCGCGCCCGTGAAGAGCTCGGCGATGCGGTGGCGGCGCTGCTCCATCCGGATCAGACCGACCCCGAGCTGCGCCACCGCGTCGCGCACCACGTCGTAGGTCTCGTCGTCCGCTATGTCGATGTGCAGCAGGTGGCCCTCGGCTTGCGCGGTCAGGCCGGCGGCGGTCAGCGCGGCGGCCAGCTCCTGCTCGCGGTCGGTCACCTCGACCGCGAGCGAGGCGGTGGCCTGGGTGAAGTCGCTGGTGGTGGAGGCCCGCAGCAGCCGGCCGCCGTCGATGACGACGATGTGGTCGCTGGTCCGCTCCAGCTCGCCGAGCAGGTGCGAGGTGACGAGCACCGAGATGCCGAAGTCGCTGTGCACGCGGCGGATCAGGCCCAGCATCTCGTCCCGGCCCACCGGGTCCAGGCCGTTGGTCGGCTCGTCGAGCAGCACCAGCTTCGGGTCGTGGACCAGGGCCTGGGCGAGCTTGACGCGCTGTTTCATGCCCGTGGAGTAGCCGCCCATCGGGCGGTACCGTTCCTCGTACAGACCGACGTGGCGCAGTGTGTCGGCGGTCCGCTCGCGGGCCGCGGTCGGCGGCAGCCCGGACATCCGGGCCATGTGCACGACGAACTCGGTGGCCGACACGTCGGGCGGCAGGCAGTCGTGCTCGGGCATGTAGCCGACGAGGCCGCGGATCTCGGCGCCGTCGGTGGCCACGTCGAGTCCGAGCACGGCGGCACGACCCTCGGTCGCCGGGGACAGGCCCAGCAGGATCTTGATGAGCGTCGATTTTCCGGCGCCGTTGGCCCCCACCAGTCCGGTCACGCCGGTGGTGACGTCCACGGTCAGCCGGTCCAGAGCGGTCACCCGCGGGTACCGCTTGCTCAGGCTTTCGGTAGCGATCACATTCACGTCCCCGACGCTAGTGGCCTGCGCCACACCGGCACGTCAGCCCGGGGGAGTCAATCCGAGTAGTTCTGGGGTCTGACGACCCGTAGGGGTAGGTCATCCGTTCGAGTGGCGGATGTCAGGGTCAGGGTTTTCCACAGGCTGCGAGGGGGTCTTGACCCTCTCATCGACTGCTGTCACATTGATCGATGTCATCGTGTGCGTGAGGGAGCGGAAGCAGGGGGTGAGGGGCATGAGCGCCGAGGAGCACGGCCCGCGCGAGCATGTCGTCACGGGCGCGGACGGCGTCCGGCTGTGCGTCGCGGAGTACGGACTCGCGGGCGCGGACGCGGGCGCGGATACGGGCGCGGGCGTGCGCACGGGCGCGGGCGCGGATACGGAGGACGCGGATGTCGGGCCGGCGGCGCGGGGGCCGACCGGCCGACGGTGCTGCTGCTGCACGGCTATCCGGACAGCAAGGAGGTCTGGTCCGAGGTCGCCGCGCGGCTCGCCGACCGCTTCCACGTGGTCGTCTACGACGTGCGCGGCCACGGCCGGTCCGGCGCGCCGTCACCGCTGAAGGGCGGCTTCACGCTGGAGAAGCTGACCGCCGACTTCCTCGCCGTGGCCGACGCCGTCAGTCCCGGACGTCCGCTGCACCTGGTCGGGCACGACTGGGGCTCGGTGCAGGGCTGGGAGTTCGCGACCGTGCCCGCCACCCGCGGCAGGATCGCCTCCTTCACCTCGATCTCCGGGCCGAGCCTCGACCACTTCGGCCACTGGATCCGCCGCCGGGCCCGCCGTCCCACCCCGCGGCACGCCGCCCAGCTGATCGGCCAGGGCGCGAAGTCCTGGTACGTCTACGCCCTGCACACTCCCGTGCTGCCCGAACTGGCCTGGCGCGGCGCCCTCGGCAGAGCGTGGCCCAGGATGCTCGCCCGAGCAGAGAAAGTCCCCTCCGAGGGCTACCCGACCGCCTCCCTCGGGGACGACGCCGCACACGGCGCGTGGCTGTACCGGGACAACGTCCGCCGCCGGCTGGGCAGTCCGCGCGAGGACGCGTACGCCCACGTGCCGGTGCAGCTCATCACCCCGACCGGTGACGCCTTCCTGTCCGAGCACCTCTACGACGACCTGGAGCGCTGGGCGCCGCGGCTGACCCGGCGCACCCTGCCGGCCAAGCACTGGGTGCCGCGCTCCCGCCCGGACCAGGTCTCGCGATGGATCGCCGACTTCGTGACCGGTGTGGAGGCGGGTACGGAGTCCGCAGCGCGAGCCGGCGGGCGCGGCAAGGCCGCCGCAGCCGCCGGTTCCCAGATCCTCGGGCGGGGGCTGGAGGCGGCCCGGCAGCGGTTCGCCGGGCAGCTCGTGCTGGTGACCGGCGCGGCCAGCGGCATCGGCCGGGCCACCGCGCTGGCGTTCGCCGAGGCCGGGGCGCGCGTGATCGCGGTCGACCGGAACGGCGAGGGCGCGGCCCGCACCGCCGCGCTGGCCCGCGGCAGGGGCGCGGCCGACGCCTGGCCGGAGACCGTCGACGTCTCGGACGCCGAGGCGATGGAGAAGCTCGCCGCCCGCACCCGCGACGCGCACGGCGTGCCCGACGTAGTGGTGAACAACGCGGGCATCGGGCTGGCCGGCCGCTTCCTCGACACCACGCCGGAGGACTGGAAACAGGTCCTCGACGTCAACCTGTGGGGCGTCATCCACGGCTGCCGGCTCTTCGGCCGGCAGATGACCGACCGCGGCCAGGGCGGCCACATCGTCAACACCGCCTCGGCCGCGGCCTTCCAGCCGTCCCGCGCCCTGCCCGCGTACAGCACCTCCAAGGCCGCGGTGCTGATGCTCAGCGAGTGCCTGCGCGCGGAGCTGGCGCCGCACGCGATCGGCGTCACCGCGGTCTGCCCCGGCCTGGTCGACACCGCGATCACCGGCAGCGCCCGGCACGTCGGGGTCGACGAGGCCGAGCAGGAGCGGCGCAGGGCCGGCAGCGCGAAGCTCTACGCCCGCCGCAACTACCCGCCGGAGAAGGTCGCCCGCGCGATCGTCAGGGCGGTGCTGCAGGACACCGCGGTCGTCCCGGTGACACCCGAGGCGCGCGGCGCCCGCCTGCTGTCCCGGCTGTCCCCCGGCGCACTGAGAGCGCTGGCCCGCGTCGAACCACCGCTGTGACGCACCCGCCCGCCCGCAGAAACCCGCCCACCCCGCCGTGAAGGAGACCGTCCCATGAACCACGCGATCAGACCGCGCCGGGTCTCGTTCGACTGGCAGCGGACACCGCTGCACTGGATTCCCGGCGAGCCGACCGCGACGCATGTCATCAACGTGCTGCATCTCCTGCTGCCCGCGGGGGAGCGGTGGTTCGTGAAGGTGTTCAAGGAAGCGCTGCCGATGGTCACCGACGAGCAGCTGCTCAAGGACGTCAAGGGGTTCATGGGCCAGGAGGCCACGCACAGCGTGCAGCACGCCTACGTCCTGGAACACCTCGCCGAGCAGGACCTCGACACCTCCGCTTACACCCGGCACGTGGAGTGGATGTTCGACGTGCTGCTGGGCGAGAAGCCCCCGCTGCGGCTGCCGGTCACACCGCGCGAATGGCTGCGCTTCCGGCTGTCCCTGATCGCCGCGATCGAGCACTTCACCGCCGTGCTCGGCGACTGGATACTGGACGCCGACGCCCTGGACGAGGCCGGCACCGACGAGGTGATGCTCGACCTGCTGCGCTGGCACGGCGCGGAGGAGGTCGAACACCGCTCGGTCGCGTTCGACATGTACCAGCACGCGGGCGGCAAGGGCCTGCCGCGCTACCTCCGGCGGGCCGAGGGAATGGCGTTCGCGTGGCCCGCCCTGCTCTACCTGTGGATCGCCGGCGCGCGGTATCTGATCCGCAACGACCCGCGGCTGTCCGGCGCGAGGTACCGCCTGAAGGACCACCGCGCCGCCGCCCGCCGGGGTCTGCTCCCCAGCTGGGCCTCGCTGAACGCCGCGATGCCGCGCTACCTGCGGCGGTCGTACCATCCGTCCCAGGAGGGGTCGATGCGCAAGGCCGTGGAGTATCTGGCGATATCCCCGGCGGCCCGGGCCGCGACGCAGGGGGCGTCGGCCGGACCCGCGGCCGCGTCCTGACCCCCGTCCGGACCACCGCCTGAACCGCCCGCTGAACCGCCGCTTGAACCGCCACCGGAACCACTGTCTGAACCGCCACGTGAACCACCGCCTGACGAGGGCCGGCCGCCCCGCCGAGGGCACAGCACCGAGGAGTCGAGGCGTGAGCACCGCCGACGCGCAGCCCGCGTACCGGATCGAGGACCTGTCCCGGCTCAGCGGGACGACCGTCCGCACGATCCGCGCCTACACCGACCGCGGGCTGCTGCCGAAACCGGACCGCAGCGGCCGGGCCAACGTCTACGGGGACACCCACCTGGCCCGGCTGCGGCAGATCGCCGAACTGCTGGAGCGCGGCTACACCCTGGCCAGCATCAAGGAGCTGCTGGCCGCCTGGGATGCGGGGACGGGCCTGGGCGGTGTGCTCGGGCTGGTCGGAGAGGTGGACCGGCCGTGGTCGGACGAGCGGCCGGCCCGGGTGGGACGGGAGGAGCTGGCCTGGGCGTTCGGCGGCTTCGAGGACCCGGCCGCGGTCCAGCAGGCCGTCGAGGAGGCGGTGCAGCTCGGCGTGCTCGAACCGGTGCCGGGCAGCGACGGGGAGTTCCTGGTCCCCAGCCCCCAGGAGCTGGCCGTGGCGGTCGAACTGCACGCCGCGGGCGTCCCCCTCACCGCGATCACCGGCCACCTGCGGGAGCTGCGGGCCCAGGTCGAGCACATCTCGGAGCGCTTCCTGGAGTTCACCACCGAGTACGTCTTCGAGCGGTTCCTCCACCACCCGCCGTCCGACGCCGAGGCCGCCGAAGCGACCGAACTGGTCCGCCGCCTGCGCCCGCTGGCCCAGCAGACGGTCGACGCGGAGCTGGCCCGGGCGATGGGCTTGCGGGCGACGGCGCGCATCCGCCACCACCTGGCCGAGGTGACCGGTGCGGCCCCGCTCCCGGGCACGGCCCCCGCCTCGCCCCCGGGCACCGCCCCGGCCTCGCCCCCGCCACGCCCGACCGCGCCCCCGGCACCGGACGCGGACCCGGGAGCCGCGGCAGCCGGGGCAGCGGACACGGCAGCCGGCACCGCGGAGGTGACGCTGCCGGCCGCGACCGTGGCAGCCGTACGGGAGCTGGTCGGCGCCCCCCACGTCGCGGAGTTCATCGCGGCAGCCGCCGACCGCGAGGTGGCCGCCCGCCGCATGGACGCCCTCACCCGGCCGCCCCGATCCCCCGGTCGGGCCCAGCCGCTCAGCTGAGCTGCGCCGGGGCCTCGACGGCGATGCGCTCGAAGGTCGCGTGGTCGTAGGCGAAGTCTGGTGAGTCGGGGATCGGCCAGTGCAGGACGATCTCGGTGATGCCGGCTTCGGCGTGGCGGCCGGCGAAGTCGACGAAGGCGTCCAGGGACTCGAAGGGGGCGGCGCGGTCAGGAGTGAAGCCGGTGAGGAGGATCTTCGGCACGGACTCGGGGTCGCGGGCGGCGTCGCGCAGGGCGTCCGAGAGGCGGTCGACCTGGCCGCGGATGGCGTCCAGGGACTCCTTGGGGGTGCCGGTCTCGTACAGGGCGGGGTCGCCGGTGGTCACCCAGGACTGCCCGAACTTCGCGGCCAGCCGCATCCCGCGCGGCCCGGTGGCGGCGACGGCGAACGGCAGCCGCGGACTCTGCACGCATCCGGGCACGTCGCGCGCCTCGACCGCGGAGTAGAAGCGGCCGCCGAACGTGATGTCCCCTTGCGTGAGCAGCCGGTCCAGCAGCTCCACGAACTCCTCGAACCGGTCCGCCCGCTCCCGCGCCGACCAAGGCTCCTGTCCCAGCACCACCGCGTCGAACCCGGTCCCCCCGGCCCCGATCCCCAGCACCACCCGCCCGGAGCTGACGTCGTCCAGCGTCATCAACTCCTTCGCCAACGGCACGGGATGGCGGAAGTTGGGGGACGTCACGAGGGTGCCGAGCCGGATGGTGTCGGTCACGGCGGCCGCGGCGGTCAGGGTGGGGATCGCGCCGAACCAGGTGCGGTCGCGGAACGGCTCCCGCCACGACAGATGGTCGTAGGTGTAGGCGGCGTGGAAGCCCAGCTCCTCGGCCCCCGCCCACACCTTCCGGCCCTCGGCCCAACGGTAGATCGGAAGAATCACAGTGCTCAGGCGCATGAGGACGACGATACGGCCCCGCCCTCGGACCGCCTCCGCGCCCGGCGGGGCCGAAGGGGCGGCGGGCGAATCAACGCCGTCGGCGCCGGGGCGGTTCCGGTAACCCAGGATTCGGGTACCGGGACCGCCCCGGTGTCAGCGTTCGGAAGCCGCGAGGTCCGCGGGGCCTGGAAGACCGGCCTCGTCACGCGGCACAGAGGGTGAAGGTGGTGCCTGCGGTCACTGGTGGTGCGGGCGGTGCTTGCTGCCGCTGATGGGGAACGCCCCGCCCGTCCCCGTCCAGTCGCCGCCGCTCACCACGCCCGGCCAGCCGGTCACGGTGTCGTTGGCCGCCCGGCCCCACAGGTCCGGGATGCCGTCCCCCGTGATGTCGCCGGACGACGCGAGGACCGGATAGACGGCGGCCGTCGGCCCGGTGCCGACCGCCACCCGCGCGTCCGAGGCGCCCCAGGACGTCGGGTCGAGGACGCCCGCGACGGCGCCCGGCGCTCCGTAGACCCGCGACAGGCCGCCGGTGGCGTCGTCCCGCAGCAGCAGGTCAGGCAGCCCGTCGCCGTTGAGGTCGCCGGGTGCGACGACGGTCACGCCATTCCAACCGCTCGCGCTGACGAGTACGGGCGCACCGTGCTGGTCGAGTCGCTTGGTGGCGCGGTCGCCGTAGTACACCCACAGCGAGCTGCCCTCTTTGACCAGGAGGTCGGGTGCATCGTCCCCGTTCAGGTCGCCGGGCGCGACGACCTGGTCCGCGTCGTACCAGTGGTCGTCCGCTACGGCGCAGCCGTCGGGGTTGTCATCCGTGGGGTCGGAGACGGCCGGGCAGAGCACGCTCAGCCGCTGCGCGCCGCCGTCGACACCGGTCGGGACGACCACGCCGGTGCCGTCGTTGGGATAGACCCACAGCTGCTTGTCTCCCTGCGGACCGGGTTCGAGGGCCACCAGGTCGTTGTGCCCGTCCTGGCCCCAGTCGCCGCGAGTGGTGACCGAGGCGTCGGTGAACGTCCCGCCGCCCGGCGCCGCGGCGGCGAACCGCCCGTCGCCCAGTCCCGCGTACGTCAGCAGCTGGCCGCTGCTGTCCGTGGTCCAGATGTCGTTCGTGCCGTCGCCGTTCAGATCGCCGGGGAGGTCTCGGCCGGTGGTGCCGACGGACGCCGCTGCCGTCGCCGCCGGCGAGGTCAGACCGACCACGCCCAGAGCTGCGGCAGTGGCGACCGCTGCGCCGATGGAACGCCATGGACCCGGGTCGCGGGAAATACGGAACATGTAACTCCCTTTATTCGTAAAGATTTTCGATTGGCCACCTTATGCGCGAGGGCACCACTCGCAGCAAGGGAGTTTCCCCAGAACCGGACGATGACCGGGGCCTGCGACATTTTCACGCGGCCCAGGCCGTGATGCGTGAACGCGGCCTGTCTGACGTCACGAGGGTGCCGAGCCGCACCCGCTCGGTGACGGCGGCGGCCGCCGTCAGGGTCGGCGCGGCCGTGCCGGCGGTCCTGTGTCGGCCCCCTCCGCGCTTCAGCTTGCCCGCAAGGCGTCGGCGCACGAAACAGTCGGCCGCTGTCCGAGGAACGCGGCCCACCGAACGCGCACCGCCGCCTCCGGACGGGGCGCAGTGGGTCGAGGCGTACCGACGCTGGGCCGGCTGCTGAGGAAGCGGAAGCGCACGCCGGTTGCTTCACAGGCTGCACACCCGGTGACCGGGAAGGAAGGCTCTGGCGTGCATACTGCGGTATGCTCGCCGTATGGCTGATACGACCCGGATCACGGTCACGCTGCCGACCGAGCAGGTGGCAGAGCTGAAGAAGCTCACGGACAACGTCTCCGGCTATGTAGCCGAGGCAGTCGCCCGTCAGATCAGACACCAACTGCTCGGGGCCGACCTGCGGAGCTACGAGGACGAGCACGGCTCCTTCAGCGAAGAGGAGCTGGCCGAGGCCCGAGCGCGTATCGCGGGTGCGACGGGGACCGAGGGTGGCGCGAGCGCCGCGTGAATCGGCACATCGAATCTGTTGTTCTGGACAGTGAGGGGCTGTCAGCCTGGGTCGCCCAGGACCGGAAGGTTCTCAGCCTGCTGAAGGTGTTCCACGAGATGGGCGCGGATTTCGTCATCAGCGCGAACACCATCGTGGAGGTCAGCCACTCCCGCGTGAACATGCCACGGCTCCAGTGGACCCTGTCCCGGGTCAAGGTGGAGCCGGTCACCGAGCAGACGGCCAAGGAGGCGGCGCGGCTGCTCAAGGCGGCCGGCCTGCACGGTCACAAGTACGCCATCGACGCGACTGTCGCGGAGGTGGCGCTACGGCAGACCGGACCCGTGGTCCTCCTGACGTCGGACATGGACGACATGGCCCGCCTGTGCGGCAAGCGGATCGGGCTCATCGGCCTCTGAGCCTTGAAATCGCAGGTCAGGCCGTGATGCATGAAAGAGGCTTGACCGACGTCACGAGGGTGCCGAGCCGGATGGTGTCGGTCACGGCGGCCGGGGTGCCCGGGGTGCCCGGGGTGCCTGGGATGGGGTGGTTTGGGCCGGACGGGTGGCGTTCGTCTGAAAATCGGGGATCTCGGGGTGCGGCTGCTGGCAATCTGTGCTCGCGTCCGCATGATCGGATTTGTCAGCTCAGCGGATCACGGAACAACCGTATCCGCGTCCGATCACCGGAAGTGAGAGGTCGAGAAGTCATGGCTGTTGCCGTCGACGTGAAGTCGTTCTGGGGCGCGCTGCTCAGCGTGCTGCTCAAGTGCATCGCCGCGCTGGGGTTCACCACCCCGGCGCGTACCACGACCGGCACCGTGGCCGGCGCGGAGGTCCTGCCGGCCGGGACCGCCGGCACCGGAGCGGACGTGCCGCAGCGCCGCGCGGCGGGCGGGCGCGCGGGAGGAGGGGCAGGGGTGCGGACGGCGGCGCGGCGCGCGACCGTGCCGGCGCCTCGCGGCTACGACCCGCACCAGCGCAGGCTCGACCTCGGGCGCAAGCGCACCCTGCCGCCCACGATGAAGCAGCGCATCGGCGCCGAGGCCCACGGATCGTCCCCGAGCGCCCGCAGCCTGCGGATCGACGACCTGCTGGGCGCGGACTTCGCCGGTGCGGTGAGCGGCTCGGTCCCCGACCCCGGTTCGGGCTCCGGTCTCGGCTCCGGCGCTTCCGCTCCCGCCGCGTCCGCGGTCTCCCCTGCCGACGCCCCCGCTGCCGGTTCCGGCGCCGCCCCCGTCGCCACGCTCACCCGTTGACCGTCCGCGCATCCCGTCGGACGCCGATCCCGTCAGCTCTCCGACTCTCGGCTCACCAGCTCACCAACTCATCAGCTCGTTCCACCGCTCGACCCGTAGAAGGCCGTGCGTGAACGGCCCGCTCAAGCCGCAGGAAAACCCGGCAGTACCCGCATGACGACCCTCTGACTCTCGACGGCCGGCGCGTGACCGTTCCGCGCCACGTCCGTCACCCGCACCACCCGTCGTCATGCGGCGCACCGCCGGAACAGACCGCCCCGCCCGCAGACCCGCCCGTACGTCCGCCCCCTGTCCGTACGCCTCCCCGCCCGTCCCCGACGCGCACCGCTCCCAGGACCGCTCTCGGGACCGCTTCCGCGACCCTCGCCCGGGGCATGGGTGCAGTGGGGGAGGATGGTCGGGTGATCCCACCCGCTTCCGCAGACCCGCTGCTGCCCGCTCCCGCCGTCCGCCTGATCGCCACCGACCTCGACGGAACCCTGCTGCGCGACGCCAGGACGGTGTCGCAGCGCACGGTCGACGCGCTCGCCGCGGCCGAGGCCGCCGGCATCGACGTGTTCTTCGTCACCGGGCGGCCGGCGCGCTGGCTCGACGTGATCGCCGATGTGCTGGCCGGCCACGGGCTGGCGATCGTCGCCAACGGCGCCGGGCTGTACGAGGTGCGGACCGGCGCGCTCGTCGAGGCGTTCCCGCTGCCGGAGACCGACGCGCTCGAGGTCGCGAGGACGCTGCGCGAGGCGCTGCCCGGCACGGTGTTCGCGGTGGAGCGCGCGCACGTCTTCCGGCGCGAGCCCGGCTACACACCCGGTGAGCCGGACGGCGGCGCTCCCGCGCCGCTGGAGCAGCTGCTCGCCGAGGACCTCGACCAGCCGCTGCTGAAACTGCTCGCCAAGCACCCGGACCAGGACCCGGACGCTTTCCTGGCGGCGGCCCTGCGGGTGGCCGGCCGGCAGGCCGAGATCACCCGCTCCAGCGAGACCGCGCTGCTGGAGATCAGCGGGGTGGGAGTGAGCAAGGCGAGCACGCTCGCCAAGTGCTGCGCCGAGCGCGGGGTGACCGCCGCGGAGGTCGTCGCCTTCGGCGACATGCCCAACGACCTCGCGATGCTCGGCTGGGCGGGTACGTCCTACGCGGTCGCCAACGCGCACCCGGCCGTCCTCGCCGCCACCACCCACCGCACGGCGTCCAACGAGGAGGACGGCGTCGCCCAGGTCATCGAGCGGATCGTCGCGGCGCGACGCCAGGGCTGACCGGGGGCGGCACCAGCGCTAACCCGGCGCGGCGCCAGGACCGGCCGGCGCGGCCGGCGGCGCCGCTCCCCGCCTGCTCCCGGGCCGGCACCCCGGCCTCCGCCCCTCAGCGCGCGACGGCGGGGACCGCCTCCCGCGCCGCGTCGGGCGCGCCGGGCGCGTCGCCCACGCCCGCCCCGGCCGTCGCCGCCGTGTCCGCCGCGCGCTCGCGTTCCAGCGTGCGGCGGAACGGGCCGTCCGCCGCGGCCAGTTCCGCGTAGGTCCCGCGCTGGACCACGCGGCCCGCGTCCAGGACGAGAATCTCGTCGACGGCGTCCGGCGCCGCGAGGCCGGCCAGGCGGTGCGTGATGAGCAGCGTGGTGGTGCCGCGGGTCGCGGCCAGCAGGTCCGCGGTGAGCGCGTCCGCGGTCGGCACGTCGAGGTGCTCCGCGGGCTCGTCCAGGATCAGCACGGGGAAGCGGGCGAGCAGCGCGCGAGCCAGGGCGAGGCGCTGCCGCATGCCGCCGGAGAGCCGGGCGCCGTGCTCGCCGACCGCCACGTCGAGGTCGACGTCCAGCCGGGCCGCGGCCAGTGCCTCGCGCAGGTCGCCGTCGGTGGCGTCGGGCCGGGCGAGGCGCAGGTTCTCGCGGACCGTGCTGTCGAAGACGTGCGCGTCCTGCGCGCACAGGCCGACCAGGCGGCGTACCGCGTCCCCTTCGAGGTCCGCGGCGGGCCGGCCGCCCAGCGTGTAGGTGCCGGACTCCGCGTCCAGGAACCGCAGCAGGACGTGCGCGAGCGTGGTCTTGCCCGCGCCGGACGGCCCGACGACCGCCACCCTGCGGCCCGGGGTCAGGGTCAGGTCGACGCCGCGCAGCGCGGGTTCGGCCCGGCCGGGGTGGCGGGCCGTCAGTCCGCGCACAACCAGCGGGTACGGGCTCGCGGGCGGGTCCTGCGGCAGGTCCGGCTCGCGCACCGGGGCGGGCGCGGTCAGCACCTCCCGGACGCGTTCGGCCGCGCGGCGGCTGCGCCGGCGCTGCTGGGCGGCGAGCGGCATCCCCGCGACCGCCTCGAAGGCGGCGAGCGGCGTCAGCACGACCACCGCGAGCAGGACGCCGTCCAGCCGGTCCGCGGCGGCGGCCCGTACGCCCACCCAGGCGCAGGCCGTCACGGTCAGGCCGCTGACCAGGGCGGTCAGACCCGCCCCGAGCGCGGTCGCGGCGGCCGAGCGCGCGCCGATCCGGCGCAGGTTCTGGTCCGCGCGGACGGCGTCCCGCCGGCGGGCGGGCAGCGCGCCCGCCACGGTCAGTTCGGCGGTGCCGGTGAACAGCGCGAGCACGCGGGCGGAGAGTTCGCCGCGGGCCGGGGCCGTCCGGCTCTCGGTCCTCCGGGCCACGGTCGCGGACAGCGCGGGCACGGCGGCGCCCGCGAGGAGCAGGCCGGCGGCCAGGATCAGCCCGGCGGTCGGCAGCAGCCAGCCGGTGAACGCGGCGGCAGCGGTCGCCGTCACGCCCGCGGTCACGGCGGGCAGCAGCCAGCGCAGGTAGTGGTCCTGGACCGAGTCGACGTCGGCGACCAGGCGCGAGAGCAGGTCGCCGCGGCCGGTCAGGCCCAGGCCCGCGGGGGCGAGGCGTTCCAGCCGGGCGTAGACGCGTACCCGGACCTCGGCGAGGGCGCGGAAGACGGCGTCGTGGCCCATCAGCCGCTCGCCGTAGCGGAAGACGGCCCGCCCGATGCCGAAGGCGCGGGTCGCGGTCACGGCGACCATCAGGTACAGCACGGGCGGCTGCTGCGCGGCGCGGCTGATCAGCCACCCCGAGGTCGCCATCAGCCCGACCGCGGACACCAGCGCGAGGACCCCCAACCCGGCAGCGGCGGCGAACCGCCCCCGGAACCCCACCATGCCCCCGAGACCGAGGCCGTGCCCGCGCGCCGGGCCGCGGTCGTGACTACGCTCCCGGCGGCGTCGGGTTCCACGCCGGGCGTCGTCGTCGGCGGGCACCGCGCCGCGTACGGGCCCGGCCGCCCGCGCGTCGGACGCGCCCGCCCCGTCCGCCGCCGAAGTCGCCGCCGAAGCCCCCGCCGAAGTCGCCGCCGTGTCCCCCGCCGAGGCCGCTGTCTCGTTGTGGACCGGGGCCGTGGCCCCGTGCGCCCCGGCCGTCGTCGCGGCCGGGGGCGGGATCGTGTGGGTGCGGTCGGCCAGGGGGAGGAGGGCGGGGCGGTGGGCGGTCATCAGGACGGTGCGGCCACGGGCGAGGTCGCGGAGGGAGGCGATGACCGCGGCCTCGGTGTCGCCGTCGAGGTTGGCGGTCGGCTCGTCGAGCAGGACCAGCGGGCGGTCGGCCAGGAAGGCGCGGGCCAGGGCGATGCGTTGGCGCTGGCCCGCGGACAGGCCGGCGCCGTCCTCGCCGACCGGGTCGTCCGGGCGGGCGAAGTCGGCGGCGCCCGCGGCGGCCAGCGCGGCGACCACCTGCGCGTCGGTGGCGTCGGGCCTGGCCAGCCGTACGTTGTCGGCGATCGTGCCGGCGAACAGGTGGGGGCGCTGCGGCACCCAGGCGATCTGCCGGTGCCAGGAGGCCGGGTCGAGGGCGGCCAGGTCGACGCCGCCGACCAGGACACGGCCTTCGGCGGGCGGCGCGAAGCCGAGCAGCGCGGCCAGCAGCGTGGACTTGCCGGCTCCGCTCGGACCGGTCACCGCGACCGTCTCGCCCGGTGCGACCACCAGCGTGGTCGCGGGCAGCACGCCGCCCTCCCGTACCTCGACACCCTCGAACCAGATCACCGCCGTACGCAGGTCGGGCGCGGGCAACGGCGCACGCGCGGGAGCGTCCGCCACGGACGACGACGCGGACGACGCTGACGACACGGCCTCCGTGACGCCGTGCGCGCCCTGCGCTCCGTGCCCGGCGGACCCCAGCGGGGTCTGGAGGACCTCGAAGACCTCCTCCGCCGCCGCCAGGCCCTCCGCCGCCGCGTGGTACTGAGCGCCCACCTGCCGCAGCGGAAGGTACGCCTCGGGCGCGAGCACCAGCACCAGCAGCCCGGTGTGCAGGGAGAGCTCGCCGCGGACCAGCCGCATGCCGATGCCGACCGCGACGAGGGCCACGGAGATCGTGGCGAGCAGCTCCAGCACGAAGGAGGACAGGAACGCGATGCGCAGGGTGCGCAGCGTCGCCCTGCGGTAGTCGCCGGTGATGCGGCGGATGTTCTCCGCCTGGACCTTCGCGCGGCCGAAGACCTTGAGCGTGGGCAGGCCCGCGACGACATCCAGGAAGTGGCCCGACAGCCGGCCCAGCAGCCGCCACTGGCGGTCCATCCGCTCCCGGGTCGCCCAGCCGACGAGCACCATGAACACCGGGATCAGCGGCAGCGTGACCACGATGGTCAGCGCCGAGATCCAGTCGGCGGCGGCGATCCTGGCCAGCACCACCGCGGGCGCCACCGCGGCGAGCGCGAGTTGCGGCAGGTAGCGGGCGAAGTAGTCGTCGAGCGCGTCCACGCCGCGGGTCGCCAGCGTGGTCAGCTCGCCGCTGCGGCGGCCGGTCAGCCAGCCGGGGCCGAGGGCGGTGGCGTGCTCCAGCAGGCGGGCGCGCAGCTGCGACTTGACCACGGCTCCGGCACGGTACGCGCACAGCTCGGTCAGCCAGGCGACCAGCGCCCGGCCGACGGCGACGCCGGCCAGCGCCGTCAGGCGTCCGCCGAGCGCTCCGTCGCCCTCGCCGCGCTGGAAGCCGCCGACCACGATGTCCGCGATGAGGACGGCCTGCGCGACCACCAGCGCCGTGCCGAGCAGGCCCAGCAGGACCGAACCGGCGAGGAAGACCCGCGTGGTGCGCGCGTACCGCAGCAGCCGGGGATCGACCGGTTTCACACCCCTCGCCCCCCTTCGTGTTCCACGTGAAACATCGGCGCACCGCCTGCCGCCGCCCGCGCATCCCCCGCGCACCGCCGCACACCGCGTGCCGCCGCCCGCGCATCCCCCGCGCACCGCCGCGCACCGCCTGCCGCCGCCCGCGCATCCCCCGCGCACCGCCGCACACCGCCTCCCGGCGTCCGCGCACTCCCCGCGCGTCCCCGCACACCGCCCGCGGACATCAGTGCACCGCCCCCGCGATGTGCTGGGTGCCGATCCGCTTGCGGAAGACCCAGTAGGTCCAGCCCTGGTAGAGCAGCACCAGCGGGGTCGCGATGCCCGCGCACCAGGTCATGATCCGCAGCGTGTAGGGGGTCGCGGAGGCGTTGGAGACGGTCAGCGACCAGTCGCCGTTCAGCGTCGAGGGCATCACGTCGGGGAACAGCGTGAGGAAGAGCATCGCGACCGCCGCCGCGATGGTGACGCCGGAGAAGGCGAACGACCAGCCCTCGCGCCCGGCCAGGTTGGCGCCGAGCGCGGCGGCCAGCGCGACGACGGCCACGACCAGCGCGACCAGGCTGCGCGCGTTGCCGCTGTGCGCCTGCGTCCAGATCAGGAAGCCGGCCGCGAGCACGGCGGCGGCCGACCCGGTGCCGGTGGCGCACGCCCGGGCCCGCTCGCGGATCGGCCCGAGGGTCTTGAGCGAGGCGAACACCGCGCCGTGGAAGGTGAAGAGGGCCAGCGTGACCAGCCCGCCGAGCAGCGTGTACGGGTGCAGCAGGTTCCAGAAGCCGCCCACGTACTCCTTGTGCGCGTCGATCTTCACGCCCCAGGTGATGTTGGCGAAGGCCATGCCCCACAGGAACGCCGGCAGCAGCGAGGCCCAGAAGATCGCGTGCTCCCAGGCACGCTGCCAGCGCTCGCCCTCGCGCTTGGCGCGGTACTCGAAGGCCACGCCGCGCACGATCAGGCAGACCAGGATCAGCAGCACCGGCAGGTAGAAGCCGGAGAAGAGGGTGGCGTACCAGTCGGGGAAGGCGGCGAAGGTGCCGCCGACCGCGGTGAGCAGCCACACCTCGTTGCCGTCCCAGACCGGGCCGATGGTGTTGATCAGCACGCGCCGCTCGCTGCGGTCGCGGGCGAGCAGCCCGGTGAGGACGCCGATCCCGAAGTCGAAGCCCTCCAGGAAGAAGTAGCCGGTCCACAGGACGGCGATGAGGACGAACCAGACGTCGTACAGGTGCATCTCGCGCTCCTTTCCGGGCTCAGTACGAGAAGGCCATCGGCCGGTCGGCGTCGGCGTCGTGGTCGCCGCCGATCCGGGTGGGGGAGCGGCGGTCGTCGTCGGTCAGTTCCGGGGGCCCGGCCTTGACGTACGTGGCCAGCAGACGCACCTCCACGACCGCGAGCACGGCGTAGAGCGCGGTGAAGACGGTGAGCGAGGTGACCGCCTCGCCGGTGGAGACGCCGGGGGAGACCGCGGCGGAGGTGCGCAGCAGGCCGTAGACCACCCACGGCTGGCGGCCGGTCTCGGTGAAGATCCAGCCCCAGGAGTTGGCGAGCAGCGGGAAGACCATGGTCAGCAGCGCGATCCGCCAGTACCAGCGGGACAGTCCGTCGCCCAGGCGCAGCCGCGAGGTGACCATCAGGTGGGGCACCTCGTCCTCGCCGGTGCGGTGCTCGGGCGCGATCCAGACTCTGCGCCGGGTCAGCCACAGGCCGGCCGCGCCGACCGCGATGGAGACCACGCCGAAGCCGATCATCCAGCGGAAGCCCCAGTAGGCGACCGGGATGTTCGGCCGGTAGTCGCCGGGGCCGTACGTGTGCTGCTCGGCCTTGTTCACGTCGTTGATGCCGCCGACGTGGGAGTGGAAGTCGTCGGTGGCCAGGAAGGAGAGCAGGTCGGGGATGTCGACGGCGACCTTGTTGTGGCCCTTGTTGACGTCGCCGACGGCGAAGACGGAGAACGGCGCGCCCTTCTGTCCGTCCCACAGCGCCTCGGCGGCGGCCATCTTCATCGGCTGCTGCTTGAACATGACCTTGCCGAGGGTGTCGCCGCTGATCGCGGTGAGCGCGCCGGCGACGACCGCCACGACCAGGGCCGTCCGCAGCGAGGAGCGCATCACCGTGATGTGCTGCTTGCGGGCCAGGTGGTAGGCGCAGATGCCGATCATGAACGCGGCGCCGGTCAGGAAGGCGGCGGACATGGTGTGGAAGAACTGCGCGAGGGCGGTGTTCTGGGTGAGCACGGCCCAGAAGTCGGTCAGCTCGGCGCGCTTGGTCGCGGGGTTGTAGCGGTAGCCGACCGGGTGCTGCATCCAGGAGTTGGCGGCCAGGATGAAGTACGCCGACAGGATCGTGCCGATCGAGACCATCCAGATGCAGGCCAGGTGGATGCGGCGGGGCAGCCGGTCCCAGCCGAAGATCCACAGGCCGATGAAGGTTGACTCGAAGAAGAACGCGATGAGGGCCTCGAAGGCCAGCGGTGCGCCGAAGACGTCGCCGACGAAGCGCGAGTAGTCCGACCAGTTCATGCCGAACTGGAACTCCTGGACGATGCCCGTCACCACGCCCATGGCGATGTTGATCAGGAAGAGCTTGCCCCAGAACTTGGTGGCCCTGAGATAAGTGTCCTTGCCCGTGCGCACCCAGGCGGTCTGCATCCCCGCGGTCAGGGCGGACAGCGAGATCGTCAGGGGGACGAAGAGGAAGTGGTAGACGGTGGTGATCCCGAACTGCCACCTGGCGACGTTCACCGGCTCCAGCGCGAGCTGCACGGTACGCCTCCTTTGCTGCCGAAGGGGCGGTTGCCCCGGGTTCACCGGACATGCCCTGCCTTATGGGCACGACACGTCCGCTTGTGAACGTGAATACATTCACAAAGTAGTATCGCGCATACACCGAAGCCCCCTGACACCGGGGGTGGGTCAGGGGGCTCCAGGGCAGGTCAGAAGGGGTGGACAGCCCTCGGCGACGGTGGCGCGGCGGCTCGTCACAGCTCCTTGCGGAAGGCCTCCGCGGTCCGCAGCAGGATGTCGTTCGCCTCGGTCTCGCCGATGGTGATCCGCACGCCCTCGTCGCCGAACGGCCGGACCGTGGTGCCGGCCCGCTCGCACGCCGCGGCGAAGTCCGCGGTGCGCTCCCCCAGCCGCAGCCAGACGAAGTTCGCCTGCGTCTCGGGCACGGTCCAGCCCTGGCCGGTCAGCGCCCCGACCATCCGGGCGCGCTCGGCCACGAGGGCGGCGACCCGCTCCAGCAGCGCGGGCTCGGCGCGCAGGCTGGCCACCGCGGCGTCCTGGGCGAGCTGGCTGACGCCGAACGGCACCGCGGTCTTGCGCAGCGCGGCGGCCACCGGCTCGTGCGCGATCGCGAAGCCGACCCGCAGGCCGGCCAGGCCGTACGCCTTGGAGAAGGTGCGCAGCACCGCGACGTTCGGGCGGTCGCGGTACACGTCGACGCCGTCGGGCACCTCGGGGTCGGTGATGAACTCGCGGTACGCCTCGTCCAGCACCACCAGCACGTCGGAGGGCACCCGGTCGAGGAACCGTTCCAGCTCGGCCCTGCGCACCACCGTGCCGGTCGGGTTGTTGGGGTTGCAGACGAAGACCAGCCGGGTCCGCGGGGTGATCGCGTCGGCCATCGCGTCCAGGTCGTGGTGCTCGCCCGGGGTCAGCGGCACCCGCACCGAGGCGGCGCCGCTGATCTGGGTGATGATCGGGTACGCCTCGAAGGACCGCCAGGCGTAGATCACCTCGTCACCGGGGCCGGAGGTCGCCTGCAGCAACTGCTGGGCCACGCCGACCGATCCGGTGCCGGTCGCGATGTGCCCGGCCGGCACGCCGAAGCGGCCGGCCAGTTCCTCGGTGAGCGCCGAGCAGGCCAGGTCGGGGTAGCGGTTGAAGGCGGCCGCGGCGGCGGTGGCCGCCTCCAGCACGCCGGGCAGCGGAGGGTACGGGTTCTCGTTGGAGGACAGCTTGAAGGCCGGGCCCGCCGGGACCCCGCCCTCGTCGGCGGTCGCCGGAGGTCGTCCGGGCTTGTACGTCGGGATGCCGTCCAGTTCCGCGCGCAGCTTGGGGGTGCTCATGGCCACACCCTACGAGCGGCGGACGACGGCCGGGGAGGTGCCGTACGTCACCCGGTCGGGGGTTGTGCCCGGGTGGCGCGCGCGGTGGCGCGCGTCCCTCGTAGGAGTGAGTTGACCTGATCGCCACAGTCGGACCAATGGACGGGTGAGGGGGCGCGAGCCGGCCGGTATCGCCCTGTGCGGGGCGGCTGCCGCCTGCATATTCACTCCGCATACGGTTTTCGATCTTGCAGAAACCGTTCTTCTGCGGGGTCGGGCAGGTCCCCCGGCCCGGAAGCCGTACGGACCAGCGCCGCCCTACTATCGGCACGCCATGACAGCAGCAGGGAAACACCAGGCGAGCCGACCCGTCGGACGCCGGATGGAGCGGGCGGGGATCAGGGACGTCGCCGCTGCCGCCGGCGTCTCGATCACGACTGTCTCCGACGCGCTCAACGGCAAGGGCCGACTGCCCGACGCCACGCGGCGCCATGTCCGCGAGGTGGCCGACCGGCTGGGCTACCGCCCGTCCGCGGCCGCCCGCACCCTCCGCACCGGCAGGTCGGGCCTGATCGGCCTGACGGTGACGACCTACGGCGAAGAACCGTTCACCTTCACCGAGTTCGCCTACTTCGCCGAGATGGCCAGGGCCGCCACCTCCGCGGCGCTGGCCCGCGGCTACGCCCTGGTGATCCTGCCCGCCTCCTCCCGGCACGACGTGTGGGGCAACGTCGCGCTGGACGGCACCGTCGTCATCGACCCCTCCGACCAGGATCCGGTGGTCACCGAACTGGTCCGGCAGGGCGTGCCGGTGGTCAGCGACGGCCGCCCGGCCGGCAGCCTGCCGGTGCAGGCGTGGGTGGACAACGACCACGAGGAGGCCGTGCTCGGCATCCTCGACCACCTCGCCGACGCCGGCGCCCGCCGGATCGGGCTGCTCACCGGCACCAGCACCGACACGTACACCCGGCTGTCCACCACCGCGTACCTGGAGTGGTGCGAACGCGTCGGCCAGGAGCCGGTCTACGAGGCGTACCCGGCCCACGACCCGTGCGCGGGCGCCGTCGCCGCGGACCGCTTACTGGCCAGGCCGGACCGCCCCGACGCGGTCTACGGGCTGTTCGACCCCAACGGCACCGACCTGCTGGCCGCGGCGCGCCGCTACGGGTTACGCGTGCCGGACGACCTGCTGCTGGTGTGCTGCAGCGAGAGCGGCGGCTACGCGGGCACCGACCCGCCGATCACCACGCTGTCGCTGCAGCCGCGGCGGATCGGCACGGCGGTGGTCCAGTTGCTCATCGACGCGATCGAGGGGATCGCGCCCGCGCACCCGGTGCAGCAGGTGATGCCGACCGAGCTGATCGTCCGCGCCTCCTCCCAGCGCCGGCCGCACCGCACCACGGTGAGCGCGCCGCGCGGACCGGCCCGCGAGTAGCGGGGCGCGGGCCCGCGGGTCGCGGATAAGGGATGGTTTGTCTGGACCATCTGAAAACCAGGTGCCTGGGTATGTCACAACGCGCCAGCGTCATTCCTATGATGGGCGGATGGCGGCGCGATCGTGGAGGGGTCGATGACTCAGGGGGCAGGTCAGGGGTACGAACCCGGTTCCGGGTACGAGCCCGCGCCCGGCTATGCGACGGCGCCCGACTACCGGGAGGCGTACCCGCCGCCGCAGGCGCACGCGCCGGCCGCGTACGAGCCGACCCAGCCGGACATCCCGCTGGTCCCGCAGGACTACACGCCCACCGCCCGCGACCTGCCGGTGATCACCCCGACCCACGAGTCCGGCGACCGCCCGGGGCCGCTGTTCGTGGTCGGCGACGTGCACGGCTTCCTCGACGAACTCCTCGCCGCCCTGCGGGAGAACGGCCTGGTGGACGCGGAGGGCCACTGGTCGGCCGGCAGCGCGCGGCTGTGGTTCCTCGGCGACTTCACCGACCGCGGCCCGGACGGCATCGGGGTCATCGAGCTGGTCATGCAGCTGTCCGCTGAGGCGGCGGCGGCGGGCGGCTACTGCCGCGCGCTGATGGGCAATCACGAACTGCTGCTGCTGGGCGCGCACCGCTTCGGCGACACGCCCGTCAACTCCACCGGCGGCACCGCCTCGTTCCTGGCCGCCTGGCGGCTCAACGGCGGCCAGCCCTCGGACATGGAACGGCTGGAGGACCGCCATCTGACCTGGATCTCCCGGCTGGACGCGGCCCATCTCACCGACGGGCACCTGCTGCTGCACTCCGACACCACCGCGTATCTGGACTACGGCAGCAGCATCGAGGAGATGAACGACGCGGTCACCGGCGTGCTGCAGCGCGGGGACGCGGACGAGTGCTGGGACCTGTTCCGCAAGTTCACCAAGCGGTTCGCCTTCCGCGGCGACGGCGGGCCCGAGGCGGCACGCGAGCTGCTGGGCACCTACGGCGGCACCCGCGTGGTGCACGGCCACAGCCCGATCCCGTACCTGCTCGGCGAGGTCGGCGGCGAAGCGCCGGTCGACCCCGAGGAGCGCCCGCACCACGTGCCGGGCCCGATGGTCTACGCCGACAGCCTCGCGGTGGCGATGGACGGCGGCGTGACCATGGAGGGCCGGCTGCTGGTGGCCCAACTCCCCCTGGTGGGCCACCCGGTCGGCTGAGCCGCGGCGCGGAGCGGCTCAGCGGACGGCGCGGCCCACGACGCGTGGACGGCCGGGCGCGACGCGCGGACGGCTGGGCGCGACGCGCGGTCGGCCGGGCGCGGGGGTCGCCGACAGCGGTGCGGGGGACCCGGCAGGCTCGGGGCGTCCACATTTCCTGGTTGCACCCTGTCACGGCCCCCCGGACCGCCCTACCATCGGCTGTATCCGTAGGCACACCGCTCTCCAAGGCGTCCGACCGGACGAGCCGGTTCCACGTGGAACATCCGGCGTGGCACATCCGGCCGTGCACGGAGAGTCGGAGCATCGGGGGATGCACATGACCAGCGCTCCACATCTGCTCACCGAGGACCGTCCGGACTTCGAGCGCGTTCTCGACGAGGCGCTGCACCTGGTGCTCGGCGAACTGCCGCTCCAGGACGAGGACGCGGCGCCGCTGAACGCCGAGCAGTTGCGCACCATGGCGCTCGCCGCGTCCGACGTGATCGGCGCGACGGCGGGCGAGGAGTACGAGGCGTACCGCGCGCTGAGGGCCGAGGCCCGCGAGGCGGCGCGCGAGTCCGCGCGGCTGCGGGACAACCGGGCGTTCGGCTACGCGGCGATGGGGGTCGCCGAGGGCGCGGGCTCCGGCGCCGGCCTGGTCGCGGTCCTCGCGGTGCTCACCCCGCTGCTGGCCGGTGCGGCGGCGGTGATCTTCCTGCTCATCGGCTACGCGCTGCAGGCCGTCTCGCCGGAGCCGGGCATCGCCTCGCCGCTGCGGACCGCCGGGTGGTTCTTCGCCGCGGTGACCGCCGCGTCGATCCTGCTCGGCGCGATCGGACTGGTGCTGACCGCGCTGCGTGACGGCTCGTCGGCCATCCACGACACGCCCGACGCGATGCCGCCCGAGGTCGCCCGCGCGCGTGACGCCTGGCAGGACGCGCTGCTGGACCGCGGGATGCTGCCGTTCCTCTACGAGGCGCTGGCCGACGCGGGGGCGGCGGCCGGCAGGGGGCCGGGCACGACCGGACCGGGCCGGGGCCCGGCCGGCGGCCGGGGCGGGGGCCTGGAGGAGATTCTCGACGGTGAGCCGCTGGCCGCCGCGCCGCCCTCGCGGATGCCGGACCTGGGCTACTCCCGGCCCGACTTCTCCTCGCCGCAGGACCCGCAGGCGACGGCGCCGCGGTTCAGCTCGCCGGACTTCAGCAGTCCGGATTTCACGACCGGGGCGGACCGCCACGGCGATCCGCGGTGACGGGGCGGGGCGCCGTGCCCGCGGCGGCCGGGAGGCGCGGGCGGGGTGCCGTGCCTGCTGCCGCCGGGAGGGGCCGGCAAGGTACCGTGCCTGCCGCCGCCGGGACGCGCCGCCCGGTTGGAGGCGTCCGGCTCGCGGGGGAGCGCGGCGGTTGGTTCACTGCTGGGGAGTGAGGTCCAGCGCGGGGCCACCGCGGCACCGGGAGGAATCATGCGCGTCCGTCGTTCGCTGACCGTCCTGTGCGCGGTCGTCCCGCTCGCGTGGGCCGCGGCCGGCTGCTCGAACAACCCCGGCGGCACCGTCTCGGCGAGCGGGATCAAGGGCAGTCAGGAGATCCTCGACCCGGCGCCGGGCGGGTGCCACCGCTTCATGGCCGGCGGCGTGAACTCCGTGAACAACCAGACCGGCATGGACCTCCACCTCCACGTCGGCCCGGACTGCACCGACCCGGCCGGCCACCCCGCCTTCTACCTGCCCGCCACGCTGGCCACGACCACCGTCCCCGGCCGCGCCTTCTGGCACAGCTTCACGACGGTCAACGCCGAGGCCCCCGTCCCGGCGAACTGACGCGAACGGCGCCCCGTGGCCCGGCGTGTCCGGGGCGCGGGGCGCCGTCGCGCGCCGGGCCGGCCGGTGGGGCGCACCGGCCGGTCCGCGGCCCCGTTTCTCAGTCGGCCAGCGGCAGGTAGACGCGGTTGCCGGCCGCCGCGAACTCCTCGGACTTGCGGGCCATGCCCGCGGCGATCTCCTCCTGCGTGGCGCCCGCGTCGGCGCCGTGGGTGCGGCGGATGTCCTGGGAGATCTTCATCGAGCAGAACTTCGGGCCGCACATGGAGCAGAAGTGCGCGGTCTTCGCGGGCTCGGCAGGCAGCGTCTCGTCGTGGAAGGCGCGGGCGGTGTCCGGGTCGAGGGCCAGGTTGAACTGGTCCTCCCAGCGGAACTCGAAGCGCGCGTCGGACAGCGCGTCGTCCCACTCCTGCGCGCCGGGATGACCCTTGGCGAGGTCGGCGGCGTGCGCGGCGATCTTGTAGGTGATGACGCCGGTCTTCACGTCGTCGCGGTCGGGCAGCCCGAGGTGCTCCTTGGGCGTGACGTAGCAGAGCATCGCGGTGCCCCACCACGCGATCATCGCCGCGCCGATGCCCGAGGTGATGTGGTCGTAGCCGGGAGCGACATCGGTGGTCAGCGGCCCGAGCGTGTAGAACGGCGCCTCCTCGCACACCTCCTGCTGGAGGTCGATGTTCTCCTTGATCTTGTGCATCGGGACGTGCCCGGGCCCCTCGATCATGGTCTGGACGCCCATCCGCTTGGCGACCGCGTTCAGCTCGCCCAGCGTGCGCAGCTCGGCGAACTGCGCCTCGTCGTTGGCGTCGGCGATCGACCCCGGGCGCAGGCCGTCGCCGAGCGAGTAGGTGATGTCGTAGGCGGCCAGGATCTCGCACAGCTCCTCGAAGTGCTCGTAGAGGAAGCTCTCACGGTGGTGGGCCAGGCACCACGCGGCCATGATCGAGCCGCCGCGCGAGACGATGCCGGTCTTGCGGCGGGCGGTCAGCGGCACGTACCGCAGCAGCACGCCGGCGTGCACGGTCATGTAGTCCACGCCCTGCTCGGCCTGTTCGACGACGGTGTCCCGGTAGACCTCCCAGCTCAGCTCCTCGGCGCGGCCGTCGACCTTCTCCAGCGCCTGGTAGAGCGGCACGGTGCCGATCGGCACCGGCGAGTTGCGCAGCACCCACTCGCGGGTGGTGTGGATGTTGCGGCCGGTGGACAGGTCCATCACGGTGTCCGCGCCCCACCGCGTCGCCCACGTCATCTTCTCGACCTCCTCCTCGATCGAGGAGGTGACCGCGGAGTTGCCGATGTTGGCGTTGACCTTCACCAGGAACCGCTTGCCGATGACCATCGGCTCGATCTCCGGGTGGTTGACGTTCGCCGGCAGCACCGCCCGGCCGGCCGCGATCTCCTCGCGGACCACCTCGGGCGGGACGTTCTCGCGCAGCGCCGCGAACTCCATCTCCGCGGTGATCTCGCCCCGCCTGGCGTAGGCGAGTTGGGTCACCGGCGAGCCGTCGCGCGAGCGGCGCGGCAGCCGCGGGCGGCCGGGGAAGACCGCGTCGAGGTTGCGCAGCCCGCCGCGCGGCGCGGTGTGCTTCAGCCCGTCGTCCTCGGGCCGGACCGGCCGGCCGGGGTACTCCTCGGTGTCGCCGCGGCCGATGATCCAGTTCTCGCGCAGCGGCGCGAGCCCCCGCCGCACGTCGGTGTGCTCGTTGGGGTCGGTGTACGGGCCCGAGGTGTCGTACAGCGTCACGTCGCGGCCGTCGGTGAGGTGCACACGGCGGACCGGCACCCGCAGGTCGGGGCGCGAACCCTCCAGATACCCCTTGTGCCAGCCGATGTCGCGCGTGCGCGCGTCCTGCATGGTCATGTGAGACCCACTCCCTACGCCGGCATTACCCGGTAACAGGTTCAGCGGTCGGCGCAGCGCTCGCCCCTCACGGCGAAGTCAGCGCCCTCTCAGCCCGGTGCTCCGAGCTCCCGCGTTTGCAAAGGTGCTGCCAACCGTAGCCGTTGGGGGCGGACAGGCACCAGGGCCCCTTGCGATGATCGGCCGGTGGACATCCCCCCTGGATCAGACGCCCACGGGCACACGCACGCGCACACGCACGGCCCGGTGCCGCCGGTCTCCGCGCACCTGCGCAAGGTGATCGCCGCGGTGCTCGTGCCGTTCGCCGCGGCGGTGGTGGCCGGCCTGGTGCTGCTGTGGCCGGGCGGCGCGCCCGGCCACGCGCGCAGCGGCGTCGGCTTCGACCAGCAGACCCGGCCGGGCACGGTCGTGCGGCTCGTGGACGTGTCCTGCAAGGCGATCGGGGCCGCGCCCTCGTCCGCCGGGGTCGGGGACCACTGCCAGAAGGCGGTGATCGAGGTGGAGTCGGGCCCGGACCAGGGCACGACGTTCACCGAGGTCGTCCAGCCGGACCAGACCCGGCGCTACCACCAGGGGCAGGGCGTGGTGCTGGCGTACGCGCCCAACGCCCCGGCGGGGGAGCGCTATTCGGTCACCGACGTGACCCGCGGCGTCCCGCTGTCGCTGCTCGCGGGCGTCTTCGCGGTCGCGGTGATCGTCGTGGGCCGGATGCGCGGCGTCATGGCGCTGGTCGCGCTCGTGGTGTCGTTCGGGGTGCTGACGCTGTTCATCCTGCCGGCGATCCTGCGCGGCCACGACCCGCTGCTGGTCGCGGTGGTGGGCGGCAGCGCGATCATGCTCGCGGCGCTGTACATGTGCCACGGCGTCAACGCCCGTACGTCCGTGGCGGTGCTCGGCACGCTGTGCTCGCTGTTCCTGATCGGGGTGCTCGGCTCGGTCTTCGTCGACCGCGCGCACCTGACCGGCAACACCTCGGACGAGACCGGCGTGATCCACGCGCTCTACCCGCACATCGAGATCAAGGGCGTGCTGCTGGCCGGCATCATCATCGGCTCGCTCGGCGTGCTGGACGACGTGACGGTCACCCAGGTCGCCGCGGTGTGGGAGCTGAAGGACGCCGACCCCGGCATCAGCAGGCGCCGGCTCTACGCGGCGGGGATGCGGATCGGCAGGGACCACATCGCGTCGGTGGTCAACACGCTGGTCATGGCGTACGCCGGGGCCGCGCTGCCGCTGCTGCTGCTCTTCTCGATCGCGCGCAGCGGGGTGGCGCGGGTGGCGAGCAGCGAACTGGTCGCGGAGGAGATCGTCCGCACGCTGGTGGGGAGCATCGGGCTGGTGGCGTCCGTGCCGCTGACGACGGCGCTGGCGGCGCTCGTGGTGAGCGCGGACCGGCGGTCCCCCGCGGCGGCGGGCGCGACGGGGGCACGGGCGGCGGTGGCGGGTGCGGGGTCCGCCGGCGCGGGATCGGCGAACGCGGGGTCGACGGGTGCGCCCGCGGCGGGCGGCGGCGGTGGGAGCCACCGCCGCCGCAAGTGAGCTTCGGGGCCGGGGCCCGTCACCAGTCGCGCTTGGACCCCGAGCCCCCGGAGAAGCGCTTGACCACCAGGACCAGCGCGCCGACGAGGATCACGAAGACGATGACCTTGAAGAGCAGGCCGACCACGATGCTGATCAGGCTCGCGACGATCCCGCCGAAGATGACCAGCGCGATGACCGGGATGCCGATCCACTTCACCCACCAGGGCAGGTTCTTCAGCAGCTTGTCCATGACGCTCGTACGCTCCTATGTCACTGCGCGGGTCCCGCGGCGCGGTGTGCGCCACGAATCCTTCACGTACTGACGACTGTAGAGCCATCATCCCCGCCCGCGGGGGCCTGCGGGACCGGAGAGGACCCTGATCCGGCCCCTAGGGTCCGCAGGGGCCGGCGGGCCCGGACGAATCGGGGGCCGGGGGTCCGGCGGGGGTCCGGCGGGGGTCAGGCGGGGGTCAGGCGGGGGTCAGGGCTCCGGCGGGGAGAAGACCACCAGGACCCTGAGATCCTCGGTGATGTGGTGGAAGCGGTGCGGCGTCCGGGCCGGCACATGGACGACGCTGCCGCGGGCGACGGTCGTGGTCTCCTCACCGACCGTGATCGCGGCGCGCCCGCTCACCACGAAGTAGATCTCGTCCTGGGCGTGCGGCGTCTGCGGGTCGGTGTCGCCCGCCTTGAGCGCGTAGAGCCCGGCCGACATGGTGCGCTCCTTGAGGAAGCGCAGGTAGGCGCCCTGGTTCGCGTCCCGCTCCGCGTCCAGGTCGTCCAGCCGGAACACCTTCATGTCCACTCCTCGGTACCGGTGACGCTACGTCTGCGTCCGGAGTATTGCCCTGCTGATCGCTTCTGCGACGATCACACCATGAAGAATTTCGTCGTCAAGACCTTGGCGAACGCCGGGGCGCTCGGTGTGGCCGTCTGGCTCATCAAGGACATCACCCTCACCGGCGACTCGACCTGGCACAAGATCCTGGCCCTGATCCTCGTCGCCCTGGTCTTCGGCGTCGTCAACTGGCTGGTCAAGCCCATCGTCCAGGTGCTGTCCTTCCCGCTGTTCATCCTGACCCTCGGCCTGATCACGCTGGTGGTCAACGCCCTGATGCTGCTGCTGACCTCGTGGCTCGCGGGCAAGCTCAGCATCGACTTCCACGTGTCGGGCTTCTGGACCGCGGTGGTCGGCGGCCTGATCGTCAGCATCGTCTCGTGGGCGCTGCACGTCGTGCTCCCGGACGACGAGTGAGCGCGGGACACGCGAGCGCGGGGACCACCGGCGACAGCACCCGCAGCGTGCACGCCGGCCAGCCGCCGGCCAGGGCGTACGAGCCGTCGCTGCCCGGTCCGGTCTTCGTCTCGCACTACCACCTGCCCGGCGAGGCCGCCGGGCCGTATCTCTACGGCCGGGACGAGAACCCGACCTGGGAGCGGCTGGAGCAGGCGATCGCCGAGCTGGAACGGCCGGGGGGCGCGGGCGAGAGCGAGGGCGCCGGGGGCGGCGAGGGTGCCGGGGGCGGCGAAGGCGGCGAAGGCGGCGAGGCCGTCACGCTCGCGTTCGCCTCGGGGATGGCCGCGGTCTCCGCCGTGCTGCTGTCCCAGGTGCGCGCGGGCCAGGCGGTGGTGCTGCCGTCGGACTGCTACCAGACCACCCGCGCGCTGCGCGAGCGGCTGGAGTCGTACGGCGTCGAGGTGCGGCTGGCGCCCACCGCGGGCGACGCGCAGCTCGACGTGCTGGACGGCGCGGCGCTGCTGTGGCTGGAGACTCCGTCCAACCCCGAGCTGGACGTGTGCGACATCCGGCGGCTGAGCGAGGCGGCCCACGCGGCGGGCGCGCTGGTCGCGGTGGACAACACGCTGGCCACGCCGCTCGGACAGCGCCCGCTGGAGCTGGGCGCGGACTTCTCCGTCTCCAGCGGCACCAAGGCGCTGTCCGGCCACGGCGACCTGCTGCTCGGCTACGTGACCGTGCGCGACCCGCGCCTGGCCGCGGGCGTGCGGGCGTGGCGCAAGACGGTCGGCGCGATCCCCGGACCGATGGAGGCATGGCTCGCGCACCGCTCGCTGGCCACGCTCGCGCTACGGGTGGACCGGCAGTCGGCCAACGCGCTGGCGCTGGCGAACGCGCTGCTGGACCGCCCCGAGGTGACCGGCGTACGCCACCCCGGGCTGCCGACCGACCCCTCGCACGCGGTCGCCGCCGCGCAGATGCGCCGCTTCGGCAGCGTGGTGTCCTTCACGCTGCCCGACCAGGCGCACGCGGAACGCTTCCTGGGCGCGCTGCGGCTGACCGTGGAGGCGACCAGTTTCGGCAGCGTGCAGTCGACCGCCGAGCGGCGGGCCCGCTGGGGCGGCGACGCGGTCCCGCCGGGGTTCGTACGGTTCTCGGTCGGCATCGAGGATGCGGCCGACATCGTGGCGGACGTGCTCCAGGCGCTGGACGCGGCGGCGCGGTAGGCGCTTCGCAAGGCCCGGGGGCGGCGACCGGGCGCGGCGCGGACACGTGACGGGGATGCGGGGGGCGGCGGCCGGGCGCGGCGCGGGCACGTGGCGGGGATGCGGGGGCGCGGGCAGCGCGCGGGCCGGGCGCGGAAAGAGGAAGCCCGCGCTCCGATTCGCCGCGGCGGGCACGTTTGCCGCCGGTCCGCACGCGGCAGATGTCAGGCATGCCCCACCAGGACCTGCACCCCGGCCCCAGGAACGCCCGCGCCGGACGCGCCGCGGCGACCGCGACCGCTGCCGAGGCACGCGCGAGCGCCGGGCCCGGCTCCGCGTCCGGGACCCGCCCCGTGGTCAAGCGGACCGCCCGCGCGATCGTCCTCGACGGCGACCAGCTCCTGCTGATCAAGCGCACCAAGCCGGGCATGGCGCCGTACTGGCTCACCCCCGGCGGCGGCGTGGAGGACGACGACCCGAGCGTCCTGGCCGCGCTGCACCGGGAGATCGACGAGGAGTTGGGCGGCAAGGTCGTCGACACCGTCCCGGCCTTCGTGGACACCGTCGAGCACATCGCGGACGACGGCTCGCACGGCGTGAAGGTGCAGTACTTCTTCGCCTGCCGGTTGGAGTCGATGGACCTGGCCCGGCGGCACGGCCCGGAGGTCGAGGAGCCGGTCGGCACGTACGAGGTGGTGCGGGTGCCCTTCACCCGCGTCGGCATCGCCTCCGTGGACATCGTCCCGCTCACGCTGCGGCACTACCTCGACGCGAACATCGAGGGCGTGCTCGGGCTGCTCGGCCCGGACCTGGACTGACCAGGCGCGGGGCGCGGGGAGGCGCGTCGGCCGAGGCGGGTGCGGGGCGGGGTGCTTCCCGCGGCGGCCCGACATAGGTCCGCCGCGAAACGATCCCGTCGCGGACCTTTCTTGTTAGCCTCGTGCCATGAGCGAGAGCACCGACAGCGCAGCCGCCATGGCCACGGCGACCGCGGCAGCGACGGGGCCGGCGACCGCGACCGCCGCGACGACCGCGGCCGGGGCGACCGGGGCGACCGGCGTCACGGACGTCTCCTTCCTGCTCCAGCACACCGCGCACGTGCTCACCACGCGGATGACCACCGCACTCGCCGAGATCGGCATGTCGCCGCGCGCCCACTGCGTGCTCGCGCACGCCGCGGCGGCCGAGCGGACGCAGGCGCAGATCGCGGAGCTGTCCGACCTGGACAAGACGACGATGGTGGTCACCGTCGACCTGCTGGAGCGCGCCGGGCTGGCCGAGCGGGTGCCCTCGGCGACCGACCGCCGGGCCCGGATCATCCGGCTGACCGCCGCCGGCCGGGACGCCGTCGCCGCAGGTCAGCGGATTGTCGACCAGGTGCACGCGGACGTGCTCGGCGCCCTGCCGACCGAGGAGCGCGGTCCCTTCGTCGCGGCGCTGACCCGGCTGGCCGCCGGCCACCTCTCGACTCCCGTCGACTCCCCCGCGACCGCCCCCGGCGTGCGCCGCCCCCGCCAGGCCCGGGTCTGAGCTGTCCGCCAGGCCCGCGCCTGAGCCGCCGCCGCGCGGTGATCGATCCAAGTAAGCCCGTAAAAGATAGTCTCTAACGAAACCATCTGTTACGGTCACTCCTGGCATCCCCGTTCGCCAGGAGGCGACCTTCCATGTCCGTGCCATCCGACGTGCCGTCCGTCGTGCCGTCCGACGCCGTGCCGAGCCCCACGTCCGCCGCGCCCGCCCGCTCTCGCGGCGCCGCGCTCGCCGTGCTCAGCGCCGGCACCCTGATGATCATCCTGGACGGCACCATCGTGAACGTCGCGCTGCCGTCCATCCAGCACGATCTCGACTTCTCCCAGGCGGGTCTGGCCTGGATCGTCAACGCCTACCTCATCGCCTTCGGCGGCCTGCTGCTGCTCACCGGACGCCTCGGCGACCTGCTCGGCCGCCGCCGCGTCCTGGTCACCGGACTCGCCGCGTTCAGCGCGGCCTCCGTGCTGTGCGGGGTCGCGGACTCCGCGGGGCTGCTGGTCGCGGCGCGCTTCGCGCAGGGCGCGGCCGGTGCGATGGTCTCGGCCGTGGCGCTCGGCATGGTGATCGCGCTCTACCCCGACGCCCCGGGCCGGGCCCGCGCGATGGGCGTCTACAGCTTCACCCAGTCCGCCGGCGGCGTCCTCGGCCTGCTGGCCGGCGGGGTGCTCGTCCAGGCCCTCGACTGGCACTGGATCTTCTTCGTCAGTCTGCCGATCGGTGTCGGCGCGGCCCTGCTCAGCCTGCGCCTGCTGCCGGACGACCGGCCGGCCACCGCGCCGAGCGGGCATCCGGGCGCGGACGGCGGACCGGCGGCGCCGCGCGGGCCCGGCCTGGTGCGAGCGCCGCGCGGGCGCGGCCTGGTGGGAGCGCTGCGCGGCGCCGACGCCCCCGGCGCGGTCCTGGTCACCGCGGCGCTGATGCTGGGCGTCGCGACCATCGTCAGGACCGCCGACCACGGCTGGGCCTCCCCTGCCACCGCCTGGCCGGGCGCGCTGTCACTGCTGCTGCTCGCCGCGTTCCTGGCGCGGCAGGCCAGGGCGGCGCAGCCGCTGATGCCGCTGCGGATCTTCCGCTCGCGCATCGTGTCGGGGGCCAACGCGGTGCAGGCCCTGATGGTCGCGGGCGGCTTCGGCTTCCAGTTCCTCACCGTGCTCTACCTCCAGCGGGTGCTGGGCTACGACCCGCTGGAGGTCGGACTCGCCCTGGCGCCGACCGGGCTGGTCATCGGCGTGATGTCGCTGGGGCTGTCCGCGCGGCTCGGCGGACGGTTCGGGCCGCGGGCGGTGCTGCTGCCCAGCCTCGAGCTGTTCGCCGCCGGATTCCTGCTGCTCGCGCGGGCGCCGGCCGCCCATGCCTCGTACCCGGTGGACGTGCTGCCCGCGGTCTTGCTGCTCGGCGCCGGGTTCGGCCTGGCCATGCCCAGCCTGATGACGCTGGGCATGGCCGAAGCGACGCCCGCCGACTCCGGCCTGGTCTCCGGGGTGTTCAACACCGCGCAGCAGATCGGCGGCGCGCTGGGTCTGTCCGTGCTCGCCTCGCTCGCCGGCTCCGCACCGACCGCCGGCTCGCCGCGGGCGACCGGCTGCCGCAGGCCCTGACCAGCGGCTACCACCTGGCGTTCCTGACCGCCGCCGGCCTGCTCGCCGCCGCCACCGCCCTCGCCGCGGTGCTGCTGCGCCCGGGCGCGACCGCGCGCGGGACCGCGGTGGACGGCGGCGACGCGGACGGCGACGGCGACCGACACGGCGACGACGGCGGCCAGTCCGGCGACGAGTCTGGCGACGTCGGCCGCGGCGGTCAGCGGGACGCGCCCGCCGGAGCGGTCACGTCCAGCCGGGGAAGCCGCCGGGCACCGGGTCCGCCGGAGCGTAGGGCTCGCGTGTGAAGACGAACGAGCCGACGTCCAGGTGGCTCAGCGACCCGTCGGGGCGGCGCACCGCGCGCAGCGTCTCCCCGGCGTAGTAGCCCTCGCGACCGGTCCACGTACCGTCGTGTTCCACGTGGAACCTCGCTCCACGCCCCGCGCCGGTGAGCGGCCCGAGGTGCAGTTCGGAGCCGGACCGGACCCGTAGCGCGAAGGCGTTGGTGCCCCAGAACCACGGACCGGCCAGCTCCAGCAGCGCCGGGTCGATGTCCTCGGCCGGGCGCCACGGCGTGGGGAAGGCGGGCTCGGCGTCCACGGTGACCGCCAGCAGCTCGGCGGCGAGCGAGCCGACCGCGGGCCCCGAGGTGCAGTTGGCCAGCGTGACCGCTCCCGTCCGGTCCTGCGGGCTCACCCACAGCGCGGCGACGAACCCGGGCATCGAGCCGGTGTGCCCGGCCAGGTCGCGGCCGTCGCGCCGCAGCAATTGCATGCCCAGGCCGTAGCCGCCGCCGGGGTCGGTGGCCTCCGGCGGCGCGGCGGGCAGGCGCATCTCCTCGACCACCCGCGCGGGCAGCACCCCCTCGTGACCCGAGGTCAGGAAGGCGGCCCAGCGGGCCAGATCGGCCGCCGTGGACCACAGCTCGCCCGCGGGCGCCATCCGCCCGGTCTGCTGCACCGCCTCGGGGGCCAGCACCTCCGCCCAGGGGTGCACCGCGAAGCCGCCCGCGGCCGGAGCCTGCGGCTGCGGCGTGGTGCGGTCCATGCCCAGCGGACCGAGCACCTCGGCGGCCAGCACGTCGGTCCACCGCGCCCCGCGCAGCCGCTCCACCAGCGCGCCCAGCAGCGCGTACCCGGGGTTGGAGTAGTGGTGGCGGCGGCCCGGCAGGTGCTTGGCGGGCGCGTCGCCGAGCACGTCGGCGAGCTCGGGCCGCAGGTGGCCGGGGGTGCGCTCCCACCACGGCGACGGCGTCTCGGAGGCGATGCCCGAGGTGTGCGCGAGCAGGTGACCCACCGTCACCGCGTCGTCGAGCGCCCCCGCCGCCTCCGGCAGCAGCCGCGCCACCGGGTCGGTCAGCTCCAGCAGCCCTTCCTCGCGCAGCCGCATCGTCAGCACCGCGACGAAGGTCTTGGTGATCGACCCGATGCGGTACTGGGTGTCCGCGTCCGGCGCGTGGTCGTCGCGCATGCTCGCCGCGCCGTGCCACACCATCCGCCCGTCCCGCACCACCGCGCCCACCACCGAGGGCGCGCGGCCCTCCGCCTGCGCGAGGGCCACCCGGTGCATCAGCCGCCTGCGGGTCGCGGGCAGCAGGTCGCCGCCGAGATACGCCTGCGGGCGGTCGGTCCGCGGGCGGTCCGCGCGGTCTCTGCCGGACGTGCCTGTCGTCACTTGTCGTTCGCCTCCGGTCCGTTCACCTCGTCCATCGGGCCAAGGCTGCCAGAAGTGCCCGAGGCTGCCGGAAGTGTTGACACCCCCCGGGGCCGGGCGTAGACATCCTGACGGTCAGAGAGCGCTCTCTTGAGCGCGCCGGTTCCTCCCCCACGCACGAGCCGCATCCGACACGTAGGAGCAGACATGAGGGTCACCCCACGCAGGCTCTCCGGCGTCCGTAAACGTTTCCGACGCTCCCCGCAGGGCGTCGCCCTGCTGGCCCTGGCGCTGATCGCCTCGGCCTTCCTCTCGCTCGCCTCGAACGTCTCGCACGCCGCAGCGCCCACCCTGCTCTCCCAGGGCAGGCCGGCCACGGCCTCCTCGGTGCAGGACCCGTTCACGGCGAACGCCGCCGTCGACGGCGACCCCGGCACCCGCTGGTCCAGCGCCGCCGCCGACCCGCAGTGGCTCCAGGTCGACCTCGGCAGTTCCCAGCCGATCACCCAGGTGGTGCTGACCTGGGAGACGGCGTACGCCAAGGCGTTCCAGATCCAGGTCTCGGACAACGGTTCCACGTGGAACACCGTCTACTCCACGACCACCGGCACCGGCGGCACCCAGACCCTCGCCGTCACCGGCACCGGCCGCTACGTGCGGATGTACGGCACCGTCCGCGCCACCCAATGGGGCTACTCCCTGTGGGAGTTCCAGGTCTACGGCGGCTCCGGCGGCGGCACCCCGCCCGCCACATGCGCCACCACCACCGCCGCCCTCGGCAAGCCCGCCACCGCGTCGTCGACCGAGAACGCCGGCACCCCCGCCTCCGCGGCCTTCGACGGCAACGCCGGCACCCGCTGGTCCAGCGCCGCGTCTGACCCGCAGTGGGTGCAGGTCGACCTCGGCTCCTCGCAGAGCCTGTGCGGCGCCCAGCTGACCTGGGAGACCGCGTACGCCAAGGCGTACCAGATCCAGGTCTCCGACAACGGTTCCACGTGGAACACCGTCTACTCCACGACCACCGGCGCCGGCGGCGTGGAGAACCTCTCCTTCGACGCCACCGGCCGCTACGTGCGGATGTACGGCACGGTGCGCGCCACCCAGTACGGCTACTCCCTGTGGGAGTTCACCGTGCTGACCCCCGGTGGCACCGGCACCACCCCGCCTCCCACCGGAGGCGACGGCGACTGCCCGTGGGTGGGCTCCACCGCGCCGGTGGCCGACCGGGTGCAGCAGGTCATGGCGCAGATGACCGCCGCGCAGAAGGTGTCGATCCTGCACGGCAACAACAACGCCACGCCGTACATCGGCAACATCACCGGCATCCCGTCGCTGTGCATCCCCGACATCGGGCTGCAGGACGGCCCGCACGGTGTCGGCGACGGACTCGGCGGCGTCACCCAGATGCCGTCCGCCAACGCCTCCGCGGCGACCTGGGACAACGCGCTGGAGCAGCAGTACGGCGCGGCGATCGGCGCGGAGTTCGCCGGCAAGGGCGTGCGGGTGGCGCTCGGGCCGACGCTGAACATCGTCCGCGACCCGCGCTGGGGCCGGGCCTTCGAGACCTTCGGCGAGGACCCGTACCTCAACGGCCAGATGGCCGCGGCCGACATCCGCGGCATCCAGAGCCAGGGCGTGATGGCCGAGATGAAGCACGTGGCCGTCTACAACATCGAGAACCCGGCGGGCACCGTCGTGGTGGACAAGCGGACCCTGCAGGAGCTGTACCTGCCGGCCTTCCAGGCCGCCGTGCAGCAGGGCTCGCCGGCCGCCGCGATGTGCGCGTACAGCGTGGTCAACAGCGTGCCCGCGTGCCAGAACCCGGACCTGATGAACACCGGGCTCTACCAGCAGGCGAACTTCGGCGGCTTCATCACCAGCGACTGGGGCGGCACCCACTCCACGGTGGAGTCCGCCAACGCGGGCCTGACGGTGGAGATGCCCAACGGCTATTTCTACGCCGACTTCCTCGCCCAGGCGGTGGCCAACGGCACGGTCAGCCAGACCACCCTCAACACGATGGTGAGCCGGCTGCTGACGCAGTTCTTCGCCTTCGGCCTCTTCGACAAGGCGCCCAGCGGGTCGAAGGACGCCGTCGTGACCACCCCGGCGCACGCGCAGGTCGCCCTCCAGGGCGCGGAGGAGGGCACCGTCCTGCTGAAGAACAACGGCATCCTGCCGCTGTCGACCGCCACCACCCACTCGATCGCGGTGATCGGCTGGGACGGCGGCGCCGGCGTGCAGACCATCGGCGGCGGCAGCGCCACGGTCACCAGCCCCGGCACGGTCTGGCCGATCACCGGCATCCAGAACCGGGTCGCCGGCACCGGCACCACCGTGCAGTACAACGACGCGACGAACCTCGCCTCCGCGGTGACCCTGGCCCGCAGCTCCGACGTCGCGATCGTCTTCGCCTCCGACAACTACGGCAACGAGGAGCACGACACCACGACGCTCGACCTGCCGAACAACGGCGGCGGCAGCGTCCCGCAGAACGACATGATCGCCCAGGTCGCGGCGGCCAACCCGCACACGATCGTGGTGCTCAACACCAACTCGGCGATCACCATGCCGTGGCTGAACCAGGTCGCGGCGGTCTTCGAGGGCTTCTACCCGGGCCAGCAGATCGGCACCGCGATGGCCGCGCTGATCTTCGGTGACGTCAACCCGTCGGGCAAGCTGCCGGTCACCTTCCCCACGTCGCTGGCCGACGTGCCGGCGAACACCCCCGCGCAGTGGCCGGGGACCAACGGACAGGTGCAGTACAGCGAGGGCCTGGACGTCGGCTACCGCTGGTACGACGCGAAGAACATCGCGCCGCTCTTCCCCTTCGGCTTCGGCCTGTCGTACACGACCTTCGGCTTCTCCGGGCTCCAGGTCGGGGCGCTGTCCGGCGGCAGCGCGACGGCGCGCGTGACCGTCACCAACACCGGGTCGCGGGCCGGCACCGAGGTCGCGCAGCTCTACGTCGGCGATCCGGCGTCCACCGGCGAACCGGTCCACCAGCTGCGCGGCTATCAGCGCGTCACGCTCAACCCCGGCCAGTCGCAGCAGCTGACGTTCACCGTCGGCACGCACGACCTGGCGTACTGGAACACCGCGTCCAGCACCTGGACGACGGCGGCCGGCACGTACCAGGTGCTGGTCGGCGACTCGTCGCGGAACCTGCCGGTGAGCGGGACGCTGACGGTGCCGACGACGGTGAACGCGGCGGCGGCGTCGGGCTCAGTGTCGGGTGCGGTGTCGGGGTCGGCGTCCGCGAAGGCTGCGTCGGGCTCGACGCCCGCTGCCCCCGCCACGCTCGCCCTGCCGAACCCGTACGGCATGAGCAGCCCGGTCGGCAAGCAGGTCGGGTGGACCTTCGACCCGAACGCCGCGGCCGGCACCACGTACACCGCGACGGGGCTGCCGCCGGGCATCTCGCTCGGCGCGTCCGGGCGGTTCACCGGGGCCGCGACCAGGGCCGGGACGTACACCGTGACGGTCACCGCGCGGAACACGGCCGGTGCCAGCGGCTCCGCGGTGTTCGTCTGGACCGCCACGTGAACCGCCGCGGCCGGTCGTCCATGACCTCCGCCCAGATCACTCCCCAGGGCACCGCCTAGCCCACTGCGCGCTGACGACGTCCCCCGTGCCGGACCCGGCCCGGGGGACGTCCCCTTCCCGCCCTCGCCACCGCCGTGCGACAGTCGCGGTACTCGACGAGGGGGTGTGCGGGGTGGACGAGGCGGTGGGCGCGCTGCTCGACCGGTTCCTGGCCGGGCTGCGGGCGGTGGAGCCCGCGGTGGGACTGGTCGCGCTGTGGCTGCACGGGTCGCTCGCGCTGGGCGACTTCCAGGCGGGACGCAGCGACCTCGACCTGATCGCGGTGGTCGATCCGGCGGCAGCGGGGGCCGACCCGCGAGGACCGGGCGCCGAGCCCCGGTCCGCCCGGCAGGGGCTGGACGCCGCGCAGAAGCGCGCGCTGGCCGCGATGCACGCCCGGTTCGACGCCGAGGAGCCGCTTGCCGCCAAGCTGCACTGCTCGTACGTGGCCACCGGCGTGATCGGCGAGCAGGAGATCGGCCACCCGACCTGGGCGCACCGCTCGTGGTTCAGCCGCCCGGTGACCGCGGTGACCCGGCGCGAGCTGCTCACCGGCGACCGCTCGCTCTACGGGCCGCCGCCCGGCGCGCTGCTGCCGGCCGTGTCCGACGCGGAGCTGGCCGCCTTCGTCCGCGCCGACCTGCGGACGTTCTGGCTGCCCGCGACCCGACGACCGGTGCGCTGGCTCCAGGACGTGTGGGCGGACGCCGGACCGCTCACCGTCGCCCGCGCGACCGTCACGCTGCAGGACGGCCGCCTGATCACCAAGGGCGAGGCCCTGGACGTCCTGCTGCGGATCGGCGCGCCGCCGCGGCTGGTCGCCGACATCCGTGGCCGCCGCTACGGACGGCCGCTGCCGCTGTCCGCCGCGGGGCGCGTGCGCCGTGCCCAGACGGTCCGGACCTTCACGCGGTCGCGCATCCGGGCGGCCCTCGCGCTCGGCGAGGCGTAACGCGTCGCGGGGGTCGGCTGTCTACGCGCGGGTGGGTCGCGTCACCGTGCGCGCGGGCGGGTCGGTCCGCTGCGGGCGGAGCAGGACCTCGCTGCCGATGGGGACGAAACCGCAGGCCAGGAAGGCGCGCAGGGAGCGGGCGTTACCCGGCGCGACGGCCGCGAAGACGGGTTCGCCCTCGGGGACCAGGGAGAGGGCGTCGGCGAGGAGCGCGCGGCCGTGCCCGCGACCGGGACCGGGACCGGGTGAGGAGGAGGTGCCGGGACCGGGACCGGGGCGCGGGTCGTGGAGTTCGATGCTCAGCTCGCGGCGTCCCGCGAGGCCGTCCGCCAGGGTGACCAGGCCGCGTTCGTCGCCGTGGACGCGGACGTTCGTCCGTACCCGCCGGGCGTGGCGGACCCGGGGGTGGTCGTGCGCGCCGGCCAGTTCCGCCAGGCGCGGCGGGCCGCCCGTACCGCGTGCGGCGAGCGTCGCGTCGACCACGTCGATCCACCCCCGCGGCCCGGCCAGGGCGCGCAGGAAGTCCGGAGCGAGCGAGCCGCCGAACCCGTCGGGGCCCAGCGCCGCCACCTCGCGCGAACTCAGCGCGGTCGCGACGACGGCGTGACCGGTGAACGCCACCGAGCACTCGATGCCGCCGCCCGGCGGGGGCAGCACGGTCACCCCGCCGTCGACGGGCGGGAAGCGGCCCTCGGCCGCGTCCAGGAACAGGGCGAGCAGAGGGTGGGGGTCCGGGCGCGCCGGGTTGTCCGGGCGCTTGGGGGTCCAGCCCATTTGGCCAGGGCGCTGCGGATCGGGGTCAGGCACGGTCGGCCGCCTCGGGGGTCGTCGTGGAAGGCGCCTGGGGGGTCGTCGCGGAAGGCGTCTCGGGGATCGTCGCGGGTTCGGCGCCGGGGTCGGCCGCCGGGGTGGCCGGGGCCTGCGGGCCACGGGCGAGAATGTAGACGAAGAGCGCGGCCATGACCGCGACGCCCGCCCACATCGCGTGCTGCCAGCCGTCGACGAAGGACTGCCGGGCGGCGTCGACCAGCGCCTGCGCGCGGGGCCGGCCGCGGGCGCGGCCTCGACGGCGTTGGCCACTCCCTCGCGGGCGCTGCGGGCGGCGCCCGGCGGCACGCCGTCGAGCCGGGAGCCGATCGCGCCGCGGTAACCCGCGGACAGCAGCGCGCCGAGCAGGGCGACGCCGAGCGCGGTGCCGAACTCGCGGGTGACGTCGTTGAGCGCGGAGGCCACGCCCTGGCGCTCACGCGGCAGGGCGCCGGTGATCGCCTCGGTCGAGGGCGTCATCGACAGCCCCATGCCGACGCCCATCGCGAGCATCCCGGGCAGCACGGACGGGTAGCCGCCGCCGACCGAGACGAACAGCGCCATCAGCGCCAGCCCGGCGCCGGCCAGCAGCACGCCCACCGCCATGGTGGCCCGCGGCCCGACCCGCGCCGCCAGCTTCGGCGCGACGCCCGACGCCGCCATCATCAGCACGGCCATCGGCATCAGCGCCAGCGTCGACAGCAGCCCGGACCAGCCCAGGACCGCCTGGAAGAACGGGAACAGGACGACGAAGATGCCGGCCTGCACGCCGAAGACGATCAGCAGGGTGAGGGAGCCGCCGGCCAGCCGCCGCTCGCCGAACAGCCGCACGTCCAGCAGCGCGGCCTCCCGGCGGCGCAGTTCCCAGGCGGTGAAGACGACCGCGGCCAGGACGCCGGCGACCAGGGCGGCCAGCGTGGGGGCGGCCGTCCAGCCGTGTTCCGGCCCCTCCTGCAGCACGAAGATCAGCCCCACCACGGCGACCGCCGAGGCCAGCGCGCCGATGGCGTCGAAGCGGTGCCCCGGCGCCTCGCGGGAGTCGGGCACGGCCCGCAGCGTCATAGCGAGCGCGACCGCGACGAGCACGACCGGCAGCACGAACAGCCACCGCCAGCTCGCCAGGTCGACCAGCGCGGCGGACAGGAACATGCCCAGGATGCCGCCGCCGCCCGCCACGCCCGTCCACACCCCGATCGCCCGCCCGCGCTCCTCGGCGGGGAAGGTGGAGGTGATGACGGCCAGGGTGATCGGCATGATCATCGCCGCGCCCACGCCGCCGAGCACCCGGGCGGCGAGCATCACCCCGGCCGACGGCGCAAGCCCGGCGGTCGCGCTCGCCGCGCCGAAGACCACCAGACCGGCCAGCAGCGACGGCTTGCGCCCGAGGCGGTCGCCGAGCGCGCCGAGCGGCAGCAGCAGGGCGGCCAGCGCGAGGGTGTAGACGTTGATGATCCACAGCACGGTGGTCTGCGAGGCGCCGAACGCGACGGCCAGGTCGGGCTGGGCGACGCTGAGCCCGGACACCGAGGCGATGACGGCCATCAGCGCGACGCACACGG
Source organism: Actinacidiphila sp. DG2A-62 (assembly GCF_035825295.1). Classification (NCBI taxonomy): domain Bacteria; kingdom Bacillati; phylum Actinomycetota; class Actinomycetes; order Kitasatosporales; family Streptomycetaceae; genus Actinacidiphila; species Actinacidiphila sp. DG2A-62. The sequence continues at coordinate 4,398,825 of NZ_JAYMGI010000002.1, forward strand.
CGATCAGGATCGTACGGCGCTGCCGGGCGTCGGGCACGGGCGCAGACGCGGACAGGGGCGCGGACAGGGGCGCGGAAACGGGCGCGGGTGCCTGCGTGCGTCCCGCGGTGGGGTCCGGGGCGGATTCCGGGGCGGGCTCGGGGGTGGCTTCTGGAGGGGACATGGGTGCGACGCTAAGCGGCCCTTGCGGTTCGGTCATACGATGTTGCCTATGACGCAAGACGACGGTGATCTGGACGGCCTGGTGCGCAAGCGCATCCGCGCGCTGCGGGTGGCGCAGGGCTGGTCCCTGGAGGAGCTGGCCGCGCGGGCCCGGATCAGCCAGTCGACGCTGAGCCGGATCGAGAACGGGCAGCGCCGCCTCGCGCTGGACCAACTGGTCACGCTGGCCCGGGCGCTGGACACCTCCCTGGACCAGCTGGTCGAGACCGCCGCGGACGACGTGGTCTCGTACCCGACCGTCGACGCGGCCCACGGGCAGCTGCGCTGGCTGATGAAGGCCGAGCCCGGCATGAGCGTCGTCCGCCAGCGGATGACGAACCCGCCCCCCGACAAGCTCTCGCGGATGCGCGCGCATCCCGGCCGCGAATGGCTCGTGGTGCTGTCCGGCACCGCGATCCTGCTGCTGGGCAACCGCCGCTTCAGGATCGAGACCAACCAGGCGGCCGAGTTCCCGACGATGCTGCCGCACGCGATCGGCACGGAGAGCGGGCCGTGCGAGATCCTCGGCATCTTCGACCGGGACGCGCGCAGGGGCCACCAGCGCGGCGCCACCGGCTGAGCCCGCCGCGGGCGGCCGAGTCCTCACGCTCCGCCGGGATTCTTGCGCGTACGGCAGCCCGCGCGGCCGTCGTCTTGCGGATACCGGAACCCGTACGGCCGCGGGCGGGCGCCGCGCCTAGCGTGGCCGCATGACCCACTCCCCGCGGCACGGCGCGCACCCGTCCCACCAGCACAGCCACGGCGACCTGCCCGGCGGGCCCAGCGGACCCGGCGAGGTCGATCAGGGCGACCTCACCGACCTCGCCGACCTCCTCGACCTGGACGCCGACGTGCTCGGCGGCCACATCGCGGGCGTCGTCGCGTCGCTGCCCGTGCGGTCGGCCCCCCGCGCCGTCGTGGACCTGGGCTGCGGGACCGGCGCGGGCGCCTTCGCGCTGCTGCGGCGCTTCCCCGCCACGACCGTGACCGCCGTCGACTCCTCGCCCGCGCACCTGGACCGGCTGCGCGAGAAGGCCGCCGCCCGAGGGGTGGCCGGGCAGGTGCGGATCATACGGGCCGACCTCGACGCGCCGCGGTGGCCCGACCTCGGCGCGCCCGACCTCGTCTGGGCGTCGGCCTCGCTGCACCACGTCGCCGAGCCGGAGCGGGCGCTGCGCCGGGTCAGGGACCTGCTGGCGCCCGGCGGTCTGCTCGCCGTGCTGGAGCTGGCCGGCTTCCCGCGCTTCCTGCCGCCGGACGCGCCCGAGGAGCGGCCCGGCCTGGAGGAGCGCTGCCACGCCGCGCTGGACCACCACCACGCCGGGCAGACGCCCCACCGCGGCGCCGACTGGGGTCCGATGCTGGCCGCCGCCGGCTTCACCGTCGAGGACGCGCGCACCCTGGACGTCGACATTCCCGCGTCCGCCGATCCCGCGGTCGGCCGCTACGCCCTGCACAGCCTGGCCCGGGTGCGCGCGGCCGCTGCCCCGCTGGTGTCCGCGGAGGACCTCGCCGCCCTGGACGCGCTGCTCGACACGGACGGTCCGCGCGGCCTGCTCAGCCGCCGCGACCTGGGCGTTCGTACCACCCGCTCGCTGTGGGCGGCCCGGGCCTGAGCCGACGGCTGAGCCTGCGCCCGAGCCGACGCCGGGGCGAACGCGGGGGCCGACGCGGGGGCCGCCCCACCCGCGTGACACTCGTACCGCGCCATCGGTGGCACCACGTGATGCCATGTGGCGCCACTAAGCGCTTGCGCATGGTACCACAGTGATGCCACTATGGCGCTATGGACCTCACGCCGTATGTCGAGAACCTCCACCGCGAACTCGCCGTGGCCGCCGAAGCCGGCGGGGACGACGCCCGCGCGCTGGCCGAGCGCCTCACCGCACCGCTGGAGTCGGCGACCCGCCTGACCCTGCTCACCGTGCTCTCCGCCGCGATGGCCGAGGTCACCAGCGAACTGGCCCCCGGCTCGGTGGACGTACGGCTGCGCGGGCTCGACCCCGACTTCGTGGTGACGCCGCCGCCCGTCGAGGAAGCAACCGCCGCGCCCGCCGGACCCCCCACATCCGCCGGACCCGCCGCGCCTGCGGAGCCGTTCGCCGCGCAGCACCCCGCCGACGGCGACGACGGCGGCACCGCCCGCGTCAACCTGCGGCTGCCCACCCAGCTCAAGGCCCGCGCCGAGGAGGCCGCCGCGCGCGAGGGCCTGTCGGTCAACGCCTGGCTGGTGCGGGCCGTGTCGGCCGCGGTCGACGGCGGCGCGCGACCGCGTACGGAGAAGACCCGCGGCGTCGGCCAGAGCTTCACGGGATGGGTGCGCTAGCCGAGCCGTCCCGTTCCGGCGCTCCGCGCGCTCCGGACACCCCGCGGCTCCGCGCCGCCACCCCGTCCGTCACACCACGCTCAGCGCACCCTCCTTCACGTCTCCCGCGCACCACACCTGACCTGCGGGGACGATCCGACGACCCAAGAGGACGCCACAGCCATGCCTACTTTCGACACCCCCGAGCCCATCTCCGCCACCGCCCACGTCGGCGCCGGCTCCCTCCGCTTCACCGCGGGCGACCGCCCCGAGACCGTCGTCGAGGTGCGGCCCCGCGACCCGAAGCGGACCAAGGACGTACGGGCCGCCGAGCAGACCGAGGTCGCGTACGCCGGCGGTGTGCTGACCATCAGGACCCGCGAGCGCTCCTTCATCGGCCCGACCGGCGCCGTGGACGTCACCGTCGACCTGCCCGCGGGCTCGCGCGTCGAGGCGACCGGCTCCTGGACCGACGTGTCCGGCGAGGGCCGGCTCGGCGAGGTCCGGGTGAAGACCTCGGGCGGCGAGGTCCGGCTCGACACCACGGGCCCGCTGCATCTGAAGGCCTCGCACAGCGCGGTCGTCGTCGAGCGGATCGAGGGCGCCGCCGAGGTCACCACCAGTTTCGCCGGCCTGCGGATCGGCAGCGTCGAGGGCACCGCGGTGCTGAAGAACTCGCACGGCACCACGAGCGTCGGCGCCGTCACCGGCGACCTGCGGGTCAGCGGCGCGCACGGCGACATCGACATCGCGCGCGCCGAGGGCTCGGTCACCGCCACCACGGCGTACGGCGCGCTCCGGCTCGCCGATGTCGCCCGCGGCAGCGTCCGGTTGGAGACCGACTACGGCGCGATCGAGGTCGGCATCCGGGAGGGCACCGCCGCGTGGGTCGACGCCGAGTCGGGGTACGGGCAGGTGCGCAACGCGCTGGACGCGGCCGGGGCGCCGGGCGCCGGCGAGGACACCGTGGAGGTCCGGGCCAGGACCCGGCACGGCAACATCGACCTGCTGCGGGCGGCGCGCGGCTGATCCGCCTCCGCGCGGCGGCCGGGCCCGGTGGCGGAGCGAGTCGTTCCGGCACCGGGCCGCGCACTGCCTCGGCGGGCCGCGCGTGCTCCGCCGCACATGCGTGCCCCGCCGGCCGCGCGTGCTCCGCCGCACATGCGTACCCCGCCGGACGCCCGCGCCCCTCGCGGGGGCCGGCGTTCCGTCACCGGCGCGCGGTCAGCCGGTCCAGGGCGCTCTGGCTCTCGTCGTCCGCGGCGCGGTAGACCAGCAGCCGCTGGTCGGGGTCCTGGAGCGGCACGAGCACCTCGAAGGTCACGGCCAGCGTCCCGGCCTCGGGGTGCCGCAGCACCTTGCGCCCGCGGCCGTTGACCTTGATGTCCCCCTCCGTCCACAGCCGCGCGAACTGGTCGTCGTGGGTGGTGAACTCGGCGATGAGGTCGATCAGCGCCTCGTCCTGCGGATGCGCGGCCCACGCGGCGCGCAGGTGGGCGATCCCCTCGCGCACGACGCGCTCACGGTCCACGTAGAACCGCTGGATCTCCGGATGCATCAGGCACAGCCACATCGCGTTGCGCCGCTGCGGCGGCAGGGTGCCGAAGTCCAGCAGCAGCCGCGCCATCTCCGCGTTCCACGCCAGGATGTCGTAGCGGTGGTTCATCAGCATGGCCGGCAGCGGTGACAGGTCCGCGACCAGCCCGGCCAGCGGCGGCGGTGCGACGGTGGCCGGCTCGTCGGCGGTGGGCGGGCGCTGCCCGGCCAGGTTGAAGAGGTACGCGCGCTCGCCCGGGGCCAGGCGCAGCGCCCGGGCCAGCGCCTCCACCACGTCCGCCGACGGCCGCAGCCCGCGGCCCTGTTCCAGCCGCACGATGTAGTCGGTGCTGACCCCGGCCAGCTCGGCGACTTCCTCGCGGCGCAGTCCCGGGGTGCGCCGGGGCTGCCGGCGCGACGGCAGGCCGAAGTCGTCCGGGTCCAGGCGCTCGCGCCGGTCCCGCAGGAAGACGGCCATCTCCTGCGTCGCGTCCACGGTGCGGGTGGTCATGCCTGATCCAACTGCCGGGGTCGGGCGGGTGTTCCCGGACGCGCCGGGCGGTGCGGGTGGGACCGGTAATCCCAGGAACGCTCCTCCCTTACCCGCGGCGCGGCGCCGTCGCAGAGTCGTTCCGTGCGGCGGCCGACCACCCAGGGCGGCCGGACGCAAGGCGCCCTGACACAGGCCGCACGCCCGGCACCACCGCAACCCCCTGGAGGACACGATGCCCGTCACCACCCTCGACACCTACCGGCTGCTGGGCCGCTCGGGACTGCGCGTCTCGCCGCTGGCGCTGGGCGCGGCGACCTTCGGCACCGAGTGGGGCTGGGGCGCGGAGCGAGACCAGGCCCGCGCGCTGTTCGACCGCTACGTCGAGCGCGGCGGCAACTTCGTCGACACCGCCGACACGTACACCGGCGGCAGCTCCGAGCGCCTGCTGGGCGAGTTCACCCGGGACGGCCGGGAGAGCCTGGTGCTGGCCACGAAGTACTCGACGCTGCGCCGCCCCGGCGACCCCAACGCCACGGGCGCCGGCCGCAAGAACCTGTTCGCCTCGGTGGAGGCGAGCCTGCGACGGCTGCGGACGGACTACCTCGACCTGCTCTACCTGCACGTGTGGGACGACGCGACGCCGGTCGAGGAGATCCTGCGCGGCATGGACGACCTGGTCCGCCAGGGCAAGGTGCTCCACGTGGCGATCTGCAACACGCCCGCCTGGCAGGCGTCGCGCATGCAGGCGATCGCCCAGCTGCGCGGATGGGCGCCGCTGATCGCGCTGCAGACCGAGTACAACCTGGTCGAGCGCGGCGCGGAGCGCGACCTGATCCCCATGGCGCGCGAGATGGGGCTCGGCGTGGTCCCGTTCTCGCCGCTGGCCGGCGGGGTGCTGACCGGGAAGTACAGCCGGGCCGACCTGACCGCGACGGCGGCGGACCTCGCGTCGGGCGACAGCGCCCGCAAGGGGTTCAACGTCGCGCTGGGAGCGGTCACCGAACGCAGCCTCGCCGTCGCGGACGCCGTCAAGGAGGTGGCGGCGGAGCTGGGCCGGACCCCGGCGCAGGTCGGCCTGGCCTGGACGCTGCACAACCCCGACGTGACGGCGCCGATCATCGGCGCCCGCACCCCCGCCCAGCTGGACGACAACCTCGGCGCCCTCGACGTCGACCTCTCCGCCGACCACCTGGCCCGCTTGGACACGGCGAGCGCGATCCCCCTCGGCCTCCCGCACGACCTGCTGGCCGGCGACCACATCCGCCAGGTCACCCGCGGCACCCTGAAACTCACCCCCCGCCGGTGAGCCGTGCGCGGGCCACGGCGTCGCGCCGCCCCGCCGCAGGAGTACCGCCGTGCGGTCCGCCGCCCGCCGCCGAGCCGGTGGGGCCGGCGGCGGCGCCCGGTCACCAGGTGGCCGCCCCGCCTGGTCACGAGGTGGCCGCCCCGGCTGGTCACCAGGTGGCCGCCCCGGTCTCCGGGATTTTGTCGAAGGTGTCAGGAAGGACGTCGAGCAGACCCCAGATGTGCTCGCCGGTGCTGACGGTCAGCAGTTGCTGGCACCTCCACTGCAGCGGCACCTCGGGACGGTGCGTGAGCCGCTGCACGAGTGTCGGGAACAGATAGTGCGTCGCTTCTGCGGCGAGGTGCTCTCGTAGCCAGTCGACCGGGAGCCGCTGGCTGAAGCCATGCAGGGTGGCCTCCTGGGCCAGGCCCAGGAGCTGAGCGGTGTCGACGGCTCGGACGGTACGGGGAAGGGTCGGGGTCATGTCGCGATGATGCCAAGAAGCCAGTGCGGCGCCGAGAGGTCAGCTGGTCCGGGATGCGATCTGCTGACGGGCAGGGCCCCAGACGTCCTCGAACTCCTCGAAGGTGAGTTGTTCGGGGTCGTGGCCTTCCCATTCCGAGACGGGCAGCTCGGCGGTGATCCCGAATCTGCTGTCGTACTCATCGAGGTGCCCTGCGTCGCGGGCCCGCTGCCACTCGGCGAGGGAAGCAGCCGCGATCGGGATCAGCTCTGGCCCTTCGAGTTCGACCTGCCGGATCACCCAGCCTTCGGCGTCGACCTCGAAGTAGAACCAGGTGTCTTCTTCGTCCCAGTAGCAGCGCATCCAGGTGGTCACCAGGCCATGATGCCGGGCCAGATGCGCCGCCGTACTCCGCTCTACCTCATGACTGGGCGATGAATCCTGCGGATCGGTCGAGCTGGAAAGGAGAGCCGACCCGGGTCGGATCCCAGCCTTGATGTCGTGCCTCTCGAATGCTGGCAGCAACGTGAGCCGGACGAATGGGCTCCGTCTCGACGCCCACCCAGTTGCTGGGATGGGCCTGACCGCTGGTGACGATCAACGTCGTGCCTGGCTCGCTGCCGCTGGCCGCCTCAACAGCACAGGTCATCGGTGACCAGCAGAGTCCCTGCATGTAGGGGGGCTTCCTGCGGATCCGCCAGCGGTACTCGATCCCGTCAACGGTTATGCGCCGGGAGCCCTTCTTGTTCAGCGCCATCTTCGCCTCCTCCGCTGTTGGACTCTAGGGCCGTGCAATAGGTCCGTCTCAGCCGGAATCTTCCGGGCCGCCGGGCAGCACGCCAAAACCAGAGTGCCGTGCAGGCTGTGGTCGCCGTAGTGTCCCAGGCGAAAGGCGGTTCCAGTGGAGACCACGGTTCAGTGGATCAGGACGTCCTGGACGAAGCACTCCAGGGGCGGTGACGCTGCTGCCCGTAGGAACTCAGCGCCAACGGGGTTCCTGGTGTCACCAGTGCCGTCTTCCTTCGCCCAGGTCATCCAGATGTCCGAGCGTAACGGTTTCGAGCCGCACGAGAGTGAGAAAGACCTGCGCCAGGTCGGACTCAGCTTGCGAGACGAGGGCGATCGGCTCCGCGTGCTGGCGCGTGTGGAGCCGTTGTTCGGATTGCCGCCGCGCCCGCGGCGGCCGCCGGCGGTGCGTCTGGTCCCGGGGCAGTGGGTCCGTTGGCAGTTGAACTATCGGTTCAGTAGCGCCGCCGGAATACGGGACTGGTCGTACTGGCTCGACACGTTCAACGTTGCCTATGGGCCCGTCGACCCGAACGTCTTCCTGTCGGAGCCGACCATTCTGGTCGATGAGTGCGGGTCCTGTTCGATAGCCGACCGCCGACGATCGGCTGGTCATGGGTTCTGCGGGAGGCGGGAGGAATGCCGGTCTCGATGGTGTTGCCGCCTGGTCGGGCGCCTTCACTGTCGGTCAGCGCGTCCATCACGGCTTGTCCGGCCTTGGTGGGGCGGAGTGATCCGCCCCGACGGGGGCGGATGTAGAGCTGGACGCCCAAATCACCTTCCAGAGCAGCAAATTGGGTGTAAAGGACCGAGCGAGTTGTGCCGAGCTGGCGTGGTCACGCATGGTCGAGGACCAGGAGGTGCCCGAGTAGTGCTTCTGGCCGTCGTACCACCGGAATGTCCGCCATGGAGACGCTGTCGCTGACGTCGCGCTGCTGACGCTCTCCCACGGCTCGTCTTCGAACCCCCGGCCCGATGTACGGAAACACACCATTGCCGACTCACCTGGCACGAGCACCCCCACTCCCGCAGCATCAGGTTCGATGCGATCAAGCAGTCGGTGACAGCCTGGGACGTACGGCAGAACGTGCACCAAGACAGCTTGGAACGTCCACACGTTTGAGCGAATTCGGCCTCAAAGGTCTGGCCAATCTCACGACGATGTCGTATCCCACATCCATCCGACATCGATCGTGAGATTCCGACACGGAAAGTGAGGCCCTACATCACCGGCGTCAGGTCTGGGCCATGTCGACGAAGCGGGAGTAGTGGCCCTGGAAGGCCACGGTGATCGTGGCGGTGGGGCCGTTGCGGTGTTTGGCGACGATGAGGTCGGCCTCGCCGGCGCGGGGGACTCCTTTTCGTAGGCGTCCTCGCGGTGGAGCAGGATGACCATGTCGGCGTCCTGCTCGATGGAGCCGGACTCGCGCAGGTCGGAGACCATCGGCTTCTTGTCGGTGCGCTGCTCGGGGCCGCGGTTGAGCTGGGACAGCGCGATGACCGGGACCTCCAGCTCCTTGGCCAGGAGCTTGAGGTTGCGGGACATGTCCGAGACCTCCTGCTGACGGCTCTCGGGGCGCCGGGAGCCGCCGGACTGCATCAGCTGGAGGTAGTCGATGACCACCAGCCGCAGGTCGTTGCGCTGTTTCAGGCGGCGGCACTTGGCCCGGATCTCCATCATCGACAGGTTCGGCGAGTCGTCGATGTAGAGCGGCGCCTCCGTGACGTCGGCCATCCGCCGCGCCACCTTGGTCCAGTCGTCGTCGGTCATCGTGCCGGACCGCATGTGGTGCAGCGCCACCCGTGCCTCGGCGGACAGCAGCCGCATCGCGATCTCGTTGCGGCCCATTTCGAGGGAGAAGATGACGCTGGGCATCTTGTTGGCGATCGAGCAGGTGCGGGCGAAGTCCAGCGCGAGCGTCGACTTGCCCATCGCCGGGCGGGCCGCGATGACGATCATCTGACCGGGGTGCAGGCCGTTGGTGAGCGAGTCGAGGTCGGCGAAGCCGGTGGGGACGCCGGACATCTGGCCGCTGCGGGAGCCGATCGCCTCGATCTCGTCGAGGGCGCCCTCCATGATGTCGCCGAGCGGCAGGTAGTCCTCGGAGGTGCGCTGCTCGGTGACCGCGTAGATCTCGGCCTGCGCGTTGTTGACGATCTCGTCCACGTCGCCGTCGGCGGCGTAGCCCATCTGCGTGATGCGGGTGCCGGCCTCGACCAGGCGGCGCAGGACCGCCCGCTCGTGGACGATCTCGGCGTAGAACTCCGCGTTGGCCGCGGTGGGCACCGCGTTGACGAGGGTGTGCAGGTACGGGGTGCCGCCGACCCGGGCGATCTCGCCGCGCTTGGTCAGCTCGGCCGCGGTGGTGATGGGGTCGGCGGGCTCGCCGCGGGCGTAGAGGTCGAGGATCGCGTTGTAGATCGTCTCGTGCGCCGGGCGGTAGAAGTCGGCGCCCTTGAGCACCTCGACCACGTCGGCGATCGCGTCCTTGGACAGCAGCATGCCGCCCAGCACGGACTGCTCGGCGTCCAGGTCCTGCGGCGGGACGCGCTCGAAGCCGCCGGAGTCGGCGAAGCGGCCGGCGGAGTCGTCCTGGCCCTTCTTGCGGAAGGGGCTGACGGCGGGGCGGCCGTCCTGCGGGAGGTCGGACCAGCGGTCGTCCGCGGGCTCGGGCTGGGTCATCCCCGCCACCTCCCTCCCGTCCGGCCGGTCGAGCCGGGTCCCCGCGTGCGTGTGCCACTCTTTCACGCCGCGGCAGCAGATTATTGACCCACCCGGCTTCGCGTTCGGCGCGTCGGGGAGGCTCCACCGTAGGCCCCCCGGCCGGTCCGACCAAGACGGTTATCCACAGGGGGTGTGGACAGCGGCGGCATACCTGTGGAGAACTGCCCCCAACCTGTGTACAGCCCGGGGGACAGACCTGTGGACAACTCTGCGCCCGACCGTCGACACCCCGCCCGACCTGCGCTTTCTTCGTCCATAGCCTGTGCAGGAGAAAAACTTTTCACCGCGGCCCAAGATCGCCACAAACGACGCGGAGGAGATCACTCTGCGCAGTCACACGTAATGACTGGACTCACACTTCACCTCTTACTTGTGGACGGTTACGCTGGCACGCGTGAACCAGGTCGTCCCACCCGCCGAACCGCCGGCCGAGAGCCCGGCGAGTCCTGCGCGCAGCCCTGCGGCGAACCCCGCCGCGCGCACCGCAGGGCGCCGCACCAGGAGCCCTGCCGCGCGCACCGGCGTCCGCCGGCACGACCGGGAGATCCTGGCCCTCGCGCTGCCCGCCTTCGGCGCCCTGGTCGCCGAACCGCTCTTCGTCATGGTCGACAGCGCGGTGGTCGGCCACCTCGGCACCGCCCGGCTGGCCGGCCTCGGCGTCGCCGCCGCGCTGCTCACCACCGCGGTCAACGTCTTCGTCTTCCTCGCCTACGCCACCACCGCCGCCGTCGCCCGCCGGATCGGCGCCGGCGACCCGGCCGCGGCCCTGCGCCAGGGCATCGACGGCATCTGGCTGGCGCTGCTGCTCGGCGCGGCGGTGACCGCCGCGGTGCTGCCCGGCGCCCACGCCCTGGTGCGGCTGTTCGGCGCCTCGCCCACCGCCGCGCCGTACGCCGCCGAGTACCTGCGGATCAGCGCGCTCGGCATCCCCGCGATGCTGGTCGTCCTGGCCGCCACCGGAGTGCTGCGCGGCCTCCAGGACACCCGCACCCCGCTCTACGTGGCGGTGGCCGGCTTCTCCGCCAACGCCGGTCTCAACGCCGCGCTCGTCTACGGCGCCGGGCTCGGCATCGCCGGCTCCGCGTGGGGCACGGTCATCGCGCAGAACGGCATGGCCGCGGCGTACCTGTGGGTCGTGGTCCGCGGGGTACGCCGCCAGGCGGCGCAGGCGCAGGCGCGGGCGCGGGCGCGGGCCGAGGCCGCCGCACGGGCCGAAACTGCCGCACCCGCCGACACCGCCGCACAAGCACACGCCGACGCCGCCGCGCAGAGCGTCCGGGCCATGCTGCGCCCCGACGCCGCCGGCATCCGCGCCTGCGCCCGCGCGGGCGTCCCCCTGCTGGTCCGCACGGTCAGCCTGCGCGCCGTGCTGATGATCGCGACCGCCGTCGCGGCCCGCCTCGGCGACAGCGAGATCGCCGCCCACCAGATCACCCTCACCGTCTGGTCGCTGCTGGCCTTCGCGCTCGACGCGATCGCCATCGCCGGACAGGCGGTGATCGGACGCTACCTCGGCGCGGACGACCCGGAGGGCGCGCGGGCCGCCTGCCGCAGGATGATCCAGTGGGGCGTGGCCTGCGGCATCGTCCTGGGACTGCTGGTGGTGCTCGCCCGCCCGCTGATCGGGCCGCTGTTCAGCTCCGACCCGGAGGTGCGCCACGCGCTGTCCGCCGCGCTGCTGGTGGTCGCGCTGACCCAACCGGTGTGCGGCGTGGTCTTCGTCCTCGACGGAGTGCTGATGGGCGCGGGCGACGGGCCGTACCTCGCCTGGTCGATGCTGGTGACGCTGGCGGTCTTCGCACCCGCCGCGCTGGCCGTCCCGGCCCTCGGCGCGGGCCTGACCGCGCTGTGGGGCGCCATGGCGCTGATGATGCTGACCCGGCTGGCCGCGCTGTGGCTGCGTGCGCGGTCCGGCCGCTGGATCGTCACCGGCGCGGCGCGCTGAGACCGTCGCCCGGTACGCGCGAGGGCCGGTCGCCCCTTCCGGGTGACCGGCCCTCGATGTTCCACGTGGAACATTCCACGCACAACGGGACGCTCAGGGCGTCACGTCACACCACGTCACGCGGCGACGACCTCGACGTCGAGAACGGCCTCGACCTCGGGGTGCAGCCGCACCGACACCTTGTGCGCGCCCAGCGTCTTGATGGGCGCGGCCACCTCGACGCGGCGCTTGTCCACCGCCGGCCCGCCCGCGGACTTGATCGCCGAGGCGATGTCGGCCGGGGTGATCGACCCGAAGAGGCGGCCGGTGTCGCCGGCCCGGGTGCTCAGCTTGACCTTGACGGCCTGCAGCTGGGCCTTGACGGCGTTCGCGTCCTCCAGCGAGTGGATCTCGCGGATGCGGCGGGCGCGGCGGATCTGCTCGACGTCCTTCTCGCCACCCTTGGTCCACGCGATGGCGAAGCCCCGCGGGATCAGGTAGTTGCGGGCGTAGCCCGGCTTGACGTCGACGATGTCGCCGGCCGCGCCGAGGCCGCTGACCTCGTTGGTGAGGATGATCTTGGACATGCTTCGGTCACCCTCTCTTTAGCGCGCGGTCGAGGTGTACGGCAGCAGCGCCATCTCACGACTGTTTTTCACGGCCGTGGCGACGTCACGCTGGTGCTGGGTGCAGTTGCCGGTCACGCGGCGGGCACGGATCTTGCCGCGGTCGGAAATGAACTTCCGCAGCATGTTGGTGTCCTTGTAGTCCACGTACACGGTCTTGTCCTTGCAGAACGCGCAGACCTTCTTCTTCGGCTTGCGCGGGCGGCTTCGCCATGGTTCTTTCTCTCCTGTGCGATCAACGATCAAGAAGTGAGTGCGTCCGCCCTAGAAGGGCGGCTCGTCCGAGTAGCCGCCGCCGGAGGAGCCGGAGCCGCCGCCCCAACCGCCTCCGCCGCCCTGCCCGCCGCCGGCCGGCGCGCTGGTGGCCCAGGGGTCGTCGGCGGGAGCACCGCCGCCGCCCTGCTGGCCGCCGGAGCCGCCGCCCCAGCTGCCGCCACCGCCCTGGCCACCGCCGCCGTAGCCACCCTGCTGACCGCGGCCGCCGCCGCTGGTCTTGGTGACCTTGGCCGTGGCGCTCCGCAGGCTGGCGCCGACCTCGTCGACGTCCAGCTCGTAGACCGTCCGCTTGACGCCGTCGCGGTCCTCGTACGACCGCTGCTTCAGGCGGCCCTGGACGATGACGCGCATACCACGCTGGAGCGACTCCGCGACGTTCTCCGCCGCCTGCCGCCACACCGAGCAGGTGAGGAACAGGCTCTCGCCGTCCTTCCACTCGTTGGTCTGGCGGTCGAAGGTGCGGGGGGTGGACGCGACGCGGAACTTCGCGACCGCCGCACCGGACGGGGTGAAGCGCAGCTCGGGGTCGTCGACGAGATTGCCGACGACCGTGATGACGGTCTCGCCTGCCATTGGGATGACCTCTCGACTGGCTTTGGGCAGTGCTTGGTGACTGCTACGCGAAGTCCGGACTAGTGCAGTTCCGGACGGAGGACCTTGGTCCGCAGCACCGACTCGTTCAGGTTGAGCTGGCGGTCCAGCTCCTTGACGACATCAGGCGTGGCCTTGAGGTCGACGACCGAGTAGATGCCCTCGGGCTTCTTGTTGATCTCGTAGGCGAGACGACGACGGCCCCAGGTGTCGACCTTCTCCACGCTGCCGCCGCCGTTGCGGACGACGGACAGGAAGGACTCGATCAGCGGGGAGACAGCGCGCTCCTCGAGATCGGGGTCGAGAATGAGCATGAGCTCGTAGTGACGCATAGGGGAACCCACCTCCTTTGGACTCAGGCGGCCACGGCACTTCCGTGGCAGGAGGGTTTGTGCTTGCGTCGCAACGGTAGCGCGGGGCACCGACAAGGCGGCCCGGCAGCCTCTTCCGCTTCCTCGAAGGGGGCCGGGACCTCGGCGACACGCCCGGCAGACACCGGTGCAGACCGTACAGGCTACCCGCAACCGTCCCCCGGGTTGAAATCCGCTCCCGGATGCGCCCAATCTGTACACATCGGGTGTGACAGGCGCCACACGGCGCCACGACTCGGTCACGGAGGCATCCATGGCACAGCAGCACGCGGCACGGCCCGCACCGGCCGTCCGGACCCACCGACTGACCTTCAACACCGACGGCCGCCCCCATCCGCTGGAGAACAGCTTCGTGGCGGTCACCGCGGTCCTCGGCCTGATCGCCGTCATCACCTGCGCCTTCCACAGCCTGCACGTGCTCACCACGTGGACGGGCCTGGCGGGACTGCTCACCGGCGCCTACGGCCAGTTCATCTCGGCGACCACCGCCGAGCGCTACGTGCTGATCGTGAGCCTGGGCATGGCCGGCCTCGGCTTCTACCTGGGGATGGCGCACGGCGGCCTGTGGTGACCTCCCCGCGCCCCGGCGCGGCCGGCGCACCCCCGCGCCGGGGCCACCACGCGCGGCCGCGGTACTAGCGGCGCCGCTCCCCGTGCACAGTAGGCTTCGGGCCAGAAAAACCCGCAGCCGTGAGCACGTGAGCACCGAGAATCTTGAGCAAGGGGAGCGCGCCGGCATGAGCCTGACCCTGAGGACCATCAGCCGCGAGCAGCACCTGGCGTACATCCAGAGTCTGCCCGCGGCGAGCCACTGCCAGGTCCCGGCATGGGCTGATGTGAAGAACGAGTGGCGCTCGGAGAGCCTGGGCTGGTTCGAGGCGAAGAGCGGCCGGATGGTCGGCGCCGGCCTGGTGCTGTACCGCCAGCTGCCCAAGGTCAAGCGCTACCTGGCCTACCTGCCCGAGGGCCCGGTGATCAACTGGTACGCGCCCAACCTCGACGAGTGGCTGCAGCCGATGCTCGACCACCTGAAGAGGCAGGGCGCCTTCAGCGTCAAGATGGGTCCGCCGGTGATCATCCGCAGGTGGGACGCCACCGCGGTCAAGGCCGGCATCGCCGACCCGGACGTCAAGCGGCTGCGCGACGTCGAGGCCACCTTCATCGAGCCGCGCGCCTTCGAGGTCGCCGACCGGCTGCGCCGGATGGGCTGGCAGCAGGGCGAGGACGGCGGCGCCGGCTTCGGCGACGTGCAGCCGCGCTACGTCTACCAGGTGCCGCTGGAGAACCGCTCGCTGGACGACATCCTGAAGAACTTCAACCAGCTGTGGCGCCGCAACATCAAGAAGGCCGAGAAGGCCGGCGTCGAGGTGGTCCCGGGCGGCTACGACGACCTGCCGGAGTGGCAGCGGCTCTACGAGATCACCGCCGAGCGCGACCACTTCCGGCCGCGCCCGCTGTCGTACTTCCAGCGCATGTGGAAGGCGCTGAACACCGAGGACCCCAACCGGATGCGGCTGTACCTGGCGGTGCACGAGGGCGAGGCGGTGGCCGCGGCCACCATGCTCACCGTCGGCCGGCACGTCTGGTACTCCTACGGCGCCTCCGCCAACCACAAGCGCGAGGTACGGCCGTCCAACGCGATGCAGTGGCGGATGCTGCGCGACGCGTACGCCATGGGCGCGAGCGTCTACGACCTGCGCGGCATCAGCGACTCGCTGGACGAGACCGACCACCTGTTCGGCCTGATCCAGTTCAAGGTGGGCACGGGCGGCCAGGCTGCCGAATACTTGGGCGAGTGGGATTTCCCGCTGAACAAGCTGCTGCACAAGGCGCTCGACATCTACATGTCGCGCCGCTGAGCGGCTCCCCGCGGCCACGTCCGGCCGATGACGCACGAGGAAGGTCCCGAGCAGGCCATGGCGCTCACCCTGTATGTCGACACCGCGCGCTGGCGCGCCCACCAGCAGTCCGTGGTGGACCAGTTCCCCGGTCTCGTGCCGGTGTGCAAGGGCAACGGCTACGGCTTCGGCCATGACCGGCTGGCCGACGAAGCCACCCGGCTGCGCTCCGACATGCTCGCGGTCGGCACGACGTACGAGGCGGCCAGGATCAAGGACGTCTTCGGCGGCGACCTGCTGGTGCTGACCCCGTACCGGCTGGGCGAGGAGCCGGTGCCGCTGCCGGACCGGGCGATCCGCTCGGTGTCCTCGGTGGAGGGCGTGCGCGGGCTGGTCGGGGCGCGGGTGGTCATCGAGGTGATGAGCTCGATGCGCCGGCACGGCGTCGCCGAGGACGACCTGGGGAAGCTGCACACCGCGATCGACGACGTCCGCCTGGAGGGCTTCGCCATCCACCTGCCGCTCGACCGCACCGACGGCACCGACGCGGTGGAGGAGGTCTTCGCCTGGATGGAGCGGCTGCGGGCGGCCCGGCTGCCGCTGCACACGATGTTCGTCAGCCATCTGAAGGCCACCGAACAGGCCGCGCTGCAGCAGCAGTTCCCGCAGACCCGGTTCCGCGCCCGGATCGGCACCCGGCTGTGGCTCGGCGACCACGACGCGACGGAGTACCGCGGCGCGGTGCTGGACGTGACGCGGATCGCGAAGGGCGAGCGGTACGGCTACCGGCAGGAGAAGGCGGCGGCCGACGGGCACCTGGTGGTCGTGGCGGGCGGCACCTCGCACGGGGTGGGCCTGGAGGCGCCCAAGGCGCTGCACGGCCTGATGCCCCGGGCCAAGGGCGTCGCGCGGGCGGGTCTGGCCACGGTCAACAGGAACCTGTCGCCGTTCGTGTGGGCGGGCAAGCAGCGCTGGTTCGCCGAGCCGCCGCACATGCAGGTGTCGATCCTCTTCCTGCCCGGCGACGTGGCGCCGCCGGCGGTCGGCGACGAGCTGGTGGCCCATCTGCGGCACACCACCACGACGTTCGACCGCATGGTGGACCGGCAGCCCGCGTAGGCGCCCGGGGCGCGCACCGAAGGCGCGGCGCCTACCGCGTCGGAACCTGTGCCTCCGCGGCGTGCCGGGGGCGGTGCGGCTCGGGGCCGAGGACGAAGACGTCGTCCGCGCCGTCCAGCACACCGCCCGCCGGGTCGTCCTCGCCGCCCTGCCGCAGCACGTCGTACTGCGGCAGCAGGATGTCGCGGACCACGACCGCGCACAGGTAGAGCAGCCCGGCCAGGTGGACGGCGATGGCCAGCTGGTAGGCGTCGGCGGTCAGGCCGTGGTGCTTGGTGCCGGTGACGTACGCCAGCCGGTACCAGATGCCGAGGAAGTACAGCACCTCCGCGCCCTGCCAGATCAGCAGGTCCCGCCAGCGCGGCCGGGCCATCACGGCCAGCGGCAGCAGCCACAGCACGTACTGCGGCGAGTAGACCTTGTTGCTCAGCACCAGCGCCGCGACCGCGAGGAAGGCGAGCTGCCCGACCCGCGGCCGGCGCGGCGCGTACAGCGCCAGCCCCGCCGCCGCCACGAACAGCAGCATCATCAGCGCGGTGCCGAAGGCGTTGAGGGAGTCGACGCTGAAGGCGTGGTCGGTGCGCTCGCTGATCACCAGCCACAGCGAGCCGTAGTCGGTGGGCCGGTTGCGGCTGAAGACGTAGAACTGCTCCCAGCCGGGCCTGGCCCAGATGAGCAGCGGCAGGTTGACCACCAGCCAGGCGCCGGCCGCGGCGCCGAGCGTGACGGCGTAGGCCCGCAGGCCAGGCCCGCAGGCAGAGAACGAACAGCGCCGCGAGCAGCAGCACCGGGTACAGCTTGGCCGCGGTGGCCAGTCCGATCAGCACACCGGCCCAGCCGGTCCGGCCGCGCGACCACAGCATCAGCCCGGCCGCGGCGAGCGCCACCGCGAACAGGTCCCAGTTGACGGTGGCGGTCAGCGCCAGCGCCGGGGAGAGCGCGACGAGCAGCCCGTCCCACGGGCGCCGCCGGGTGGTCCTGGCCACGCAGACCACCAGCACGACCGCGCAGACCATCAGCATGCCGGAGTTGACCAGCCAGTACATCTGCGCGCTGTGCTGCGCCGAGCCGTGCGGGGTCAGCCAGGACGCGACCTCCATGAAGAGCCCGGTGAGCACCGGGTACTCCAGGTAGTGGATGTCGGCCGCGCCGCTGGTGGTGTACGGGATCTTGTCGAAGTACGGCACCAGGTCGGAGGCGAAGCCGCGCTGGGCGTACAGGTGCGGGATGTCGGAGTAGCAGGCGTGGATGTACTGCGGGTCGCCGCTGGCGAACCAGGCCCCGGAGTAGCAGGACGCCTTCTGCACCATGCCGAGCGCGAACATCCCGATGACGACCAGCGCCGCCACCCGCAGCGGGTTCCACCACGGGTGTCCGGTGACGGCGGCCCACCGGCCGGCCGGGCCGCCGATCAGCTCACTGCCCGAGGCGGCCAGCGGGTCCTCGTCCGTGGGGCGGACGGGGGACTCCCGCCGGTCGTCCTCTTCGCGGTCGCGCACGCTCGTCATGGGCGCCATCCTGCCGTACGCCGGGGCCCGGTGGGCCCCGGCGTGCCTCAGCCGCCGCCGAAGCCCGAGTTGTTCGGGCCGCCGCCGCCGTTTCCGTTGCCGCTCCCCGGTGGCGTGGCCGTGTCGGTCGGGGTGTCGCTCGGCGACGGCGACGAGTTGCAGCTGCGGTCCCACGGGAAGCACGGCGTGGTGGGCGTGTCGGTCGGCGTCGAGGGAGTGGTGGGCGGCGTCCACGTCGGGGTGGTCGGCGGCGTGGTGATCGTCGCCGGCGGCGTGGTCGTCATGGTCGGGGTCGGCGTGGTGTCGGTCGGTGTGGGCTTCGGGCTCGGCTTGCCGATGACCTCGCCGACCTTCTCCGTGGGCTTGGTGAACTGCTGCTGCGGCGAGTCCCCGAGCGCCGCGTTCATGTAGTCCTTCCAGATCTGCGCGGGGAAGGAATTACCGTGGATCGTCTCGTGGCCGCCGGTCCCGTACATCGACAGGAACGGGTTGTTGAGCGCCTTCCCGGTCTTGGGGTCGGTGTGCGTCTGGTCGTCGCGGCGGAACATCACCACGGTGGTGGACAGCTCCGGGGTGTAGCCGTCGAACCAGGCCGACTTGTTGTCGTCGGTGGTACCGGTCTTGCCGGCGGCGGGGCGGCCGTGCGCGAGCTGCGCGGTGGTACCGGTGCCCTCCTTGATCACGTCGGTCAGCATGCCGGTGATGGTGTCGGCCACGTTGGCGTCGAAGACGACCTTGGTCTTCATGTGCTGGCTGTGGTTGTAGATCTCGTCGCCCTGGTGCTTGACCGACTTCACCGAGAACGGCTCGTTCTTCTGCCCGTGGTTGTCGAAGGTGCTGTACGCCGTGGCCATCCGGATCGCGCTGGGCGAGGACGTGCCGATGGAGTACGTGACGCTGTTCTGGTAGTCGTTCAGCGCGTTGCTGGAGGTGGGGACCAGGCCGGCGGCGAGCGCCGCGTCGTGCACCAGATTGGTGCCCACGTCCTCGCCGAGCTGGACGAAGGGGGCGTTCAGCGACAGGTCCAGCGCCTTGCGCAGGGTGACGTGCGGGTAGCTGTCGCCGTCGTCGTTGGGCTGGAACCACGGGCTGCCGTCGTTGTTGTACCAGGGCTTGCCGTCGTAGCTCATGATCTGCTGCTTGTTCTTGCCGCTGAACACGCTGTCCGGCGAGACCTTGGTGCGGGTGTCGTCGCCCTGGACGGGACCGAGCTTGGGGTCGCGCACACCGTGCGTCATCGCGGCGGCGAGCACGAACGGCTTGAAGGTCGACCCGACCTGGGCGCCGGTCTCGTCGGCGTTGTTGGTGAAGTGCTTGGTGTAGTCGGTGCCGCCGTACAGCGCCAGGATCGCACCGGACTTCGGGTCCACCGAGGCCCCGCCGAACTGGACGTACTTGTCCTTGTCCGGGTCCTTCTTGTCGCTCTTGACGATGTGCGTGCCGGGCTTGATGTTCTCGCTCTGCACCTTCTTGACCGCGGCTTCCAGGTAGCCGACCTTCGACTTCTGGAAGGTGGTGAAGATCTGGTAGCCGCCCTGGGTGAGCTGGTCGACGGTGAGGACGTGGTTGTTGATCAGGTAGTTCTTGGCGGTCTCCACCAGGTAGCCGATCTGGCCGGCCATCTGGGCGTTCTTCACCACCGGCTTCGGCATCGGGTAGGTGGTGTACTTCGCGCGCTCGGCGGCGCTGAGCTTCCCGTCCTGGACCTCCTGGTCGAGGATCCAGCTCCAGCGCTCCTTGGAGTTCCTCAGGTTGGCCGCGGGGGTGGCCGCCGGGTCGATGTCGGTGTTGCCGGCCGGGTCGAAGTACGTGGGGCCCTTGAGCAGCGCGGCCAGCATGGCGGACTGGCTCGGGTTGAGGTTCTTGGCGTCGATGCCGTAGTAGGTGCGGGCGGCGGCCTGGATGCCGTAGGCGCCGCGGCCGAAGTACGAGGTGTTCAGGTAGCCGGCCATGATGTCCGTCTTCTTCAGGGTCGCGCCGACCTTGATGGAGATGAACAGCTCCTTGAACTTCCGGCTGAAGGTCTGCTGCTGGCTGAGCCGGGTGTTCTTCACGTACTGCTGGGTGATGGTCGAGCCGCCCTGGGTCTCGCCGCCCCTGGCCATGTTGTAGACGGCGCGGGTGATGCCCATCGGGTCGACGCCGCGGTCGGTCCAGAACGTCTTGTTCTCCGCGGAGACCACGGCGTTCTGCATGCTCTTGGGGATCTCGTCGATCTTGATGATCTGGCGGTTGACCTCGCCGCCGGTGGCGATCATCTGGCTGCCGTCGGCCCAGTAGTAGACGTTGTTCTGGGCGGTGGCCGCGAGGTTGACGTTGGGCACGCTGACCGTCGCGTAGGCGACGCCGATCACGCCGATGAGGGTGCCGAAGAAGCCGACGGCCATCGCCGTCACCTGGCGCCAGGACGGCATCCAGCGGCGCCAGCCCTCCTTGCCGAAGCGCGGGTAGTCGATGAAGCGCTTCTTGGCGGGGCGGCGGGCGGCGGTACGGCCGCGGCCGGGCCCGGCCGAGCCCGGACCCGCGGGGCCTCCCGGCCCGCCGCTGCCGCCGGGGCCGCCGCGCCGGCGGGCGCCGCGGCCCTGCGCGGCGCGCCGTGCGGCGGCGCGGCCCTGGTACGGCTCGCCGCCCGAGGGCGATCCGGCGGCCGAGCCGGCCGCGGGACCCGCCGCGGGCCCGCCCGCCGGAGTGCCCAGGGGCGTCGTTCCGTCGGTCCCGGCCGAACCGCCGGGACGGGACGGAGGGGGTGTCGGCTGCTGTCCCGCGCGCCGGGCGGCAGCACGGCCGCCGGGCGGCGGCGACTGCGGCGGCTTACGACGGTGCTCGCTCATGAACAGCTACTCCTCGACAGGCGGGATCGCCTGCAGGCATCGATGACGTTCTGGTCGGTCCCCCTGCGCGCGACCGGATCGAGTCGCACCGCACCGTGGATCAAGACGCTCGCCGGCGTCGCTGGGTTCCCGGTGCTCCGCATGGCGAACAGAGTACGCAGGGTCAAAAGAAGGGGGACCGGCCGCTTCACCGCATAACGGGCGCCACCGGGCCCACAGGTTCGCCGATGTGACACCGGTCACCACAGCGCGCCTTGCGTGATGTGTCGGGCCGTTCTATCGTCGCGATGTATCGACTCGATACATCGGGTCGAGACAGTCGGGAACGAACATGCTGAACACGGTAGCCGCGCCCCCGGACGGCCGGCGGCGGACCGCCCGATACGCGGACGAGGGGACGAGGGATTGAGCAAGCGCTCCGGAATCCTCGAATTCGCGGTTCTCGGTCTGCTGCGCGAGTCCCCGATGCACGGCTACGAGCTGCGCAAGCGGCTCAACACCTCGCTCGGGGTGTTCCGCGCCTTCAGTTACGGGACGCTCTATCCCTGCCTGAAGACGCTGGTCGCCCAGGGGTGGCTGGTCGAGGAGTCGGCTCCGGACGGCGACACGCCGGCCGCGCCGCTCGCCGGCCGGCGGGCGAAGATCGTCTACCGGCTGACGGCCGCGGGCAAGGAGCACTTCGAGGAGCTGCTCGCCAACTCCGGCCCGGACGCCTGGGAGGACGAGCACTTCGCCGCTCGTTTCGCCTTCTTCGGCCAGACGTCGAAGGACGTCAGGATGCGGGTGCTCGAAGGGCGGCGCAGTCGCCTGGAGGAGCGCCTGGAGAAGATGCGCGCCTCGCTCGCGCGCACCCGTGAACGGCTCGACGACTACACCCTCGAGCTGCAGCGGCACGGCATGGAATCGGTGGAACGCGAGGTCCGGTGGCTCAACGAGCTGATCGAGACCGAGCGGGCCGGACGCGTGGTGCGCCCGACCGCCGAGCGGGACGACAACGACAACAACCAAGAGAACGGCGGCCGACCCGGGGACCGGGGAACCGCGTGACGATTTCACAAGGAGCAACCGGTATGGGTTCGGTTCGCGTAGCCATCGTTGGCGTAGGCAACTGCGCCACGTCGCTGGTGCAGGGTGTCGAGTACTACAAGGACGCCGACCCGGACAGCAGGGTGCCTGGTCTCATGCACGTGCAGTTCGGCGACTACCACGTGCGTGACGTCGAGTTCGTGGCCGCCTTCGATGTCGACGCGAAGAAGGTCGGTCTCGACCTCGCGGACGCCATCGGTGCGAGCGAGAACAACACCATCAAGATCACCGACGTGCCGCAGACCGGTGTGACCGTGCAGCGCGGCCACACCCTGGACGGCCTCGGCAAGTACTACCGCGAGACCATCGAGGAGTCCGACGAGGCCCCGGTCGACGTCGTCCAGGTGCTCAAGGACCGCGAGGTCGACGTCCTGGTCTGCTACCTGCCGGTCGGCTCCGAGGACGCGGCGAAGTTCTACGCCCAGTGCGCCATCGACGCCAAGGTCGCCTTCGTCAACGCGCTGCCGGTCTTCATCGCCGGCACGAAGGAGTGGGCGGACAAGTTCACCGAGGCGGGTGTGCCGATCGTCGGCGACGACATCAAGTCGCAGGTGGGCGCGACCATCACGCACCGCGTGCTGGCCAAGCTCTTCGAGGACCGCGGCGTGGTCCTGGAGCGCACCATGCAGCTGAACGTCGGCGGCAACATGGACTTCAAGAACATGCTGGAGCGCGAGCGCCTGGAGTCCAAGAAGATCTCCAAGACGCAGGCCGTCACCTCGCAGATCCCGGACCGCGACCTGGGCGCCAAGAACGTCCACATCGGCCCCTCGGACTACGTGCAGTGGCTGGACGACCGCAAGTGGGCGTACGTCCGCCTGGAGGGCCGCGCGTTCGGCGACGTCCCGCTGAACCTGGAGTACAAGCTGGAGGTCTGGGACTCCCCGAACTCCGCGGGCGTGATCATCGACGCGCTGCGTGCGGCGAAGATCGCCAAGGACCGCGGCATCGGCGGCCCGATCCTGTCGGCGTCCTCCTACTTCATGAAGTCCCCGCCGGTGCAGTACTTCGACGACGAGGCCCGCGAGAACGTCGAGAAGTTCATCCGCGGCGACGTCGAGCGCTGAGGCGTACGGGGCTGACCGCCGGGCGCTGAGCCTGTCGGTCGCCGAGCCCACCGGGCGCACAGCCCGACGAACGCGCGTGCCGAGGCCCCGGGTCGTGTGCCCGGGGCCTCGGCATGCCGTGTGAAGGTGTGTCCATGGCTGTTCTCCGTGACCTGCGCGCACTGCTGCGGCTGCCGGACTTCCGGCGGCTGCTCGCGGTGCGCCTGCTGTCGCAACTGTCCGACGGCGTCTTCCAGGTCGCGCTCGCCGCCTACGTGGTGTTCTCGCCCGAGAAGCAGACCTCGCCCGGCGCGGTGGCCTCGGCCATGGCCGTGCTGCTGCTGCCGTACTCGCTGCTCGGGCCGTTCAGCGGAGTGCTGCTCGACCGCTGGCGCCGCCGGCAGGTGCTGCTCTACTGCAACCTGCTGCGCGCCGGGCTGTCGTGCGGCACCGCGGTGCTGGTCCTGCTGCACGTGCCGGACTGGCTGTTCTACCTCTCCGCCCTGTCGGTGACCGCCGTGAACCGCTTCGTGCTGGCGGGGCTGTCCGCCGCGCTGCCGCGGGTGGTCGACGGCGACCGGCTCGTCACGGCGAACTCCCTGTCGCCGACCGCCGGCACGCTCGCCGCGACCGCGGGCGGCGGCGCGGCCTTCGTGGTCCACCTCTTCCTCTCCGCCGGTGCGGGCGCCGACGCCGCCACGGTGCTGCTGGCCGCGCTGCTGTACGCCGCGGCGGGCGCGTCCGCGCTGACGCTCGGGCGCGATCTGCTCGGGCCGGACCTGGACGGGCGGGGCCCTCGGCTGGGCGCCGCCGTCGCGTCCACCGCGCGCGGGCTGCGCGAGGGGCTGGCGCACCTACGGGAACGCCCGCCGGCACGACAGGCGCTGACCGCCGTGACCGTGATGCGGTTCTGCTACGGCGCCCTCACCGTGATGCTGCTGATGCTCTGCCGCTACGCCTGGTCGGACCCGGGCGACGACGACCACGGGCTGGCGCTGCTGGGCCTGGCGGTGGGCATCTCCGCGGCCGGCTTCTTCGCCGCGGCCGTCGTCACCCCGTGGGCGAGCGCCCGCTTCGGCCGCTCGGGCTGGATCGCGCTGTGCTCGGCGGCCTCGGCGCTGCTGCTCCCGCCGCTGGCGCTGCCCTTCGACACCGCGCCGCTGATGCTCGCCGCCTTCGCGCTCGGCGTCACCACCCAGGGCGCCAAGATCGCCACCGACACGGTGGTCCAGACGGCCGTCGACGACGCCTACCGGGGCCGGGTCTTCTCCCTCTACGACATGGCCTTCAACGTCGCCTTCGTCGGAGCGGCGGCGGTCGCGGCGCTCGTCCTCCCGGCGGACGGCCGCTCGACGGGGCTCGTGGTCGCCCTCGCGCTGGTCTACGCGGCGGTCACCGCGGGGCTGCTGCGGACCGGTCAGGTGGCGACCGACCGCGCGCACGCGGACCGGGCGCTGCTGTAGGGCGCGACCGGGTGCGAGTTCACCGGGTGCGAGGTCGCCGGGTGCGATGTTCCACGTGGAACATCGCACCCCTCGCCGTCCGCTCGGCGGCGATGTTTCACGTGGAACATCGCACCCGCGTCAGGAGGACTGGGCCGCCCACCACTGCTTGAGGGCCTCCACGGCGGCTTCCTCGCCCAGCGGTCCGTGTTCGAGGCGCAGCTCCAGCAGGTGCTGGTAGGCGCGGCCGACGACCGGGCCGGGCGGGACGCCGAGGATCTGCATGATGCGGTTGCCGTCCAGGTCGGGCCGGATCGCGTCCAGCTCCTCCTGCTCCTTCAGCTCGGCGATCCGCGCTTCCAGGCTGTCGTACGTCCGCGACAGGGCGGCGGCCTTCTTCTTGTTGCGGGTCGTGCAGTCGGAGCGGGTGAGCTTGTGCAGCCGCTCCAGCAGCGGACCGGCGTCGCGGACGTAGCGGCGTACCGCGGAGTCCGTCCACTCCCCGGTGCCGTAACCGTGGAACCGCAGGTGCAGCTCGACCAGCCGGGAGACGTCCTTGACCTGCTCGTTGGGGTACTTCAGCCGGGTCATCCTGGCCTTGGTCAGCTTGGCGCCCACCATCTCGTGGTGGTGGAAGGAGACCCGGCCGTCCGGTTCGAAGCGGCGGGTCTTCGGCTTGCCGATGTCGTGCAGCAGCGCCGCGAGCCGCAGCACCAGGTCCGGGCCGTCGGTCTCCAGGTCGATGGCCTGCTCCAGCACGGTCAGCGTGTGCTCGTAGACGTCCTTGTGCCGGAAGTGCTCGTCGCGTTCCAGCCGCAGCGCGGACAGCTCGGGCAGCACCCGGTCGGCGAGCCCGGTGTCCACCAGCAGCCGCAGACCCTTGCGCGGGTGCTCCGACAGGATGAGCTTGTTCAGCTCGTCCCTGATCCGCTCGGCGGAGACGATCTCGATCCGGTCGGCCATCGCCGTCATGGCCGCGACCACCTCGGGGGCGACCTCGAAGTCCAGCTGCGCGGCGAACCGGGCGGCGCGCAGCATCCGCAGCGGGTCGTCGGAGAAGGACGACTCGGGGGTCCCCGGGGTACGCAGGGTGCGGGCGGCCAGGTCGTCCAGGCCGCCGTACGGGTCGACGAAGTCGGTGCCCGGCAGCGAGACGGCCATCGCGTTCACGGTGAAGTCGCGCCGGACCAGGTCCTCGTCGATGGTGTCGCCGTAGGACACCTCGGGCTTGCGGGAGGTGCGGTCGTACGCCTCGGAGCGGTAGGTGGTGACCTCCACCTGGTAGCCGTCCTTCTTGCCGCCGACGGTGCCGAAGGCGATGCCGACCTCCCACACCGCGTCCGCCCACGGCCGCAGGATCTTCAGGACCTGCTCCGGGCGGGCGTCGGTGGTGAAGTCCAGGTCGTTGCCCAGGCGTCCCAGCAGTGTGTCCCTGACCGAGCCCCCGACGAGGGCGAGCTGGAATCCCGCGTCGCGGAAACGGCGGCCGAGGTCCTCGGCGACCGGTGCGATCCGGTGACGGGCCTGCGGGTTCTGGGGGGCATGGCTGGCGTTCGGCACAACGTCAAAGGGTACGGGTCCGCGGGCACCCCCCGCGCCCCGGTTTCTCCCGCCCGGCAGCACTCGGACACAGTGCGGATCGTTACCATGCCAGCACGCACTTCCGATGAACGACCGACGAGTACCGACGAGTGACGACAAGGGACGGGCGAACGCGCGTGGGCGAGGCGGCACAGGCACCCGGCACACCTCCGTCCGCCCGCCGCCGGAGGCCCAGGGCCGCCGCGCTGCTCGCCGGCGCCACGGTGCTCGCCGGGCTGCTGCAGGGCGTCCAGGCGACCGGCTCGCAGGCGCGGGAACCCGACCGGGCGGACCCGCCCGCGGCGGCCCGGACGGCCCCGCAGAGCGCCTCGCGAACCCTGTCCGCGACAGCGTCCACCGCGACCTCGGCGACGGCGTCCACCGCGGCGTCCGCCACCGCCTCTGCGGCGTCCGCCACCGCCTCTGCGGCGTCCGCCACCGCCTCTGCGGCGTCCACCACCGCCTCCGCGGCCTCCTTCACCACCGCGGCGCCCACCGGCTCGCACACCGCCACGGTCTACCTCGACTCCGTCACCCCGCGGGTCCCGACCAAGGACGACTCGGTGACCGTCTCCGGCACCCTGGTGAACAACTCCAAGGTGACGATCACCCATGCGCACATGGCCCTGATGGTCGGCCCGCAGGGTCCGCTGACCAGCCGCAGCGCGATGAAGGCCGCCGTCTCCCGCAGCGGCTACGTCAGCGCCAAGGACGGCGACGAGATCGCCGACCACGTCGCGGAGCTGGCCGACGTCCCGGCCGGCGCCGGCGCCTCCTTCAGCCTCAAGGTCCCGGTCAGCGCGCTCGACCTCGGCTCCACCGGCGTCTACCAGCTCGGCGTCGTGCTGGAGGGCCGCACCTCGGTCGAGCCCTGGCAGCACGCGCTGGGCATCAAGCGCACGTTCCTGCCCTGGTACGCCGACGGGGAGAGCGCCAAGCCGACCCGCATCACTTACCTGTGGCCGCTCACCGACCGGCCGCACATCGCCGCCCGCGGCGACATCGACTCCCAGCAGAACCCGATCTTCCTCGACGACGACCTGGCCACAGAGCTGGCGCCCGGGGCCGGCTCCAGGTGATGGTGGACCTCGCCAAGAACCTCCCGGTCACCTGGGTCGTCGACCCCGACCTGCTGGCCACCGTCGAGGCGATGACCAAGGGCTACCGGGTCGCCGGTCCCGGCGGGGACGTCACCCACAGCACCCCGGGCACCGGCGCGGCGCTGGCCACCCAGTGGCTGAACGCCCTCAGAGGCGCGGTCACCGGCGACGAGGTGATCGCCCTGCCCTTCGGCGACACCGACCTCGCCTCGCTGGCCCACAACGGCCTGCACGTGCCCGGCAGCGTCGCCGGACTGAAGACCGCGACCCAGCTGGGCCAGGTCACGGTCGGCACCATCCTCGGCATCAAGCCGACCTCCGGCGTCGGCTGGCCGGTGGACGGCGCGATCGACCCGTCGATCGTGGCGGCGGCCAAGGCCGGCGGCGACGACCGGATCATCGCGCGCAGCGACCACTTCCCCGAGAACACGCTGGAGTACACGCCGACCGCCGCCCGGCCGGTGAGCGGCATGACCGCGGTGGTCGCGGACTCCTCGCTGTCCACCGCGTTCAGCGGCGACATGCTGAACGCGCAGGCCTCCGACCAGGCGGTCCAGAGCTTCGTCGCGCAGACCCTGCTGATCACCATGCAGGCGCCGGAGAAACAGCGGACCCTCCTCGTCGCGCCGCAGCGCCGGCCCACCGTCTCCCAGGCGCAGGCGATGGCAGAGGCCATCCGCACGGTGGACGACGACGGCAGCCGCTGGTCGCAGACCGTGGACTTCGGCACCGCGGCCTCGGCGCACGCCGACTCCCGGGTCTCCCACCGGGTGCCGGCCGCGGCCTCCTACCCCAAGGCACTGCGCGCACGGGAGCTGCCCGCCTCCGCCTTCCGGCAGCTGCGCACCGACCAGGACCGGGTCAACGAGTTCGTGGTGATCCTCACCATCAAGGACCGGGTGAGCGTGCCGTTCCGCAACGCCGAGATGCGGGCGATGTCCACCGGCTGGCGCCCCGACCCCTCCGGCGGCTCGTCCCCGGGCGGCGGACCGGACGCCAAGAGCTACCTGGACGCGATCGGCGTCTACTTCACCGACCTGATCAACGCCGTCCACATCATCGACAAGAAGACCGCGCTGACCCTGTCGGGCCGCAGCGGCACGATTCCGGTCACGGTGAAGAACGAGCTGAGCCAGCCCATCACCGGGCTGGTGCTGCGGCTCACCTCCAGCACCAACATCCGGCTGGAGATCAAGAACCCCGACCAGCCGATCAGCATCGACGGCGGCCACACCCGTACCCTGAAGTTCCAGACCAAGGCCAGCGCCAACGGCGCCGTCTGGGTCAACGCCGCGCTCTACGGCCCCGACGGCAGGATCTACGGCAGCAGCGGCATCCAGTTCGAGATCAAGGTCACCAAGGTGACCGACCTGGTGATGCTGATCATCGCGGGCGGTCTCCTGCTGCTGGTGCTCGCGGGCGTACGGATCTACCGTCAACGTAAGCGCCAGGCCGCTTCGGACGGCGGCGGGGACGACGGCGCCGGCGGCGGAGAGGGCAGCGACACGGAAGAAGAGGACGGCGGGGACCCCGGGCACCCGGGTGACCCTGTGGCTGACACCGGCCAGGAAAGTCCGGAGCCGTCCCCGGCAGGTGAGAAGGTGGACGGATAGCCGGCGGACAATAAGGTGGGGCACTGATGAACGCGCCGTATGACGGTGATCGCGACTCTGCGGGCCAGGTGCCTCCCACGCCCGAGCAGCGTCCCACGCCACCCGACCCGTACCTGCAGAACACCTACGCCTACGACCCGTACCAGCAGCAGGACCCGGCGGCGCAGGACCCGGTGGGCGAGGCGCTGTACGACCGCGCCGCGCACCCGCCGCCCCCGCCGTCACCGGACGGGGGCAGGCACTGGCAGCAGGGGGCGTACCCGCAGACGCCGTACGGCGACGATCCGTCGACCCGCTACGTCGGCGTGGACGGACTGGTCGGTCAGGCTCGCCCGGAGGACCCGCAGTACGACGCGTATGAGCACCTCTTCCGCGACCAGCGGCAGCCGGGCGGCGGTCCGCAGGACCCGGGGCAGTACCCCGAGCAGCACTACCAGCCGCCGCCCCCGCAGCAGTACGCCGACCCGCAGCAGCAGTACGCCGATCCGCAGCAGTACCAGGCAGCGCAGCAGCAGACGCCGCAGGCGCCGTACGGACAGCAGCAGTACGACCAGCCGCGGCAGCAGGACCCGCGGCAGGGGTACTTCCAGCAGCCGCAGCAGGACTATGCCGCCTACCCGCAGTACCAGGGCTGGGGGCAGACCTACCAGGCGTGGGACAACACCGGCACCGGCTTCTCCGAGCCGGTCTACGGCGAGCCCGCGTACGGCCCGCCGGTGTACTACCAGGGCGGCCAGTACCTCGGCCCCGACTACGGGCAGGAGCAGGGCGGCCGGCAGCAGTACGCCGAGCCCGGCTACGCCGATCCGCGGCCCGGCGCGTACCAGCAGCCGCCCGGCGGCCCGGACGAGGGGCTCGACGCGGGTCCGGCGACCGGCACGATGCCGCCGGTGCCACAGGACGGCACCGGGCAGATGCCCGCCGTCCAGCAGGCGCCCGCCGGGCGGGCCGGCGGCATCCTGAAGTCCAGCGCGCTGATGGCCGCCGGCACCCTGGTTTCACGTGTGACCGGCTTCGTCCGCACCCTGGTGATCGCCGCGGCGATCGGCGTCGCCACCCTCGGCGACTCCTACGCCGTCGCCAACACCCTGCCGACGATGATCTACATCCTCACCATCGGCGGCGGTCTGAACTCGGTCTTCGTGCCGCAGCTCGTGCGCGCGATGAAGGACGACGACGACGGCGGCCAGGCGTACGCCAACCGGCTGCTGACCGTCGTGATGGTGGTGCTCGGCGGCATCGTCGCGATCACGGTGGTCGGCGCGCCGCTGCTGATCCGGCTGATGTCCGCGAAGATCGCGGCCAATCCCGACACCTACGACGTGGCCATCGCCTTCGCCCGCTACTGCCTGCCGACCATCTTCTTCATGGGCGTGCACGTGGTGATGGGCCAGGTGCTCAACGCGCGCGGCCGGTTCGGCGCGATGATGTGGACCCCGGTCCTGAACAACGTCGTGGTGATCTTCACCTTCCTGATGTTCATCTGGGTCTACGGCCCCTACAGCACCACCCGGATGGACGCGACGACCATCACGCCCGAGGGCACCCGGCTGCTGGGCATCGGCACGCTGCTCGGCCTGGTCGTCCAGTCGCTGGCGATGCTGCCCTACCTGCGGGACGCGGGCTTCAGGTTCCGGCCGCGGTTCGACTGGCGCGGCCACGGCCTGGGCAAGGCCGCCAAGCTCGCCAAGTGGACGTTCTTCTTCGTGCTGGCCAACCAGGCGGGTCTGATCGTGGTCACCCAGCTGGCCACCTGGGCGGGCGCCGACGCCGACAAGAGCGGCTACCAGGGCACCGGCATCACCGCGTACAACAACGCCCTGCTGATCTGGCAGATGCCACAGGCCATCATCACCGTCTCGGTGATGGCGGCGGTGCTGCCGCGGATCTCGCGGGCGGCCGCCGACGGCGACATCACCGCCGTCCGCGACGACATCTCCTACGGGCTGCGCACCTCGGCGGTGGCGATCGTGCCGGCCGCCTTCGCCTTCCTGGCGCTCGGCGTGCCGATGTGCGCGCTGCTGTACGCCAGCACGGGCGCGGAGTCGGCGCGCAACATCGGCTTCATCCTGATGGCCTTCGGCGTCGGCCTGATCCCGTTCTCCGCCCAGTACGTCATCCTGCGCGGCTTCTACGCCTTCGAGGACACCCGGACGCCCTTCTACAACACGGTGGTCGTCGCGGTCGTCAACGCGGCGGCCTCGGCGCTGTGCTTCCTCACCCTGCCGGCCCGCTGGGCCGTGGTCGGCATGGCCTTCTCCTACGGGCTGGCCTACGCGGTGGGCGTGCGGGTGGCGGCGAAGCGGCTGCGCGGGCGGCTGCGCGGCGATCTGGACGGCCGCCGGGTGCTGCGGACCTACGCCCGTCTGGCGGGCGCCTGCGTCCCCGCCTCGATCGTCGCCGGCATCGCGGTCTACGTGATCACCCACTCGCTCGGCAGCGGCCCGGTGGGCGCGCTGGCCGCCCTGGTGGTCGGCGGCGTGCTGCTGCTCGGCCTGTTCGTGGCCGCGGCCAAGCGAATGAGGATCGAGGAGATGACCGCGATGATGGGCATGGTCAGGGGCCGGCTCGGCCGCTGAGGGGCAGGCGCGGCCTTCCCGGGCGCGTGCCGCGCAACCTTCACGCCCCACCGTGTGTCGTGCATAGAGCAGGAGTGCGGGCACAATTGTCTTCGGCGTCTTCGGTGCCTTCGGTGCCTTCGGGTTGATGTGGGATCGCGCAATGGATGGGGAGGCAGGAACGACGGTGGCGGATCGGAGCACGGCCGCCGTCGGAGTGGCCAACGAGGGCGGCGAGGGGTCGCCCGCCGTCCAGCAGGGCGGCGCCACATCCGACGGCGGGACGACGGACGACCAGACCAGCGGCAGCGGACCCGTCGGCGCGGGGGACGGTCAGGAGGACAAGCCCCAGGACAGGCCCGAGGGTGCGCGCGAGGACGAAGGCGCCGGGAGCGACACGGACGACGAGGCCGGGACGCCCGAGAAGGCAGGCGAGCCCGAGAAGACCGGGACGGCCGAGAAGACCGGGAGTGGCACGGGCGGGAGCGGGAA
Organism: Actinacidiphila sp. DG2A-62; assembly: GCF_035825295.1. Lineage (NCBI taxonomy): Bacteria > Bacillati > Actinomycetota > Actinomycetes > Kitasatosporales > Streptomycetaceae > Actinacidiphila > Actinacidiphila sp. DG2A-62. The sequence continues at coordinate 4,430,621 of NZ_JAYMGI010000002.1, forward strand.
GGCGACGCCGGGAGATCCGGAGGCCACCGAGCCCATGGCGTCCCTGGACGCCTTCGACACGCTGGAGGAGCCCGCCGTCACCGCGAAGCCCGCCGTCGACGAGAAGCCCGGCACCGCCACGAAGCCCGGCACCGCCGCCAAGCCCGGCAGCGCCACGAAGCCCGGCGCCACCGAGAAGCCCGCGGCTGCGGCCAAGGCGGCGGTGCGGGAGCTGCACAGCGGTCACAAGCTCGCGCGCCGCTACCAGTTGGAGGAGTGCGTCACCCGCGTCGACGGCTTCAGCAGCTGGCGCGCGGTGGACGAGAAGCTGCGCCGGGCGGTGGGCATCCACATCCTGCCCGCCGACCACGAGCGCTCCCGTGCCGTGCTGGCCGCCGCCCGCTCCGCCGCGCTGCTCGGCGATCCCCGCTTCGTCCAGGTCCTCGACGCCGTCGAGGAGAACGACCTGGTCTACGTCATCCACGAGTGGCTGCCCGACGCGGTCTCGCTGGCCGACCTGCTGGCCGCCGGGCCGCTGGAGCCGCACGAGGCGTACCAGATGGTCAGCCAGGTCTCCCAGGGCATGTCCGCGGCGCACCGCGAGGGCCTGGCGCACCTGCGGCTCGACCCCGGGGCCGTGCTGCGCACCGTCTCCGGGCAGTACCGCATCCGCGGCCTCGCGGTCGCCGCCGCGCTGCGCGGCCTCAGCTCGGAGCGCCCGCAGCGCCAGGACACCGAGGCGATCGGTGCGCTGCTCTACGCCTCCCTCACCCAGCGCTGGCCGTACGAGGAGGACGCGCACGGTCTCACCGGGCTGCCCAAGGGCGTCGGTCTGGTCGCCCCCGACCAGGTCCGCGCGGGCGTGCACCGGGGTCTGTCCGAGGTCGCCATCCGCGCCCTGGTGAACGACGGCGCGACGGCCTCCCGCGAGGAGCCGCCGTGCACCACGCCGGAGGAGCTCGCCAAGGCGGTCGCCGCGGTGCCGCGCATCCGGCCGCCGGAGCAGGCGCCGCCGGTCTACCAGCCCACCGCGTTCCAGCCGCCCCCGCCGCAGCCCCGGGGCGCCACCCGCGCCCCCGCCCCGGTGCCGGCGCCGCCGCCCGCCCTGCCCGGCCGCACCGGGCGCGCGCTGAAGTGGGCGGTGTCCGCCCTGGTGATCGTCGCCATCGGGCTGGGCAGCTGGCAGCTCGCGGACGCGCTGAAGTCCCGCGAGGACCAGTCGACCAAGACCCCGCCGACCACGGGACAGAAGGCCGGGGGGAACCCGACGCAGTCGGCCGCTCCCCAGCCGATCACCATCGCGGACGCCAAGGAGTTCTCCCTCGACGGCGCCTTCCAGAACTCCGACAACGTCGGGACCACCTACGACAAGGACCCCTCCACCTACTGGCGGACGAAGTCGTACCACGGAGGACCGACGCTGGCGCCGTACAAGCCGGGTGTCGGTGTGGTCTACGACCTCGGCTCGCGGCAGACGGTCCGCTCCGCCGAGCTGGACGTCCTCTACCCGGGCGACCACACCTCGGTCACCCTGTACGCGGCGTCGTCGTTCTCCACCTCGACCCCGCTGTCGCAGATGACGAAGCTCGGGAGCGCCGAGAGCACCAGCAACACGATCAGGATCTCGGTCAAGGCGCCGCAGGCGACCCGCTACGTCGTCGTCTGGTTCACCGCCCTCCCGCACTCGGACGCGGACCAGTACTCCGACGCGGGGTACAAGCAGGGGCTCGAAGAGGTCTCCTTCGCCGGCTGAGCCCGGTCCCGGTACGCGTGCCTCAATGGGGGCCGGGTCCCGCCCGGCCCCCCACGCACGTCCCGCCCCCGTCCTGGGGAGCCGGTTCCTTGCGGTGCGGACCTTCGTTGTGGCGCCATCACCGCGGGGATAGCATGTGGGCGCGATTGGGGCCCGACACGTTCGCCCAGCGTGCACGGAACCGGGGAGCCGGCCTTGGAGGAGAACCCGCTCGGCGGCGTAGCCGACGCCGAGCTGCTCGCGCGGCATGTCGCGGGCGATCCGGACGCCTTCGGGGAACTGGTCAGGCGGCACCGGGACCGGCTGTGGGCCGTGGCCCTGCGCACACTCGGGGACCGCGAGGAGGCGGCGGACGCCGTGCAGGACGCTCTGGTGTCGGCGTTCCGGGCCGCCCACACCTTCCGCGGTCAGTCGGCCGTGACCACCTGGCTGCACCGGATCACCGTGAACGCCTGCCTCGACCGGGCCCGCAGGGCCGCCTCCCGGCGGACCGCCCCGGTCGCCGACGAGGAGAACTTCGAGGCTCTGATGGAGCCGCACGAGTCGGCGGAGGCGCCGGCCGAGCGGGGGAGCTGCACCGGGAGCTGCTGGCGGCGCTCGCCACGCTGCCGCCCGAGCAGCGGGCCGCGCTGGTGCTGGTCGACATGCAGGGTTATCCGGTGGCGGAGGCGGCCGAGGTGCTGGACGTCCCCGCCGGCACGGTGAAGAGCAGGTGTGCCCGCGGCCGGGCGCGGTTGCTGCCGCTCCTCGCCCATCTGCGACGGGACGCCACCCCGCCCGCGGCCGATCCGGTCGCCCGCCGAACCGGGGACGGACCCGCGCCGGCGGAGAACGGTGATCCCGCGCGGGGAAGGAACCGGACGGAGGGGACATCCGTCCCAGAGACGGGATCGGATCAGAGCGGAGGTGCACACCGATGACGTCGACCACGGGCCAGGGCCCGCACCCCGAGGTCTCGGAGCTCTCCGACTGGTCCGAGGGCCTGCTGCCGGCCGAGCGCGAGGCGGTCGTCCGCGCGCACGTGGACGGCTGCGGACTGTGTGCGGACGTCGTGGTCTCCCTGGAGGAGCTCCGGGGGCTGCTGGGCACGCTTCCGTCGGAGCCCATGCCGGCTGATGTCGCCGCGCGGATCGACGCGGCGCTCGCCGCGGAGACGGTCCTCGACGCGAGCGGCGACCGAGCGCCGGCGGCGGCGTCGGAGACCGCCCCCGAGTCGACGCTCGCGCATGTTCCACGTGAAACATCGACCGGCGCCGGCACCGGCGCTCCCGGCGGACGGCCGGCCGCGCCGACCGCGCGGACCGCGCCGACCGGGCCGACCGGGCCGACCGGGGCGGCCGGGCCCGGGCGCACGGGCTCGACGCGCAGCGGTCACGGCGGCCGGGGGGCACGCCGCCGCCGGGCCCTGCTCACCGGCGGGTACGCGGCGGCCGTCCTGGCGCTGGGCGGAGTCGTCTACGGCATCGTCGAGGCCGGGGGGTCGTCGTCGAACGGCGCGCAGACGGACAGCTCCACCGCCAAGACCCAGGCGGGAGCGAGCGCCGGTTCCGCCGACTCCGTCGCGTCCTCGGTACGGGCGCTGCTGGCTCAGCAGCCGGGTCAGGACGGCGCCGCCACCGACCGCGGCAACTCGCCGATGCTGAGCAAGACGCCGCATCCGGACGTGGCGCCGGCCGGCCCGACCGCCGTGCCGGCGTGCGTGCTGAGTGCCACGCACCGTGCCCAGCAGCCGATCGCCTCCGAGCGCGAGGTCTTCCAGGGCGTCGACGCGTACCTCCTCGTCCTGCCGCACCCGGCGGACAGCTCCCGGGTCGACGCCTTCGTGGTCAACGCCTCCTGCACGCCGGCCGCGCCGGGAACGGTTCTCTTCCGGAGCACCTACGCGCGGTGACCCGGCGCTCCGGCGCGCGTGCGTGAGCGGCTCGGCCCTCGGGGAATGCGGGACCCGTAGTATCCGTTAGGCAGGACGAGAGTCCAGCCAGGGCCCCCAAGCAGTTCGCAGAGACGAGGAAACCACCCGTGAGCGACGTCCGTAACGTGATCATCATCGGCTCGGGTCCCGCGGGATACACCGCGGCGCTCTACACGGCACGTGCCTCTCTCAAGCCTCTGGTGTTCGAAGGCTCCGTGACCGCGGGCGGCGCCCTGATGAACACCACCGACGTGGAGAACTTCCCGGGCTTCCGCGACGGCATCATGGGCCCGGACCTCATGGACAACATGCGGGCCCAGGCCGAGCGGTTCGGCGCCGAGCTCATCCCGGACGACATCGTCGCGGTGGACCTGACCGGGGACATCAAGACCGTCACCGACTCCGCCGGCACCGTGCACAAGGCGAAGGCCGTCATCGTCACCACGGGCTCCCAGCACCGCAAGCTCAACCTGCCCAACGAGGACCAGCTCTCCGGTCGCGGCGTCTCGTGGTGTGCCACGTGTGACGGCTTCTTCTTCCGGGAGCACGACATCGCCGTGATCGGCGGCGGCGACACCGCGATGGAGGAGGCGACGTTCCTCTCGCGGTTCGCCAAGTCGGTGACGATCGTGCACCGCAGGGACACCCTCCGCGCGTCCAAGGCGATGCAGGAGCGGGCCTTCGCCAACCCGAAGATCTCCTTCGTCTGGGACAGCGAGGTCGCCGAGATCCACGGCGACGGCAAGCTCTCCGGTCTGACGCTGCGCAACACCAAGACCGGTGAGACCTCCGAGCTGCCCGTCACCGGCCTGTTCATCGCGATCGGCCACGACCCGAGGACCGAGCTGTTCAAGGGCGTGCTCGACCTGGACGCCGAGGGCTACCTCGTCGTGCAGTCGCCGACCACCCGGACCAACATCCCCGGCGTCTTCGCCGCGGGAGACGTCGTGGACCACACCTACCGGCAGGCGATCACCGCGGCCGGCACCGGGTGCGCCGCCGCGCTGGACACCGAGCACTACCTGGCGGCGCTGTCCGACACCGAGAAGACCGCCTGACCGCCCTTCCAGACTTTCCGTCCCCACCACCGAGTCAGCCCGTTTCGAGATCCGAGGAGAGTGCAGTGGCCGGCAACACCAAGCCCGTGACCGACGCGACGTTCGCCGAGGAGGTGCTCGCCAGCGACAAGCCCGTGCTGGTGGACTTCTGGGCCGAATGGTGCGGCCCGTGCCGCCAGATCGCCCCGTCCCTTGAGGCGATCGCCGCGGAGCACGCCGACGACATCACCATCGTCAAGCTGAACATCGACGAGAACCCCGTCACCGCCGCCAAGTACGGCGTGATGTCCATCCCGACGATGAACGTCTACAAGGGCGGCGAGGTCGTGAAGACCATCGTCGGCGCCAAGCCGAAGGCCGCCCTGGAGCGTGACCTCGCCGACTTCATCGGCTGACGATCCCGCTCGACGGGTCGTCCGCGCAAGTCATCGGCACGAGTCGTCCGCAGTACCCGCAGTACCCGCAGTACCCGCAACGGCGAAGGGCGGGCGATGTTCCACGTGGAACATCGCCCGCCCTTCGCCGTTGTCACAGCGGGCGCAGCGCGGGTTCCTTCTGCACCGCGCCGAGCAGCCGGTCGATCGCCATCTCCACGTCTTCCTTCCAGGAGATGGTCGACCGCAGCTCCAGCCGCAGCCGGGGGTAGCGGGGATGCTGGCGGACCGTCTTGAAGCCCACCGCGGTCAAATGGTCGGCGGGCAGCACACACGAGGGCGTGGACCACTTGGCGTCCCCGAACGCCTCGATCGCCTTGAAGCCCCGCCGCACCAGATCCTTGGCGACGGTCTGCACCAGCACCCGGCCGAGCCCCTGCCCCTGGTAGCCGGGGAGCACCCGGGAGGTCATCAGCTGGACGGCGTCAGGGGAGACCGGGCTCGTCGGGAAGGCCAGGGAGCGCGGCACATAGGCCGCGGGGGCGTAGAGCACGAAGCCGGCCGGCACCTCGTCCACATAGACCACCCGGCCGCACGATCCCCACTCCAGGAGCGCCGCGGAGATCCAGGACTCCTTCTCCAGCTCGGGCTTGCCGGCCTGGACCGCCGCTTCACCGCTGACCGGGTCCAGCTCCCAGAAGACGCACCGCCGGCACGGCTTCGGGAGATCCGGAAGATTGTCGAGGGTGAGCGGTACGAGCCGACGTCCCATCGAGCCGAGACCCCATCTCTGTCGCGATCCGAACAGCCCTCGGGCACCCCGGCGATCGCACCGGGGTGCCGTCTGTCACTCGGCCTCGTCCTCGGACTCGTCGTCGTCTTCGAGCCGGCTTTCGAGGACTCGCCCTTCACCGGGGGCCATCGCTCCCAGGATGCGCTCCAGATCCTCTATCGAGGCGAATTCCACGACGATCTTTCCCCGCTTTTGGCCAAGGTCGACCTTCACACGGGTCTCGAAGCGGTCGGACAGCCGGGTGGCGAGGTTGGTGAGCGCCGGCGACACCCGGCGGCCGGCGCGGGGAGCGGCGGTCTTGCGTGCGGGCTGCGGGTTGCTGTTCATCAGCGTCACGATCTCTTCGACCGCGCGCACCGACAGACCCTCGGCGACGATCCGGTGGGCCAGCTTGTCCTGATCCTCCGCCTCCTCCAGAGCGAGCAGGGCCCGTGCGTGTCCGAAGGACAGCACACCCGCCGCGACTCGGCGCTGCACCGGAGCGGACAGCTTCAGCAGCCGCAGCGTGTTGGACACCTGGGAGCGGGAGCGGCCGATCCGGTCGGCGAGCTGCTCGTGGGTGCAGGCGAAGTCCCGCAGCAGCTGGTCGTAGGCGGCGGCCTCCTCCAGCGGGTTCAGCTGGGCGCGGTGCAGGTTCTCCAGGAGGGCGTCCAGGAGCAGCTTCTCGTCGTCCGTGGCACGGACGATCGCGGGAATCCGCTCCAGGCCGGCCTCCCGGCAGGCACGCCAGCGCCGCTCGCCCATGATCAGCTCATAGCGGTCACCGCCGATCTGGCGGACGACCACCGGCTGGAGCAGACCCACCTCCTTGATGGAGACGATCAGCTCGTTGAGGGCGTCCTCGTCGAAGACCTCACGGGGCTGGCGCGGGTTCGGCGTGATCACGTCGAGCGGCAGCTCGGCGAAATAGGCTCCGCTGACCGGGGCCCTGACGGCGGAGACGTCCGGCTCTGTTTCACGTGAAACAGGGATGTCCACCACCGGCGCGGAGGGCTCGGCGGCTTTGCGCTCGGTCAGACCGGCCACCTTGGCCGCGGCGACACCGCGTTCCGAGGGGAGCACCGGGCCGGTCGCCGTGGAGGCGCCCGCCGACGGCGGTCCGGCAGGGATCAGCGCGCCGAGACCACGGCCGAGCCCTCTGCGTCGATCACTCACTGGTTCCCCTCCGACATGCTGTGCTGGTTGTGCGCGTGCTGCTGTTGCTGGTCGTCCTGCGCGGGGTCGAACTGCGGGTCGTACTCGACCGCCACCTGACTCGGCAGACCGCGCAGGGCCATCTCCCGGGCCGCCTCCAGATAGGACAGGGCGCCACTGGAACCGGGGTCGTAGGTGAGCACGGTCTGGCCGTAGCTCGGAGCCTCCGAGATGCGGACCGACCGCGGGATGCTGGTCCGCAGCACCTCCTTCCCGAAGTGCGTCCTGACCTCCTCGGCGACCTGCGACGCGAGCCGGGTACGGCCGTCGTACATCGTCAGCAGGATGGTGGAGACGTGGAGCTTGGGGTTGAGGTGTGCGCGGACCAGGTCGACGTTCTTCAGGAGCTGGCCCAGGCCCTCCAGCGCGTAGTACTCGCACTGGATGGGGATGACCACCTCGGCGCCGGCGACCAGGGCATTGACGGTGAGCAGGCCGAGGGAGGGCGGGCAGTCGATGAGGATGTAGTCCAGCGGCTGCTCATAGGACTCGATGGCCCTCTGCAGCCGGCTCTCCCGGGCGACCAGGGACACCAGCTCGATCTCGGCGCCGGCCAGGTCGATGGTGGCGGGCGCGCAGAACAGGCCCTCCACATCGGCGACCGGCTGGACCACGTCCGAGAGCGGCTTGCTCTCCACCAGGACGTCGTAGATGGACGGGACCTCGGAGTGGTGGTCGATCCCCAGCGCCGTGGACGCGTTGCCCTGTGGGTCGAGGTCGATCACCAGCACCCGGCCGCCGTGCAGCGCCAGCGACGCCGCCAGGTTCACGGTCGTGGTCGTCTTCCCCACGCCGCCCTTCTGGTTGGCGACCACCATCACCCGTGTCTGCGCAGGCCGGGGCAGCCCCTCACCCGCACGTCCCAGCGCTTCGACGGCCAACTGGGCAGCGCGACCGATGGGGGTGTCGTCCATGGGTGGCAATGTTTCACGTGGAACATCGCCACCGAACCCCGGGGGCCCGGACAGGGGTCCCCCGGCTGAATCAGCGGATCGGGGACCGGGGACCGGATCGGCCATCGGCCCCGCGATGTTGGCGTCGGACCGCAAGGACTCACTCTCCTCGACTTCAGGCTCGCTATGAGAAGAGCCTGCCATGTCCGAGGGGTGCTGAACCAGCGAGCCCGGCCCACCTGTGGATAAATCGCGGGAATCGTGAGAACGGGAACCGGAACCGGTCGGCTTGGTGGATTTGTTGGCCCGCGCCTCGGCCGCGGCGCGACCTCGGCTGAGGACTCCGGGAAGCAGCGAGCGACGTTTCACGTGGAACACGATGCACAGCGCCGCACCACTATGTCCGGAGACACTCCGAAATGCGCATATCGGGCCATGGGGATGGCGTAGAGGTCGTCCACGGACCGGATCACCGGCCGACGCGTCGTCAGCGACGCCTGCGACCACCGTTGTTGTGCCTGGCGGCGCGGTCCGCCCGCGCGGCCTTGGCCCGGCGGGTGGCGGCCCGGACACCGCCGGGGCTCTCGCCGACCAGCACCCGCACCACGGTCGACATCGGTTCCACCACGCCCTCGCCGACATGGACCACCGTGGCGTCGACCGCGCCGAGCCTGCCCAGCGCAGCTCGCGCGCCCCTCAGCTCGTCCTCCGCGGTGTCCCCCTTCAGCACGGCCATCTCGCCGTGCGGCCGCAGCAGCGGCAGCCCCCAGCCGGCCAGCCGCTCCAGCGGCGCCACCGCGCGCGCGGTCACCACGTCGACCGGGGCCAGCTTCCCCAGTACCTCCTCGGCGCGCCCCCGCACCACCGTGACGTTGGACAGCCCCAGCAGACGTACCACCTCCTCCAGGAAGGTGGTACGACGCAGCAGCGGTTCCAGCAGGGTGATCTCCAGATCCGGACGTGCCAGCGCCAGCGGGATGCCGGGCAGCCCGGCCCCCGAGCCGACGTCGCACACCGAGACCTCGCGGTCGATCACCTCGGAGAGCACCGCGCAGTTCAGCAGGTGCCGCTCCCACAGCCGGGGCACCTCGCGCGGACCGATCAGCCCGCGCTGCACCCCGGCGTCGGCGAGCAGCTCGGCGTAGCGCACCACGTCGGCGAACCGGTCGCCGAAGACGGCGGCCGCCTGCGGGGGCGGCGCCGGAAGCTCCGCTGCTGCCTCGGTCACGGGGGGCGTCCTCTCTCCGGCGCCTTCTCCGGCGTTCCGGCGGTCTTGCGGGCTGGGGCTCTGCAAGGCTCGGCCCCGTCTGCGTACAGACGGGGCCGACACGTGATCGGGCCGGCGGCCCGCTCGACCGGTCAGGCCGGGAGGACGACCACCCGGCGCTGGGGCTCCTCGCCCTCGGACTCGCTGGTCAGTCCGGCGGCGGCGACCGCGTCGTGCACGACCTTCCGCTCGAACGGCGTCATCGGGTCCAGCTTCACCGGCAGGCCGGTCTCCTTGGCCTCGGCCGCTGCCTCGGCGCCGAGCTTGGCCAGCTCGGCCCGCTTGCGGGCACGGAACCCCGCGATGTCCAGCATGAGCCGGCTGCGCTCACCGGTCTCCCGGTGCACTGCCAGCCGGGTCAGCTCCTGAAGCGCCTCCAGCACCTCACCGTCCCGGCCGACCAGCTTGTTCAGGTCGCGGCTCGCGGAGTCGCCGATGATCGAGACGGACGCGCGCTCGCCCTCGACGTCCATGTCGATGTCCCCGTCGAGGTCGGCGATGTCGAGCAGACCCTCCAGGTAGTCCGCGGCGATCTCGCCCTCCTGCTCCAGCCGGGTCAGCGTCGCGGGCGTACCGCTGTCGGATGCCGTGCCGGTGTTGACGTCGCTCACGCCAGGACTCTCCTCTTACTTCTTCTTCGACAGGTTGGTCGGCTTGCCCTTGCCGCCGGCCTTGGGAGCGCCCGCCTTGCCGGCCCTCGGCGCACCGGCCCGGGGAGCGCCGGACGCCTTGGAAGCGCCGGACGCCTTGGAGGCACCGGACGCCTTGGAGGCACCGGACGCCTTGGGGGCGCCACCGGACCGCTGCTGCGCACCCGAAGCGCCGGAGCCGGCCGCCGCGCCGGCACCCGCCGCCGCGCCGCCACCGGAGCGCTGGGACTTGGTCTGCCGCTTGGGCTGGGTGCGGTTGGCGCGGGCTGCCTCGACGGCCTCGCGGGCCTTGACCTCCTCGACCGGCTCGACCAGCTTGCCCTTGGCCCGCAGCCGCTCCTGCCGCTGCTTGAACGCCAGGCTGCCGGGGGTCGGGTTGCGCCGGATGACCACCATCTGCTGGGCCATCGTCCACACGTTGGTGGTCAGCCAGTAGACCAGCACGCCGACCGGGGCGAAGATGCCGAAGACCGCGAAGATCACCGGGAACACGTACATCAGCATCTTCTGCTGCTGCATGAACGGCGTGTTCACGGACATGTCCACGTTCTTCGTCATCAGCTGGCGCTGGGTGTAGAACTGCGACGCGGACATCAGGACGATCATGATGATCGTGACGATGCGGACCTCGGTGTGGGTGGTGCCGAGGTGGGCCAGGGTGGCCGAGCTGTCCATGAACTTCGCCGGCAGCGGGGCGCCGAAGATGTGCGCCGACTGCGCGCTCTGGACGAGGTTCTCGTGGATGACGCCGACCGGCTTGCCCTTCGCCACGTTGCTGAGCACGTGGTAGAGGGCGAAGAAGAAGGGCGACTGCACCAGGATCGGAAGGCACGAGGAGAGCGGGTTGGTACCCGTCTCCTTGTACAGCTTCATCATCTCTTCCGACTGCTTCTGGCGGTCGTTCTTGTAGCGCTCCTGGATCGCCTTCATCTTCGGCTGGAGCACCTGCATGTTCCGCGTCGACTTGATCTGCTTGACGAACAGCGGAATCAGCGCGGTCCGGATCAGGACCACCAGCGAGACGATGGACAGACCCCACGCCCAGCCGCTGTCCTTGTCGAAGATCAGGCCGTAGAAGGAGTGGAACTGGACGATGATCCACGAGACGGCGTCATAGATGGGGTTCAAGATCCCCACGGTCAGGCTCCTTGGGCGTGAGAGGGTCCGGTGGGCTCGGGCGTGACGGGCCCGTCGGAGCCGCCCCGCAGGTAGCGGCGCAGCAGTTCGTGCCATCGCGGTCGCTTGCGCGGCGGGACGTGGTCCACGCCGCCGGGCGACCAGGGGTTGCACCGCAGGATGCGCCACGCGGTCAGCGCGGTGCCCTTGATCGCTCCGTGCCGGTCGATGGCCGTGTACCCGTAGTGCGAGCACGAGGGGTAGTAACGGCAAACCTGACCGAGCAGCGGACTGATCGTCCACTGGTACAGCTTGATCAGTGCCAGCAGCGGGTATTTCATCGGGCCACCCTCCCCTCGGCGTCGCCATGGGTGTCACGGCCCAGCAGCCGTTGCAGTGCGGCGTCCAGGTCGAGGGCAAGCTGTGCATGGGCCGCGCTGCCCGCGCCGGGCAGCGCGCGTACTACCACAAGGCTACCGGGGGGCAGCAGCGACATGCGGTCCCGCATCAGATGACGCAGTCGGCGCTTGACCAGGTTGCGCTGGACCGAGCCGCCGACCGCCTTGCTCACGACGAAACCCGCACGCGCCGGGGGAGACGTACTCCCCCTGGCGCATGCGGGTCCGTGGCGTCGCGGCGCAGGTGGACGACCAGCAGCGGGCGGCCCGCTCGGCGTCCGCGGCGAACCGCCTCCGCGAAGTCCTGTCGCCGCCTCAGCCGATTCTCGGTGGGCAGCACGGCATGATCCGATGAAAGCCGGGGCGATCAGGCGGACAGACGGGCGCGGCCCTTGCTGCGACGGGTCGCGAGGATGGCGCGGCCGGCGCGGGTGCGCATACGCAGACGGAAGCCGTGGGTCTTCGCGCGGCGGCGGTTGTTCGGCTGGAAGGTGCGCTTGCTCACTCGGGGGCTCCAGAAAAGATCGGGTCCGGCGGGGTGCGTCGCCTGGCTGTCACCGTTGGCTGTCACCGTGCGCCCACGAGAAGCTCGCGGACCTGTCGGGTGTACCGCTTTGACGATCACCCGGAGCCTTCCGGACGATCTTCGCCCATCAGTAGGCAGGCGGCAGCAGCCATCGACAACTCGACCTCGATACGGTACGTGCGGCCGGGGCGTCCGGTCAAACCCGCTCCCGGCCGCCCCCGCGCGCGCTCCGCCATTTGTACACACCCTGTGGACAACGACTTGAACCGCGCCTCTCGCCGTGACTACCGTGGCTGGACTCCGTGCCGGTCCGCCGGCGGAGCCGCGTGACTGGAGGACCACACGTTCGCGGGAGTTCTCAGCACCGACAGACGACCGAGAGAGCGTGCAACCGTGGCCGACGTGACTGCCGATCTTGCCGCAGTGTGGCCGCGGGTCCTGCAGAAACTGCTGGTGGAGAGCGAGGATCTCAAGCCCAAGGACGCGGAGTGGCTCAAGCGCACCCAGCCGCTGGCCCTGGTGGCCGGCACCGCGGTGCTCTCGGCGCCCAACGAGTTCGCCAAGAGCGTCCTGGAGGGCCGGCTGCTGCCGCTGATCACCGATGTGCTCAGCCGTGAGTTCGGTCACTCGGTGGGCATCGCGATCGCCGTCGCCTCCGGCGGCGACCAGGAGCAGGCCCCGCCCCCGCCGTCCTCCGCCGCCTCCCCTTCGGCCCCCCTCTCCTCGGCGCCGGCCCCGCAGGAGCACCGGCTCGGCCCCGACCTGTCCGACGGCGCCCGCCAGGACCCCGATCCGGGCCCGCGGATGCGCCCGGCGTACCCCGACCACGGCGACCGCGACCGGATCGACCACGCCGAGCGGATCGACCACGCCGACCGCCCCGGTCAGGGCCGCCGCGCCGACCCGGAGGACTGGCAGCAGCCGCGCCTGGGCAACTGGGGCGCGCCGGAGCCCGGCGTCTACACCGGGCGCGAGCCGTACGACGCCCGCGACCGCGACGCCTACGACGACCGTCGCGAGCTGCGCTACCGCCCCGAGCCGGGCGACGGCGGCTACTCGTCCGTACCGCACCAGCAGGGACCGCGCCGGCCGGACCTGCCGTCGCACCAACAGGGACCCCAGCACGGCGGGCCGCAGCACAACGGCCACCAGGGCCCGGTCTACGGGTCCGGGCCGTCGGGCTACCAGCAGCTCGGTCCACAGCTGCCGGGCGCCCGGTCCGCCGAGCCGTCCCCGGGGATGCCGGGTCACCAGGCTCACCAGGACCATCGTGATCCGCGCGACCACCGCGACGCTCAGGACCACCGCGACCCGCGCGACGGCCGCCCCGGCGGTCCGGGGGTTCCCGGCGGGCCCGGCTCGTCCGGCGGCTCCGGCGGCTCCGGCGGCTCGACCGGCGCCGTCGAGCCGACCGCGCGGCTGAACCCCAAGTACCTCTTCGACACCTTCGTCATCGGCGCGTCCAACCGCTTCGCGCACGCGGCCGCGGTCGCCGTCGCCGAGGCGCCGGCCAAGGCGTACAACCCGCTGTTCATCTACGGCGAGTCGGGCCTGGGCAAGACGCACCTGCTGCACGCCATCGGGCACTACGCGCGCAGCCTCTACCCGGGCACCCGGGTGCGCTACGTCAGCTCGGAGGAGTTCACCAACGAGTTCATCAACTCCATCCGGGACGGCAAGGCGGACGCGTTCCGCAAGCGGTACCGGGACATGGACATCCTGCTCGTCGACGACATCCAGTTCCTGGCGCAGAAGGAGTCGACGCAGGAGGAGTTCTTCCACACCTTCAACACCCTGCACAACGCCAACAAGCAGATCGTGCTCTCCTCCGACCGGCCGCCCAAGCAGCTGATCACCCTGGAGGACCGGCTGCGCAACCGCTTCGAGTGGGGTCTGATCACCGACGTCCAGCCGCCCGAGCTGGAGACCCGGATCGCGATCCTGCGCAAGAAGGCGGTGCAGGAGCAGCTGAACGCGCCGCCGGAGGTGCTGGAGTTCATCGCGTCGCGGATCTCGCGCAACATCCGCGAGCTGGAGGGCGCGCTGATCCGCGTCACCGCGTTCGCCAGCCTCAACCGGCAGCCGGTCGACCTGCAGCTGACCGAGATCGTGCTCAAGGACCTGATCCCCGGCGGCGAGGACTCGGTGCCGGAGATCAGCGGCACCGCGATCATGGCGGAGACCGCCGCGTACTTCGGGCTGGCGGTGGACGACCTGTCCGGCTCCTCGCGCAGCCGGGTGCTGGTCACCGCGCGGCAGATCGCGATGTACCTGTGCCGCGAGCTGACGGACCTGTCGCTGCCCAAGATCGGCGCGCTCTTCGGCGGCCGGGACCACACCACGGTCATGCACGCCGACCGCAAGATCCGCTCGCTGATGGCCGAGCGCCGGTCCATCTACAACCAGGTCACCGAGCTGACCAACCGCATCAAGAGCTGAGCCCTCGACGCTCCTCCGCGCCCTCCCCGGCCCGCCGCGCCCCGTGCGCCGCGGGCCGGTGCCGTGTCCGGTGCCCTGTCCGGTGCACACCCGCCTGTTCGATTACCGCGCGCCGCCGTGCCGTTCTCCACAGGATCGCGGCGTTTTGCTCGTCCACACCCTGGGGACACCGAAGTTGTCCCGATTCCCTCCACAGGCGGGCCGCCGTGGCGGCTCCCGGCCCAGCTCAGCGGCCTGGGGATATGTGGGCAACCGTCGTCCACAGCTTGTGGACGGTTCGGAGGCCCTCGACCGGCCGTCCACAGGAACGAGTCGATCACCCACAGGATGACGGCAGTTGTGCACAGGCAGGGCCCACTTCTCCACATCTTTGTCCACTGTTCGGCAACGAAATGCCCTCTGTCCCCCGCGGGAGTGAAAGGCGTCACACTGACGAGGTGGGTTGGCCTGGGGAGAACCTGGGTAAATCTGGGGACGCAGCTGGGGACAACCGGCCCTGCCCTGTGAATCAGGTGTGCACAACTTTCCGCCGTCCACAGGAGGCCCTGTTCGCCCACAGGCCCCGTCCACAGGCGCGGTGGACAAAAAACCGGGCCTGACCTGCGGTGGAATGGGTTATCCACGGGATCCACAACCCCTACTACTACTGCTACACGTAGAGAGCGGGGATCAAGCTTCGAAGCGGGGCCTGTGCACAACTCGCCCCGGAGCCGCCCGCGGCGCGTGTCACGGCTTGACGCCAACCCGCAGCGACTGTCGGTCCGGTACGTCAGACTGGTCCCCGACAGCCAGCAACAAGCAGGAGGCGGTTCCGGTGAAGATCCGGGTGGAGCGCGACGTACTCGCCGAGGCAGTGGCTTGGGCAGCCCGCAGCCTCCCGGCCCGTCCCCCGGTGCCCGTGCTCGCCGGGCTGCTGCTGAAGGCGGAGGACGGCAAGCTCAGCCTCTCCGGCTTCGACTACGAGGTCTCCGCCCGCGTGTCGGTCGAGGCCGAGGTGGACGACGAGGGCACCGTCCTGGTCTCCGGCCGGCTGCTCGCCGACATCTCCCGGGCGCTGCCCAACCGCCCGGTGGAGATCTCCACCGACGGCGTGCGCGTCACCGTCGTCTGCGGCAGCTCGCGGTTCACCCTCCACACACTGCCTGTGGACGAGTATCCGGCGCTGCCCGCCATGCCCACCGCCTCCGGCTCGGTGCCCGGCGAGGTCTTCGCCGCCGCGGCCGCCCAGGTGGCCATCGCCGCCGGCCGCGACGACACCCTGCCGGTGCTCACCGGCGTGCGGATCGAGATCGAGGGCGACACGGTCACCCTGGCCGCCACCGACCGCTACCGCTTCGCGGTCCGCGAGTTCCTGTGGAAGCCCGAGCAGGCCGACATGTCCGCCGTCGCGCTCGTCCCCGCCAAGACCCTGCTGGACACCGCCAAGTCGCTGACCAGCGGCGACACCGTCTCGATCGCGCTGGCCGGCTCCGGCGCGGGCGAGGGCCTGATCGGCTTCGAGGGCGCCGGGCGCCGCACCACCACCCGGCTGCTCGAAGGCGACCTGCCCAAGTACCGCACGCTGTTCCCGACCGAGTTCGCCAGCGTCGCGGTGATCGAGACCGCGCCCTTCGTCGAGGCCGTCAAGCGCGTCGCGCTGGTGGCCGAGCGCAACACGCCGGTCCGGCTGAGCTTCGAGCAGGGCGTGCTGACCCTGGAGGCCGGGTCCAGCGACGACGCACAGGCTGTGGAAAGGGTCGACGCCACCCTGGAGGGCGACGACATCTCGATCGCCTTCAACCCGACCTTCCTGCTGGACGGCCTGAGCGCGATCGACTCGCCGGTGGCCCAGCTGTCCTTCACCACCTCCACCAAGCCCGCGCTGCTCAGCGGCCGTCCCGCGGTCGACGCGGAGGCCGACGACGCGTACAAGTACCTGATCATGCCGGTCCGCCTGTCCGGTTGAGGCCCCGGCGGGCGGCCGACGTAGGCTCGTCCTAGGTCAGGTACCGGTCATGGACCGGACTCGCACGGGTCTGCCATGCCGCACGCGTCGAACGCTTCGAACGAAGGGTCAGTGATGGAGCTCGGTCTCATCGGTCTCGGCAAGATGGGCGGCAACATGCGCGAGCGCATCCGCCGCGCCGGCCACACCGTCGTCGGGTACGACCGGAACCCGGACCTCGCCGACGTCCACAGCCTCAAGGAGCTGGTGGACGCGCTGCCCGCACCCCGCGTGGTGTGGGTGATGGTCCCGGCCGGCCAGGCCACCCAGTCCACCATCGACCAGTTGGGCGAGCTGCTCTCCCCCGGCGACCTGGTGGTCGACGGCGGCAACTCGCGCTGGACGGACGACGAGAAGCACGCCGAGGAGCTGGCCGCCAAGGGCATCGGCTTCGTCGACTGCGGCGTCTCCGGCGGCGTCTGGGGCCTGGCCAACGGCTATGCGCTGATGTACGGCGGCAAGGCCGAGGACATCGCCAAGGCGCAGCCGATCTTCGACGCGCTCAAGCCCGAGGGCGACTCCGGCGCGGTGCACGCCGGCCGGGTCGGCGCCGGCCACTTCGCCAAGATGGTCCACAACGGCATCGAGTACGCGATGATGCAGGCGTACGCCGAGGGCTGGGAGCTGCTGGAGGCGGTGGACTCGGTCACCGACGTGCGCGAGGTCTTCCGCTCCTGGAAGTCCGGCACCGTCATCCGCTCCTGGCTGCTGGACCTGGCCGTCGACGCGCTGGACAAGAGCGAGCACCTGGAGAACCTCCGCGGCTACGCCGACGACTCCGGCGAGGGCCGCTGGACCGTGGAGGCCGCGATCGACAACGCGGTGCCGCTGCCGGCGATCACCGCGTCGCTGTTCGCCCGCTTCTCCTCGCGCCAGGACGACTCGCCGCAGATGAAGATGATCGCCGCGCTCCGCAACGAGTTCGGCGGCCACGCGGTCACCGCCGCCGAGTAGTCCGGACCGGCAGCGGGCCCGGCCCCGGCCGGGCCCCGCCGGGGCAGCACAGAGGGAGGTCGGCGCGCCCAGCGCCACAGCACGCGATGCACGTAGCGCACCTGTCGCTCGCCGACTTCCGCTCCTACGCCCGGGCCGAGGTCCCGCTCACCCCGGGCGTCACCGCGTTCGTCGGTCCCAACGGCCAGGGCAAGACCAACCTGGTCGAGGCGGTCGGCTACCTGGCCACCCTCGGCAGTCACCGCGTCGCGGCGGACGCGCCGCTGGTGCGGATGGGCGCCGAGCGCGCGGTGGTGCGTGCCCAGGTGGTGCAGGGCGACCGGCAGCAGCTGGTCGAGCTGGAGATCAACCCCGGCCGCGCCAACCGCGCCCGGATCAACCGCTCGTCCCAGGTCCGTCCGCGTGACGTGCTGGGGATCGTGCGCAGCGTGCTGTTCGCGCCCGAGGACCTGGCACTGGTCAAGAGCGACCCGGGCGAGCGGCGCAGGTTCCTCGACGAGCTGGTCATCGCCCGGACCCCGCGGCTGGCCGGGGTGCGCGGGGACTACGAGCGGGTGCTCAAGCAGCGCAACACCCTGCTGAAGTCCGCGGCGATGGCCCGTCGGCACGGCGCGCGGGCCGCGGCCGGCCCCGGCGGGCGTACCGGCGGCGGCGACCTGTCCACCCTCGACGTGTGGGACCAGCACCTGGCCAGGGCCGGCGCCGAGCTGCTGGCCCAGCGGCTGGACCTGGTGGCGGCGCTGCAGCCGCTGGCCGACAAGGCGTACGAGCAGCTGGCGCCGGGCGGCGGCCCGGTCGCCCTGGACTACCGCGGCTCGCTCGGCGAGAGCGGCGCCGCGGCGGGGCCGGCCGCGAGGAGCTGTACGCCGCGCTGCTGGCGGCGCTGGGCGAGGCCCGCCGGCAGGAGATCGAGCGCGGTGTGACGCTCGTGGGGCCGCACCGTGACGATCTGGTGCTGAAGCTGGGGCCGATGCCGGCCAAGGGCTATGCCAGCCACGGCGAGTCGTGGTCCTATGCCCTGGCGCTGCGCCTGGCCTCCTACGAGCTGCTGCGCGCCGACGGGGGCGAACCGGTGCTGGTGCTGGACGACGTCTTCGCCGAGCTGGACGAGCGCCGCCGGGTGCGGCTGGCCGAGCTGGTCGCGCCGGGCGAGCAGGTGCTGGTCACCGCGGCGGTGGACGACGACGTGCCGGACGTGCTGACCGGCACGCGCTACGGCGTGCGGGAGGGGAAGGTGGAGCGGCTGTGAGCGACCAGGAACCCGGCCGGCCGGGCATCCCCGCAGGTCCCGGCGGTCTCGCGGGTCCCGGCAGCCCGGCCGGCTCCGGCGTCTCCGGCGGCTCCGGTGTGGACCTCGCCCGGGTCGCGCTGCGCGCGGCGAAGGAGCAGGCCCGCGCCCGGGGCGCGGCGGCGGCGCAGAAGAAGCAGGCCAGGCGCGGCGGCCTGCGCAGCGGCGCGCGCGCGGACGGCAGGGACCCGCTGACGCTCGGCGCGGCCATCAGCCGGCTGATCACCGAGCGCGGCTGGGAGGCCCCGGCCGCGGTGGGCGGGGTGATGGGCCGCTGGCCGCAGCTGGTGGGCCCCGAGGTCGCGCTGCACTGCTCGCCCGACCGCTACGACGAGGACGCGCGGGTGCTGACCGTCCAGTGCGACTCCACCGCCTGGGCCACCCAGCTGCGGCTGCTCGCGCCGACGCTGGTCGCCCGGCTGAACGCCGACCTCGGACACGGCACGGTCAAGCTGATCAAGGTGCTCGGTCCGGCCGCGCCCACCCGCTCCTACGGCAGACTGCGCGCCCCCGGCAGCCGCGGCCCCGGCGACACCTACGGCTGACGGGCCCGACCGGCCGCGACCGCGCCCGGTCGACCAGCCCGGCCGCCCGCGCGCCCGGCTCCGGAGACCATCGCCAGCCCGTCCCCGCAGGCCCCCGAGTACCGCCGCCGTACGTGCCCGGAACCGGCCACCCCGGGCGCGTACGGCGATACGACCGTCGTACGACCGCCGCCGGCCGGGACCCGTACCGTCCGCGCACTCCCGACCGCGCGCCCCCGCGCCGCCGGAACCGCGGCGGGCGACCGGGCGGCGCGGCGCGCGGCGGGGGCCGGCGATGCCAGGCAGAGCCAGACGGGGCCGGACGGGGCGGAGAACGCACAGGTGAGCGGCGTGTGGCGAAGGGGACACCGGTGCCCCTGCTCACAGTAGCCGGGGGTTGACAGCCGGAAGCCCTGGACGCCCGTGTGAGCGGTTCGGGGGCTGGGGCCGCGTGTAGGGAGTCGGGCGATGGCCGTTTTGGACGGCACATGGGAACTCAGGTACCGCCAAAGCCCCCTTCATGTCGCCGCTACCGGTAGACTGAGCGCAGACCGCCCTCCCCTGGCATAGCGGCGGGGGGAACCCAGCGGAACATGTCGAGCGACATTCAAGCGACAGTGAGACGACACAGCCGATCCCGTACCGCGGGACCCGGCTCGTGCTGTGCCAGAAAGGGCGCTTCGTGGCCGATTCCGGCAACCCCAACGAGAACTCCAACCCGTCCTACGACGCCAGCGCGATCACCGTGCTGGAGGGACTCGACGCGGTGCGCAAGCGCCCCGGCATGTACATCGGCTCGACCGGTGAGCGGGGCCTGCACCACCTCGTGCAAGAGGTCGTCGACAACTCCGTCGACGAGGCGATGGCCGGCCACGCCGACACCATCGACGTCACGATCCTGCCCGACGGCGGCGTGCGCGTGGTGGACAACGGCCGCGGCATCCCGGTCGGCATCGTCCCCTCCGAGGGCAAGCCGGCCGTCGAGGTCGTGCTGACCGTGCTGCACGCCGGCGGCAAGTTCGGCGGCGGCGGCTACGCGGTCTCCGGCGGTCTGCACGGCGTCGGCGTCTCCGTCGTCAACGCGCTGTCCACGCGCGTCGCGGTCGAGGTCCGCACCGACGGCTACCGCTGGACGCAGGACTACAAGCTGGGTGTGCCGACCGCGCCGCTGGCCAGGAACGAGCCGACCGAGGAGACCGGCACGTCGGTCACCTTTTGGGCCGACCCGGACGTCTTCGAGACCACCGACTACTCCTTCGAGACGCTCACCCGGCGCTTCCAGGAGATGGCGTTCCTCAACAAGGGCCTGAAGATCTCGCTCACCGACGAGCGCCCCGACCACGTGGACGAGGAGGGCAAGCCGCTCTCCGCGACGTACCACTACGAGGGCGGCATCGTCGACTTCGTGACGTACCTCAACTCCCGCAAGGGCGAGCTGGTCCACCCCACCGTCATCGACATCGAGGCGGAGGACAAGGAGCGGCTGCTGTCGGTCGAGGTCGCGATGCAGTGGAACACCCAGTACAGCGAGGGCGTCTACAGCTTCGCCAACACGATCCACACGCACGAGGGCGGCACCCACGAGGAGGGCTTCCGCGCCGCGCTGACCGGCCTGGTCAACCGCTACGCGCGGGAGAAGAAGCTGCTGCGCGAGAAGGACGACAACCTGACCGGCGAGGACATCCGCGAGGGCCTGACCGCGATCATCTCGGTCAAGCTCGGCGAGCCGCAGTTCGAGGGTCAGACGAAGACCAAGCTCGGCAACACCGAGGCGAAGACCTTCGTGCAGAAGGTCGTCCACGAGCACCTGACGGACTGGCTGGACCGCAATCCCAACGAGGCCTCGGACATCATCCGCAAGTCGATCCAGGCGGCCACCGCCCGGGTCGCGGCCCGCAAGGCGCGCGACCTGACCCGGCGCAAGGGCCTGCTGGAGTCGGCCTCGCTGCCGGGCAAGCTCAGCGACTGCCAGTCCAACGACCCGACGAAGTGCGAGATCTTCATCGTCGAGGGCGACTCGGCCGGCGGCTCGGCCAAGTCCGGCCGCAACCCGCAGTACCAGGCGATCCTCCCGATCCGCGGCAAGATCCTCAACGTGGAGAAGGCCAGGATCGACAAGATCCTGCAGAACCAGGAGATCCAGGCGCTGATCTCCGCCTTCGGCACCGGTGTGCACGAGGACTTCGACATCTCGAAGCTGCGCTATCACAAGATCATCCTGATGGCGGACGCCGACGTCGACGGCCAGCACATCAACACCCTGCTGCTGACCTTCCTGTTCCGCTTCATGCGGCCGCTGGTGGAGGCGGGCCACGTCTTCCTGTCCCGGCCGCCGCTGTACAAGATCAAGTGGGGCCGGGACGACTGGGAGTACGCCTACTCCGACCGTGAGCGCGACGCCCTGGTGGAGCTGGGCAAGCAGACCGGCAAGCGCATCCGCGAGGACTCCATCCAGCGCTTCAAGGGCCTCGGCGAGATGAACGCCGAGGAGCTGCGGGTGACCACGATGGACGTGGACCACCGGGTGCTCGGCCAGGTCACGCTCGACGACGCGGCGCAGGCCGACGACCTCTTCTCGGTGCTGATGGGCGAGGACGTCGAGGCACGCCGCTCGTTCATCCAGCGCAACGCCAAGGATGTCCGCTTCCTCGACATCTGAGTCGGCCGACCACAGCCGCACCCCGCGAAAGGACTGAACACCAGCAATGGCCGACGAGATCTCCCCTGCCACGCCCGCGGACGGCCCCGAGGGCCCGGGTTCCGGAGCACCCGCAGCCCCCGCGGCCGCCGGACCGCTCGCCGCCGAGGACGGCCAGACGCTGCGCATCGAGCCCGTCGGGCTCGAGACGGAGATGCAGCGCAGCTACCTCGACTACGCGATGTCCGTCATCGTCTCGCGGGCCCTGCCCGACGTGCGGGACGGCCTGAAGCCGGTGCACCGCCGGGTGCTGTACGCGATGTACGACGGCGGCTACCGGCCGGAGAAGGGCTACTACAAGTGCGCCCGCGTCGTCGGCGACGTGATGGGCACCTACCACCCGCACGGCGACTCCTCGATCTACGACGCGCTGGTCCGCCTCGCGCAGCCGTGGTCGATGCGGATGCCGCTGGTGGACTCCAACGGCAACTTCGGCTCGCCGGGCAACGACCCGGCGGCGGCCATGCGGTACACCGAGTGCCGGATGGCGCCGCTGGCCATGGAGATGGTCCGCGACATCGACGAGGAGACCGTCGACTTCACGGACAACTACGACGGCCGCAACCAGGAGCCGACGGTGCTGCCGTCGCGCTTCCCGAACCTGCTGATCAACGGCTCGGCCGGCATCGCGGTCGGCATGGCCACCAACATCCCGCCGCACAATCTGCGCGAGGTCGCCGACGGCGCCCAGTGGTACCTGGCCAACCCCGACGCCGAGCCCGAGGAACTGCTGGACGCGCTCATCGAGCGGATCAAGGGCCCGGACTTCCCGACCGGCGCGCTGGTCGTCGGCCGCAAGGGCATCGAGGACGCCTACCGCACCGGCCGCGGCTCGATCACCATGCGCGCGGTGGTCGAGGTCGAGGAGATCCAGAACCGGCAGTGCCTGGTGGTCACCGAGCTGCCGTACCAGGTCAACCCCGACAACCTCGCGCAGAAGATCGCCGACCTGGTGAAGGACGGCAGGGTCGGCGGCATCGCCGACGTCCGCGACGAGACCTCCTCGCGCACCGGCCAGCGCCTGGTGATCGTGCTCAAGCGCGACGCGGTGGCCAAGGTGGTGCTGAACAACCTCTACAAGCACACCGACCTGCAGACCAACTTCGGCGCGAACATGCTGGCGCTGGTCGACGGGGTGCCGCGCACCCTGTCCCTGGACGCGTTCATCCGCAACTGGGTGACCCACCAGGTCGAGGTCATCGTCCGGCGCACCCGCTTCCGGCTGCGCAAGGCCGAGGAGCGCGCCCACATCCTGCGCGGCCTGCTCAAGGCGCTCGACGCGATCGACGAGGTCATCGCGCTGATCCGGCGCAGCGACACGGTCGAGACCGCGCGCGAGGGCCTGATGGGCCTGCTGGACATCGACGAGATCCAGGCCAACGCGATCCTGGAGATGCAGCTGCGCCGGCTGGCCGCCCTGGAGCGGCAGAAGATCGTCGCCGAGCACGACGAGCTGCAGGCGAAGATCAACGAGTACAACGCGATCCTCGCCTCCCCGGAGAAGCAGCGGCAGATCATCAGCGAGGAACTGCAGGCCATCGTCGACAAGTTCGGCGACGACCGGCGCAGCAAGCTGGTGCCCTTCGACGGCGACATGTCCATCGAGGACCTGATCGCCGAGGAGGACATCGTCGTCACGATCACCCGCGGCGGCTACGTCAAGCGCACCAAGACCGAGGACTACCGCTCGCAGAAGCGCGGCGGCAAGGGCGTGCGCGGCACCAAGCTGAAGCAGGACGACATCGTCGACCACTTCTTCGTCACGACCACCCACCAGTGGCTGCTGTTCTTCACCAACAAGGGCCGGGTCTACCGCGCCAAGGCCTACGAGCTGCCCGACGCCGGCCGCGACGCCCGCGGCCAGCACGTGGCCAACCTGCTGGCCTTCCAGCCGGACGAGCGGATCGCCCAGATCCTGGCGATCAAGGACTACGAGGCGGCGCCGTACCTGGTGCTGGCCACCAAGTCCGGGCTGGTGAAGAAGACCGCGCTGAAGGACTACGACTCCCCGCGCTCGGGCGGCGTGATCGCCATCAACCTGCGGGAGGCCGAGGGCGAGGCGGGCGGCGCCGGAGGATCGGACGAGCTGATCGGCGCCGAGCTGGTCTCGGCGGAGGACGACCTGCTGCTGGTCAGCCGGAAGGCGCAGTGCATCCGCTTCACCGCGACGGACGAGGCGCTGCGCCCGATGGGGCGGGCCACCTCCGGTGTCAAGGGCATGAGTTTCCGCGAAGGTGACGAACTGCTCTCCATGAACGTCGTCCGGCCCGGTACGTTCGTCTTCACCGCCACCGACGGCGGCTACGCCAAGCGCACCCGGGTCGAGGAGTACCGGGTGCAGGGGCGCGGCGGTCTCGGCATCAAGGCGGCGAAGATCGTGGAGGACCGGGGTTCCCTGGTCGGTGCGCTGGTGGTCGAGGGGACGGATGAGATCCTGGCCATCACGCTCAGCGGCGGGGTGATCCGGACGCGGGTCGACGAGGTCAGGGAGACGGGCCGTGACACCATGGGCGTCCAGCTGATTAACCTCGGCAAGCGCGATGCCGTCGTAGGAATCGCGCGGAACGCCGAAGCCGAGGAAGAATCGGTCGCGGCGGCCGTCGAGGCCGCCGCGGAGCAGCAGGACCAGCAGGACGTCCCGGCCGGCGAGAGCGGTCCGCGGGACGGGCAGGACCAGCACCACACTGCGGCCGAGGGCACGGAGCCCGCGGCCGGTGAACCGGAGGAGTAAGCCGTGAGTGGAGCCACGGGCGCCGCGGGCGGGACCGGGAGGACCGGGGGTACCCATGGCTCTGCCGACAGCGACGGCCCTCAAGAGGGGGGATACACCGTGACGGACACCCGTCAGCCGCCACAGCCGCACCAGCCGCCGTCGGCGTACGCGCCCACGCCGCCCGGCTCGCCCCCGGGCGGCCCGGTGGGCGGCCACGGCGGCGGGCACGCCACGCAGGGCGGCCGCGGCGCCGCGCCGTCGGCGAATCCGGCGGCGGCCGGGGTGCGCCGGCCCGGCCGGCGGCCCGCACCGTGCCGCGCACCCGCAAGGCGCGGCTGCGGGTGTCCAAGGCCGACCCGTGGTCGGTGATGAAGGTCAGCTTCCTGCTGTCCATCGCGCTGGGCATCTGCACGATCATCGCGGTCGCGGTGCTGTGGATGGTGCTCGACGCCATCGGCGTCTTCAGCACCGTCGGCGGCACGATCAGCGACGCGACCTCCACCGAGGGCGGCAAGGGCGGCTTCGACCTGGTGTCGTTCCTGTCGCTGAGCCGCGTGATGCTGTTCACCACGGTCATCGCGGTGATCGACGTGGTCCTGGCGACCGCGCTGGCCACGCTCGGCGCGTTCATCTACAACCTGTCCGCGGGCTTCGTCGGCGGCGTCGAGCTGACGCTGGCCGAGGACGAGTCGCCGGCCGCCGGCGGGCCCCGACAACCGATTTTGGGCGCGGGCCCGCCGTGCGCTAACCTTTCGGTGCAGCGCGGGGCTATAGCTCAGACGGTTAGAGCGCTTCCCTGATAAGGAAGAGGCCACAGGTTCAAGTCCTGTTAGCCCCACCGGCGATGCGGAGGGCGTCCACCCTGATGGGGTGGGCGCCCTCCGTGCCGTGCGGGGCGGGTGGCCCGGGGGGGGCGTCCGCCGTGTTCGGGCGGGGGTGCGGCCGGGCGGGTGTGCGGCGCGCGGGAGGGCAACCAGGAGGTCACTGTCAGGTATCGGCGGCTGTGTATAGTCGGGCGCGTCAGAAGCTGTCCCCACGTAGATGAAGGAGGTCACGCCATGAAGAAGTTTCTCCTGGTCGCGCTGGCCGCGGTTGCCGGGCTGTTCGTTTACCGACAGATTCAGGCGGACCGAGCCGAGCAGGACCTGTGGACGGAAGCCACTGACACGGTCCCGGGGTCCGGCGCGAACGTGTGAGACGCCGCCGGACGCCCGCGCGGCGTCCGAGCGCAGCAGGGCCCCGGCCGCCGGTGCGGTCGGGGCCTTCGCCGTCGCCGAGCGTGACGCCGCTCCCGTGAAGTCGCCTCGGCAGGCGCCGGGCAAGCACCGGCAAACAGAGGACGTTGCTCGGGCGGAACTGGTTGGGGTCGGGCCACGAGGGGGAGAGCGACGCCATGGAACGCCCGTGGATACGGCCGGCGCGGTCGGCGTGCTCGGCGCGGCGTGAGCGGACGGCGTGCTCGGCGCGGTCGGCGCGGCGTGAGCGGGCGGCGCGGGCGGCGCGGGCGGCGCGGCTGGCCCGGTCGGCGTGCTCGGCGCGCTGCTCGGCGCGGCTGCTCGCCCTCCTCACGCTGCCCCTGCTGCTCGCCGCCCTCGGCCCGGCGCAGGCCCGCGCCGAGGCTCCCGGGCGGGCCCCTGGCGCCTCCTACGAGCTGAAGGGCCGTCGGATCACCGGCGGCGCGAGCCGGGCCGCGGCGGCGCCGATCGCCCCCGGCCAGTACCTCGACACCATCGGCCCCGGCGAGACCCGCTGGTACGCGGCCACCCTGGGCGCCGACGCCGCCGACGACCTGTCGGCGACCGCGGTCCCACGGCCCGGCGTCGCGGTGGACTACGGCGACGGCGTCGAACTCCAGCTGAAGGCCGCCACCGGCTACGGCGCCACCTGCGACACCCAATCCCGGCACTTCGACCAGGCCGAGGGCGCGATGACGCTCACCGCGGCCGTCAGCCGCATCCCCGGCCAGGACCACGACGGCGGCTGCGACAAGGCCGGCCGCTACCTGCTGTCGGTGCACCGCACCAGCGCCGCCGCGTCCGACCGCGCCCGCTGGCCGCTGGAACTGCGCTTCGACCGCGAGGCGCCGCTGCCCGCAGGCACCGTGCCGGCCGCCGCCCGCACCGACTACGGCGCCCCGCCCGGGCCGCCGGCCGCCGCCCCGAAGGACGTCGCCGGCGGGACCGGCTTCAACGACGCGGCCCGGATCACCACCGGCTCCTGGCGCGACCGCGTGCTGCCGGCGCGGATCCGCTACTACACCGTCCACGTCGGCTGGGGACAGCAGCTGAGTTACACCGCCCAGTTCGCCAACGAGCCGGTCGCCGACGGCGCCGGCTCCGCCGCCTCGACCTTCGTGGCCACCTGGGCGTACGCGCCGGGCCGGGTGCCGCTGGCGGACGCCTCGGACGGGCACACCGAGCGGATGTACGACGGCACGCCGGCCGCGGTCGGCCTCGGGACGGTGCCGGTCACCTGGACCAACCGCTGGGTCGACGACGCACAGGCGAGCGGCGCCCACCGCGCGGGGGACTACGTCATCGCGGTCGGACTCGGCCCCGACGCCGCGCGGCTGGCCCGCGACACCGCGGTCGGCGTGGTGCTGCGGGTCCAGGTCACCGGCACGGAGCTGGCCGGACCGCAGTACCGCGCCCCCGCTCTCGCCGCTGGGGCCGACGCCAAAGCCGGCGGCGGCGCGGACGGCGACGGCGGGTCGGGCGGCGACGGCGGGTCGGGCGGCGACGGCTCAACGGCGCGGCGCGCGGCGGGCCCGGACGCCGCGCCGGTCGCCTCGGGGCCGGACTCCGGGTCCGGCATCACCGGCACGGACCTGCTCGCGGCGGGCACGGGCGGCGCGGCCGCGCTGGTCTGCGTCGCGGTCGTCGCCGCGGTCCACCGCAGGCGCGCGGGCGCCGGAGCCGGCGCGGGCACCGGCGGTCGTACGGACGGACGCGGCGCATGAGGCGTACGGACGGCAGGGGCGCGGTCGTGAGGAGCGCGGGTGTGAACGCGAGTGGGAGGGCCGCGAGTGAGAGAGTCGCGGCGGGCGTCGGTCCCGCGGCCACGGGCGCGGCGGCTGCGACCACGGACGGCACGGGCATGGACGGCACCGGCATGGACGGCACGACCACGGACGGCACCGGCACGGGCAGCATGCGCACGACGGGGAGGACGGCGAGCGTGGCACGTACGGCAGGGGCGGGGGACGGGGCGGCCGTGACCGGCGCGATGCCGCACACCGCGCGTACCGGCGGTCGGATCCTCGGGGGCGCGGTCGCCGGAAGCGCGGTCGCCGGGGGCACGGCCGCCGGGGGCGCGGTCGCCGGAGGGGACGCCGGGGCCGGGCGTACGGCGCAGGCGGCGCATACGGCGCAGGCGGCGCGTACGGCTGGGGCGGTGCGCCGGGCTGCCCGAGCCGCGGCCGGACGCACCGCCGTCCGTACCGGACCCCGCTCGGGTGGGCGGAAAGCCCGGCGGGGCGGGCGGGCCGCGGTCGCGTCGGCGGCCGTGCTGCTCGCGCTCGCCGCGCTCCAGGGGCGCGCCGCCGCCGACGCGACCACCGCGCCGGCCGGCCCCGCGGTGTGGCAGCCTCAAGGCGCGCCGCTCGCCGGGGCGGCCACCACCGCGGACGCGCCGCAGATGAAGGCCGCCGTGACGTACCGCGACGCCCTGAAAGTGGACGAGACCCGCTTCTACGGGCTCGCGCTGGACGCCGCCTCCTCCGCCGCGGTGTCCGTGTTCGCGGTGCCGCCGCCCGGCACCCGCGTGGGGTACGGCGACGGCATCGAGTTGACGTTGCAGAACGCCGACGGCGACGAGTGCGACAGCGCCGAGGTGCACTTCGGCGACGACGGCGACCCGCGCCCGATCGGCACCGCGGTCGCCCGGCTGGTCACCGGCGACGACTCGGACTCGTGCCAGAGCGCCGACCAGTACACGCTGGAGGTGCACAGGACCACCGACGCGACGTCCGACCCGGGGCCGTGGCCGCTGGAGCTGCGCTACGTCTCCGAACCCGGGCTGACCCCGGGCGCCCCGGCGCCGTCCGCCGCGGCGAGCGGTTCCGCGGCCGACGGCGGTTCCGGCGCGGACTTCGGCGGCTCGTCCGGCGACACCGCCTCGCCCACCCCGCTGCTCACCGGCATGCCGCGCCAGGCGTCCGGCGGCCCGTCGTTCGAGACGGCCGCGGCGCTGCGCACCGGCATCTGGAAGGACCGGGTGCTGCCCGGTGAGACCCGCTTCTACAAGGTGCCGGTCGACTGGGGCCAGCAGGCCACCGTCTTCACGGACTTCTCCAGCGCGCAGGTCACCGACGACTCGCCGTACGTCGCCGAGGGCGTGCGCGTCACCGCGTACAGCCCGGTGCGCGAGCTGGTGCGCGGCGACGACAGGTCGTACGCGGGCAAGCCGGTCTCGATCGGCGAGCAGCTCGCGCCGGTCGCCTACGCCAACCGCGCCTCGGACGACGGCGAGGTGGCCACCGTGCGCTACGCCGGCTGGTACTACGTGGCGGTGACCGTCCACCCGAAGGTCGCCGAGGCGGTCCAGGGGGCGGTCCCGGTCACGCTGCGCGTCGAGGTCTCCGGCGCCGTCCAGCCCGCGCCCGACTACGCCGGCGACCCCTCCGCCGCCGGGATCGGCGTCAGCTCCCACGACGTCGCGGCGGCCGACGGCACCGCGGGCGGCGGCGGTTCGGGCCACGGCGCGCTGCGCTTCCTCGCGTTCGCGATGTTCGGCGCGGCCACGGTGCTGCTGCTCACGCTCGGCTGCTGGTACGTGCTGGCGCGCCGCCGTGCGACGGCGGCGGCGGACACGGTGACGGCGCCGCGCCCGCCGGGGTACGGGTCGCCGCGGTGGTGACGGGCGGGGCGGGGTCGGGCGGCCCCGGTCCGCCGGCCGCGCGAGGGCTGTACGAGGACTGTACGAGGGTCGGGCGCGGGCCAGAGCCGGGCGTGGGGCGGGGCGGGGGTCAGGACGCCGCGAGGGCCACGATGCCGACGGCCAGGCAGAGGAGGGCGAGCGCGAGCATCGGGATCGCGATCCGCGCGGGCGGTCCGGGGCGTGGGGCACGGGCGGGCAGTTCGGCGGAGGCGGTGTCCGCGCCGGGTGCGCCGGGCACGCCGGCTACGTGGGGGCGTCCGTTTGCGGCGGCGGCAGCGGCAGCGGCGGCGTGCTGGCCGGGTGCGCCGGGCGGGCCGTACGGGCTCGGACCGGTCGGGCCGGTCGGGTGGTTCGGGTGGGGCTGGGGCAGCGGGTGGGGCGGCGCGGCCTCGTATTCGGGCAGCGGCTGCGCGCCCGCGCCCGCGTCGAGACGGGTCCTGGTGTGGCTGACCGGCTCGTACGCGGGCAGCGGCGCGGCGTGCCGGGGGCCGGACCGGAAACGGGTCTGCGGCTCGGCCCGCGCTTGTTCCCGCGCGGGGGCGGGCGGGGCGGGGGCCTGCGCGGCCGGAGCGGCGGGTTCGGCGTCCGGGCCTCCGTCCGGGTCGGCGGCGCGTTCGGCGTCCGGGTCGGCGTCGGCGTTCGGCGCCGGGCGTGGCCGCTCGGCGGCGGGCGCGGGACGGGCGGGTCCGGCGGCCGGAACCTCGGCGGGGATCTCGTCCGGGACCTCGGCTGGGACCTCGGCGGGGACCTCAGCGGGGGCGTCGGCGTGCACCCCGCCGCGCACCTCGCCGCCGGGCTCCCCCGCGGCGTCGCTCCGGGCCGCGTACCCCTGCGCAGGCGTGACCGGGCGCTCCGGCGGCGGCGCGACGTAGGGCGCGTTCGGAACCGGCACGGCCGGCGGTGGTGAGGCCGGCGTCCCGGGCCCGGCGGGCGCGGGCGGGGCGGGGCGCAGCGTCGGGCCCGCGGTGAGGCGGATCGGGCCGTCCGGGCCGAAGTCGACGGGCAGCGGCCCGATGTGGTCGAAGATCTCCACCGGCTCCTCGTCGGGATCCGGGTCCGGCAGGAGTTCGAGGGCGGCGCCCAGCGCCTTGCGCGCGCCGTTCGCGGTGCGGAAGCGGGCGAGCGGGTCGGGCTGCAGCAGCCCGGCGATGACCTGCCACAGCGGTTCGGGCACGCCCTGGGGCGCGGAGGGCGTGCCGACGGCCCGGTAGCGTTCGACGATCGCCCGCGCGTCGGGCTTGCTGCCGCTGAGCAGGTAGAGCGCGACGAGCCCGACGGCGTACAGGTCGGCCGGGAAGTCCGGTTCCTCGCCCTCCAGTTGCTCGGGGGCGAAGTAACCGGGCGTGCCGACCACGTAGTTGGTCTCGGTGAGCCGGGCCTCGCCC
The DNA here is from genome assembly GCF_035825295.1 of Actinacidiphila sp. DG2A-62. Lineage (NCBI taxonomy): Bacteria > Bacillati > Actinomycetota > Actinomycetes > Kitasatosporales > Streptomycetaceae > Actinacidiphila > Actinacidiphila sp. DG2A-62. The sequence goes on from NZ_JAYMGI010000002.1 coordinate 4,461,397, forward strand.
TTGCGCATGGCGATGCCGAAGTCCGACAGCCGGATGTGCGGGGTGCCGGTGCCGGTGGCCTCCAGCAGGATGTTCGCCGGCTTGATGTCGCGGTGGATGACGCCCTCGGCGTGCACGGCGGTCAGCCCGGCGAGCAACTGGCCGAGCAGCAGGGCCACGTAGCGCGGCGGCAGGGGTCCGTAGTCGCCGATCAGGTGGGAGAGCGAGCCGCCGCGGACCAGGCCCATGGTGAACAGCACCCGGTCGTCGTCGGCCGCCCAGCTCTCGGGCGCCAGCACGTGGGGGTGGTCGATCCGCAGCGCCTGCTCGCGGACGAAGCGCAACAGGGCGTGGGCGTCGACCTGTTGGAGCACCTTGGCGGCGACGTAGCGGCGCCTGCGGTGGTCCCAGGCGCGCCACACCGCGCCGACGCCGCCGCGGCCGATCGGGTCCACCAGCTCGTAGCGGCCCGCGAAGATCTCGCCCATCTGCCGCCGCCCCCTCGTATCGCTCGCCTCGTCCGGTCGGGTCCGTCCCGGCGCGTGGAGTCCCGGTGTGGTCAGCCCCCGCGCGTTCGGTCCTGGCGCGTTCGGTCCCGGCGCGGTCAGTCCTGGTGCGCCTTGTAGTGGTCGAGGGCGTCGCCGGTCCGACCCGTGCCGTAGACACGGAGGAACTCTGCCAGCTCCGGGTGGGAGGGCGCGAGGGCGCGGACGGCGTCGGCGATCTCGTCGGCGGCGGCCACCGAGCGCAGCACGGTCTGGATGCCGTGCACGACCTCGCGCGGCGAGGCGGGTGCGGCGGTGCGGCGGGAGGCGGCGGACGAGGGGGCGCCGGCCGAGGAGCCGGAGTGGGCGGTGCCCAGCACCGAGGTGCCCGCGGAGTTCCTGATCCGCTCCATCCGGGCGGCGGCCTCGGCCTGGCCGGTGGTCCCGTCGGCGACCTCCCAGGACAGCTGCTGCAGCATCTGGAGGCGCTGGACCACGGCGGGGTTGCCGATCTTCGCGCGCTGGCCGCTCATCAGCTGGCTCAGCATCGGCGCGGACAGGCCCAGCACCTGGGCGAGGCTGGCCTGGTTGCCCAGCCCCAGGCCGTCGATCAGCCGCCGGAACAGCTCGCCCAGCGGCTCCCCGTACCAGGTGCGCTGCAGCTCGACCGCCTCGCGCGTCCGGTCCCGGGCATCCCGCCCGTCCGCCGCGTCCCCCGTACCCATCCGTCAGCCCCTTCGCGCCCGCGGATCCGCGAACCATCCTACGGACCCCCGATACCGGCTCGGCCCACCCCGCCGGACCCGGTACGCTGGTGCCCCGAGGGGCCTTAGCTCAGTTGGTAGAGCGCTGCCTTTGCAAGGCAGATGTCAGGAGTTCGAATCTCCTAGGCTCCACTCTCATTCTCCGCGGGCCGGCGGCCCTTCGCCCGGTCATGGGCGGGAAGGCGACACCGCGTCTCAGAGGTTGGCGTAGCCGGGGACCGTGGACTTGATGCGGTCGAGTTCGCGGGGGTCGGAGACGCCCTGGTGGTCGAGGCGAGGGGTGTACGGAGCCTCCAGGCTGCGGGCCTCCTCGTCGGTGAGGACGAGGTCGAGGGACGCCACGGCGTCGTCGATCTGGCCGGTGGTGCGGGCGCCGACGACCGGGGCCGCGACCACGGGGTTGCGGCGCAGCCACGCCAGGGCGACCTGGGCGCGGGGGACGCCGCGGGCCTCGGCCAGGGCGCCGACCGCGTCGACGATCCGCCGGTCGGCGGCCGCGTCGGTGTAGAGCATGTCCGCGTAGGAGCCGTCGGTGGCGGCGCGGTCGCCGGCGTTCGCCCGGTCGAAGGGGCGGGCGAGGCGGCCCCGGGCCAGCGGGCTCCAGACCATGGTGGCCACGCCTTCGTCGGCGCACAGCGGGAGCATCTCGCGCTCCTCCTCGCGGGCCAGCAGGTTGTAGTGGTCCTGGAGGGTGACGAACCGGCTCCAGCCGTGGCGCTCCTGGAGGTGCAGCGCCTTCGCGAACTGCCAGGCGTGCATCGAGGACGCGCCGAGGTAGCGGGCCTTGCCGGCCTTCACCACGTCGTGCAGCGCTTCGAGGGTCTCCTCCAGCGGGGTCGCGCTGTCGAGCCGGTGGATCATGTAGACGTCGACGTGGTCGGTGCCCAGGCGGCGCAGGCTGTGGTCGATCTCGCTCATGATCGCCTTGCGGGACAGGCCGCCGCCGTTGGGCCGGCCGGGGCGCATCTCGTGGCGGACCTTGGTGGTGATGACGACGTCGTCCCGGTTCGCGTAGTCCTTCAGGGCCCGGCCGAGGATCTCCTCGCTGGAGCCGTAGGAGTACAGGTTGGCGGTGTCGAAGAAGTTGACGCCCGCTTCGAGGGCGTGGCGGATCAGCGGGCGGGCGGCCGCCTCGTCCAGCGACCAGACGGGGTGGCCGCGGTCGGGCTCGCCGTAGGTCATGGCGCCGATGGCGATGGGGGACACGTCCAGGCCGGTGCGGCCGAGCTTGATGTAACGCAACGGACTGCTCCTAGAATGGGGAACGAGGCAAACGGAGAACTCTCCGCCTGCTCCGCCACGCTAACGGAGAACTCTCCGCTTAGCAATCGGACGGCCGGGTGGCCGGGCGCCCGCGCCCCCACCGCATGCCTCGCACACCGGGAGGACCCTTGGCCGACGCAGGGCAGCACGCCGAGCAGCGGCATGCCGGGGCGCAGCACGCCGAGCAGCGCCGCGCCGCGCCGTCGCGGACCGAGCGGCAGCGCTCCGACGCGCTCAAGAACCGCGAGGCGATCCTCCAGGTCGCCCACGACGCGCTCGCCGAGTCCCCCGACGCCTCGCTCAACTCGATCGCCAAGCGTGCGGGCGTCAGCGCCGGCACCCTCTACCGGCACTTCCCGACCCGCGAGGCGCTGATCCTGGAGGTCCACCGGCACGACGTGGATCGCCTGGTCGCTTCCGTGACCGACGTCCTCGCCGCCCACGGCGACGCGCCGCTGGACGCGCTGCGCGCCTGGTTCACCACGCTCGCCGCGTACGTGCGGATCAAGCACGGCCTCGGCGAGGCCCTGCACTCCGCCGCGGCGCAGGAGGTGGTCAGCGCCTCCTGGCCCGCGGTCACCGCGGCCGTCGCCCGGCTCCTCGACGCGTGCGAACGGGCCGGTGAGGTGCGGGCGGGCATCGACCCGGTCGACGTGATCATGCTGCTGAGCTGCTTGTGGCGCACGCCCGCGACGCGGGAGGGTGCGGCGCAGGCGGAGCGCCTGCTGGAGCTGGCCATCGACGGGTTCCGGCCCTAGCGCGGCGAGGCGCTTTCTCGGGCCCTGCGGCGTCCCGGAGCGTCCCCCGGGCCGGGCGTCCTCCGGGCCGGGCGTCCCCGGGAGGGGTTCCCTCCGGGCGGGGCAGGGGCCGCCTTGTCGCTCCGACTACCGTGCGCATAGAGTCGGTCACCGGTCGTTCGAGGCGGTCGAACGTGCGGCGGCCGGGGGTACGTGTGGGGCGGGGCAGGGGGAGGGGGCGCGGTGAGCCGGTCGTTGCCGCATCTGGGGTTCGATCCGACGCCGGGCGATCCTGAGCAGGTGCGCGTGCTGGCGCGCAGCCTGGGGGACCTGCACGGCGACCTGACCACGACGGTGCACGAGCTGGACCGGCTGGACACGGGCGCCTGGAGGGGCGAGGCGGCGAAGGCGTTCGTCGCGCACGTCGACCACGACGTCGCGCCGCTGATCCGGAAGGCGCACACGTCGTTCGGCCGGGCGTCGACCGCGCTGGCCCGCTGGGCCGAGCAACTCGCCGGCTTCCAGGCCGAGGCGGACGCGCTGGAGCGGGAGGCCGCGGCCAAGCAGGGAGCGTTGGACCAGGCCAGGAGCGCGGCCGGGCTGCCGCCGGACGTCCCCGGGCGCCCGCAGCCGCAGCCGGAGGCGTCGCCGGTCCCGGGCCCGGACCCGGCGGCGGGCTCGGGTGCGGATGCGCGGGCCCGGTCCGAGGCCGCGGCCGCTGCCGCGAAGGAGCGGGCGGTGACCGACGCGGGCGACGCCCTGGACGCCGTACGCGGCCGGGCCCGTGAACTCCACGACCGCTACGCCCGGGCGGCCGGCGCCGTCAGCCACGACCTGGACAAGGTCGGCGACATCGCCCCGGACAAGCCCGGCCTGTTCCACCGCATCGCCCACGCCGTGGAAGGCGCCTGGAACGACGCGGTGCGGTGGGTCGAGGACCACGCCGAACTCATCAAGATGCTCGGCGACATGCTCAGCGCGCTGACCGGCGTCCTCGCGGCCATCGCCATCTTCACGGCCCCCTTCGAGCCGGTCGGCGCGATCTTCGCCGGCGCGGCCCTGGTCGCGGGCGCGGCCACCCTGGCCACCCACCTGGTCGCCATGGCGGCGGGCGCGGACGTGAGCTGGGTGACGCTCGGCTTCGACGTGCTGGGGGTGCTGCCGGGGATCGGCGGGTTCACGAAGGGCGCGAAGATCGCGAACCTCGGCAAAGCCCTCGACGCTGCCTCGGCCACGCGCATCGCGGAGGATGTCGCCGCCGGTGGCGGGCGGCTGTCGGCGTCCGTCGTCCAGGTGAAGAAGTACCTCATCTTCGGGCCCGCGAAAGACGAGTGGAAGGTCGTGCTCAAGGGCACGGGAATCGTCGGCCGCGGCCGAGCCGCCATCGAGGGCGCGATCCAGTTCGAGCGTGACAATCAACTCGTCGGCACCAAAGCCGTCAACACCGTGCTCAAGGTCACGGGACGCGAACCTTTGGAAGCGCTGACGCGGACCACCCGCCTCGTCGACGGCGCGGCCAAGGTCGCCAGCAAGGTTCCCGCCGCCCTGGAGATCAGGAGCGATGTGAAGGTCTTCGACAAGGAGCACCCACAGGCTGCGCAGGACATCAAGACTGCGGCGAAGGCGCTGGCATGGGTGGTCTCGGAGGGGCCGGGGTGAGCAAGGAGACAGAGAGCATTCCTCCTTTGTCGCTCTCGATCCCCGAGGGCTTCCACGAACTGCCCATCGACACGGCGGGCGAGGCGCGCGAGGAAGCCGTGGCGGCACTCGTCCAAGGCGTGTATCCCCAAGGGGACCCGGACCTGTGGAAGGGCGTCGCGCCCTTGTTCGCGAGCGCCACCGAGGCCATGGCCGGCGCGGACCTCACCTTCGCCGCGATCGGACTCTTCGGCGACGGAGCCGAGGGGGTCGCGCAGTGCGCGCTGACCCTGGCGGTGGCACCGTCGAACCACCCCACCGCCGAGGCCGCGGCGCACGGCATCCGCGAGATCCTGGCCCGTACGTCCACCGTCGAGGCCCAGTACGTGGACCTGCCGTGCGGACCGGCGGCGACGGGGATCTCGATCAGCGAGGTCACGTACGACGGCCGGTACACCACGACGGGCGAGCCGGCCACGGTGCGGATGGGCCGCCTGCAGGCCTACGTGCCGTTCCCGACCGGCCCCTATCTGGCGGTGCTCACCCTGGAGACGCCGGCCATGGACCACTGGGAGAACTTCGCCGTGATGATGGGGTCCGTGCTCACGGGCTTGGAGTTCCACGAAGCCTCGTAGCGGGTCGAGGAAAGTTCGTCACCCCGAAGCGGCGGGTGCTTCGGCCAGGAATTCCTTGAGCAGGGTGATGAACATGTAGGTCGGCTCGCTGGAGAGAGGGATACGCTTCGGCTCCCCCTTCACCGTGACGACCTGGTAGTTCTCCTCCCGTTCGGGGATCAGGGCGTCCTTGTCCGTCACCAGCCTGATGCGGACCCAGGACCCGTCGACGAAAGTCACCCGCATGACGGCCCCGGCGGTCATCGCCTTGATGTCCTTGTGCCCGAACTCCCAGAGCAGCGATCCCGACTTGGGATCGGTGAAGAGCAGCCGTCGGTTCGTGACGTGCAGGATCACGCGAGGACGCGCCTTGTTCCGTCCAGGGTCGAGCTGCCAGGGCGCGCCGGTGGCAAAGGTGCCGGGGTCCGCGCGCAGGACCGGGAAGTCGTTGAGTTCGTCGGGGTCCTCCGGCGCCGGAAGCGTGGCGGTGCTGAGGCCCACGAGGCTCAAGAGGATCGCGAGGGAGTTCAGCCCGAACCACGCGCTCGTGAGCAGTATGCCCTTGACCGACGTCCTCGCCGGCGGCTCGCCCGCCTTCGTGCTGGGGGGCCAGCCCGGTAGCTCCGCAGAGATGTTGCGGCCTTGGAAATCGCGGAAAGAGCGGAATCCCATGAGCCGCTTGTAATCGTGGCTGGGGAACTCCGTGGCGATGTTCCCGATCAGTGTCTCCCCCGGCTCCAGCGCCACGTCCAGCTTGTGCCCCATCGCCGCGTCCCCTCCCAGGTGGCCGACTGCCGGTCGACTGCCGGTCGAGCATTGCTGTAGCGAGCTGCTTGCGCAAGGTTACCCCGCTGCGGGTGGGCGGCCCCGGGAGGCGAGCTGGGACAGAATCTGAGGCGTGATGTTCGGGATTCTCGGTGCGACGCGGGTCGTGGGTGACGGCGGCGGCGAGGTCGGGATCGGGGGGCCGCGGCGGCGGGCGCTGCTCGCGTTGCTGCTGCTCGACGCGGGACGGGTGGTGGGCACCGAGCGGCTGGTCGACGGGCTGTACGGGGACGAGCCGCCCGCCGGCGTGGGGAACGCCGTGCAGTCGCAGGTGTCGCGGCTGCGCCAGGTGCTGCCGGTGCCGTTGGAGGGGCACCCCTCCGGGTACCGGCTGGCCGTGGAGCCGGAGGCGGTGGACGCGCACCGGTTCCAGCGGCTGGGCGCGCAGGGGCGGGACGCGTTGGCCGCGGGGGATGCGGAACGCGCCGCCGAGGTGCTGCGGGAGGCGCTCGCGCTGTGGCGCGGGCCCGCGTTGGCGGACGTGGGTGACGCGCCGTTCGCCGCCGCACAGGCCGTACGGCTGGAGGAGTTGCGTACGGCTGCGGTCGAGGACCGAGTCGAGGCCGATCTCGCGCTGGGGCGGCACCGGATGCTGGTCGCCGAACTGGGCGAGCTGGTCGGAGCGTATCCGCTGCGGGAACGCCTGCGCGGCCAGCTGATGCGGGCGCTCTACGGCGGCGGGCGGCAGAGCGAGGCCCTGGAGGCGTACGAGACCGCGCGGCGCGACCTCGCGGAGAGCCTGGGCGCCGACCCGGGGCCGGAGTTGGCGGCGGTCCACCTCGCGGTGCTGCGCGGTGATCCGGCGCTGCTGCCGGTGACGCCTGTGCTGCCGGTGACGCCTGTGCTGCCGGTGGCGCCGATGAAGCCGGTGGCGCCCGGTCAGGTGGCGGGGGCGGCGCCGGGGGTCGCATCGGCGTCGGCGGCAGGGAGTGTTTCACGTGAAACATTGCCCACGCTCTCGCCCGGCGCCGCGTCTGCCGCCGCGACCGGCGCCCGAGCCGCCACCGCCGGCGCACCCCGCGGCCCGCGGCACGACCTGCCCGCGTCCCTCACCAGCTTCATCTGCCGCGACGCGGAACTGGCACAGGTCGGTGACCAGTTGGCCGGGGCCCGACTGGTCACGCTGACCGGGCCGGGCGGCGCCGGCAAGACCCGGCTCGCGGTCGAGGCGGCCCGCCGCCATCCGTATGACGCGACGTTCGTGGACCTGTCCGGACTCGGCGCGGGCGCGGAGCTGCCACGGGCCATCGGCGCGGCGCTCGGTCTGCGCGACGGAGGTCTCGCGCTCACGGCCGCTCACGCCGCGCCGGGCACGGCCGCCCACGCCGCGCCGGGCACGTCTGCTCACGCCGCGCCGGGCACGTCCGCTCACGCCGCCCCGGCCGTCGACGCCCACCCCGGGCCCGGCACCGCGCCCCCCACGACCGCCGCCTCCCCCTCGGTCCCCGATCCTGTCCCCGGTCCCGCCGCGTGGATCGCCGGGGCCCTGGAGAGCCGGCCCACCCTCCTCGTCCTCGACAACTGCGAACACCTCGTCGAGGACGTCGCCCGCCTCGTCGAGGCTCTGCTCGCCGCCGCGCCGCAGGCCCGCGTCCTCGCCACCAGCCGGGAGGCGCTGGGCATCGCCGGCGAGGTGGTGTGCCCGGTCCCGACGCTGCCGGTGCCCGCGCCCGGCGCGGACCCGCAACGCGCCCTCGCCTTCCCCGCCGTGCGGCTGTTCGCCGAGCGCGCCGCGGCCGTCCGCCCCGGCTTCGACCCGACGGCCGACCCGGCCGGGGCAGCGGCCGTGCTGCGGCTGTGCGCCGCGCTCGACGGGCTGCCGCTGGCCATCGAACTGGCCGCCGCGCGGCTGCGGTCGATGTCCGTCACCGAGATCGCCGACCGGCTCGTCGCGGCGCCGGCCGACGACGCGCCGTACAGCCTGGGCGTGCGGCCCGACGCGCTGTTCCGGCTGCTGTCGCGCGGCAGTCGCACCGCGCGGCCGCGCCAGCGCACGCTGCGCGGCGTCGTGGAGTGGAGCTGGGACCTGCTGCCCGAGGACGAGCGCGCGGTGCTCCGCCGAGCCTCGGTCTTCGCGGGCGGCTGGACCCTGGAGGCCGCGGAGGCGGTCTGCGCCGACCCCGCCGACCCCGCCGGCTCCGCCGGTTCCGCCGACCCCGCCGGTTCCGCCGACCTCCGCACCCCCGACCCCGCCCGCCCGCGCATCGCGCCCGACGACGTCCTCGACCTGCTCGCCGCCCTGGTCGAGAAATCCCTCGTCGTGGCCCACCAACCCGCCGGCGCCGGTGGGGTCCGCTACCGCATGCTGGAGTCGATCCGCGCGTACGCCGCCGAGCGGCTCGCCGAGGCGGGGGAGAGCGCGGACACCCTGCGCGCCCACACCGCGTACTTCCTGGGCGTCGCGCTCGACGCCGACCCGCACCTGCGCCGGGCCGAGCAGTTGGACTGGCTGCGGCTGCTCTCCGACGACCGCGACAACCTCCAGGCGGCGCTGCACCGCAGCCTCGACGCGGGCGACGTCCGCACCGCGATGCGGCTGATCGCCGCGCTGTCCTCGTACTGGCTGCTGCGCGGCGTGCGGTACGAGGGAGCGGGAGCAGCCCGCAGGGTGCTCGCCGCGCTCGGGCCGAACCCGCCGCGCGGCATGGAGGAGGAGTACGTCCTGAGCGTGCTGGCCGTGGTCGGCACGCGCTCGGGCACCGAGGGCTTCGACGACCACGTGGCCGTCGCGACCCGGCTGGTGGACGCCATGAACCGGGTGTCGAGCCGCTTCCCGGCGCTCACGCTGCTGTGGGCGCCGTTCGCGGGGGTGCCGGAGGGCGACGTGGACACGCTGGAGGTCCTGGAGGAGTTCCTCGCCGAGCGCGACGACCCCTGGTACCGCGCGCTCGGCCACCTCGGCTCGGGCTTCCAGGCATGGTTGGTCGCGGGGGACGCCGCGCGCGCCGAGCGGCACTGGCGGGCCTGCCTGGACGGTTTCCGCGCGGTCGGCGACCGCTGGGGCATGATCACCTCCCTCGGCGTGCTGGCCGACCTCGCCGACCACCGCGGCGAGCCCGCCACGGCCACCGGCCTGCTCGGCGAGGCGCTGGGGCTCGCCGAGGAGCTGGACTCCGCGGTCGACATCGCCGAACTGCTCTGCAGCCGCGCCTCCTACGCGCTGCGCGCGGGCGACCACGCCGGGGCCGCCGCGGCCTGCGAGCGGGCCGTCGAGCTGTCCCGGCGGGCCGGCGCCGCGGACACGCTGGCGCTGGCGCACCTCGGCCTGGCCGAGACGGCCCGGCTGCGCGGCGAACTCGCCGCCGCGCAGGCGCTGTGCGAGCAGGCGCTCGCCGAGTGCCCGGCCGGCTGGTTCTCCGGCGCCGGCATCAGGACCGCGGTGCTGATCGCGATGGCCAAGATCGCGATCGCGGAGGGGGACGCGGACCGGGCCCGTACGGGGCTGGCGCAGGCCGTGGCGGGCGACCCCGCGGGCCTGCGCTTCCCGCGGTCCGGGGCCTCGGCCTGCGAGGCCGCCGCCGGACTCGCCCTCCTGCGAGCCGACCCGCGGCAGGCCGCCGCGCTGCTCGGCGCCGCCGAGGCGCTGCGCGGCAGCCCGCCGGCCGCCGACGCGGACGCCGCCGCGGCAGCCGCCCGCGCCGCGCTGGGCGACGAGCCCTACGACGCCGCCAGGACCGCTGCCGCCTCCGCCGACCGCGACACCGCCCTCGCCGCGGTGACCGCCTACCTCACGTCCCCGGCCGCCTGACCGGAGCGGGCGGTCGCCTCACCGGCCCCGGCACAGCGCCCCGCGCAGCGCGGACACCCGAGCGCAAGCCCAGCGCATGCGCACCGCCCGCCCACACGCACGCGCCCACGCCCGCCCACGCACCCCCATCGCACGCGCGGTGCGGGCGCGGTGCGCGTGCGGTCAGGGCGCGGTCAGCGCGGACCCGCACCCTCCTGGGCATGACACCGAAGACCCCGCACCCATCGACCACCGGGCAGGATTCCGCGACCACCCGGCAGACCCCCGCGACCGGGCAGGCGCCGCGGACCTCCCCGCGCACCGGCGCGGCCACCGCCGCCGGAGGCGACCCGCGCCGGTGGGCCGTCCTGGCCGTCTCCTGCGTCGCCGCCGCGCTGCTCGGCATCGACAACAGCGTGCTGACGTACGCCGTCCCCTCCCTGTCCCGGCAGTTGAACCCCTCCTCCACCCAGCTGCTGTGGATCGTCGACGTCTACGGCTTCGTGCTCGGCGGCCTGCTGATCGTCGCCGGCGCCCTGGGGGACCGGATCGGCGGCAAGAAGCTGCTGCTGACCGGCGTCGGCGGATTCGGCGCGGCCTCCGCGCTGACCGCCTACGCGCCCAGCCCCGAACTGCTCATCGCCGCACGGGCGCTGCTCGGCCTCGCGGGCGCCACGATCATGCCGTCCACGCTCTCGCTGGTCCGGACCGCCTTCACCGATCCCAGGGAGCGGACCACCGCGATCGGCGTCAGCGGCGGCGTCGCGGCGGCCAGTTTCGCGCTCGGCCCAGTCGTCGGCGGGCTGCTGCTCGACCACTTCTGGTGGGGCTCGGTGTTCCTGATCAACGTGCCGCTGATGGCGGCGATCCTGGTCGCGGGCGCGCTGGTGCTGCCGGAGTCGCGCAGCGCGCACCCCAGGCCGCTGGACTGGGCGAGCGTGCCGCTGTCGATCACGGGCATGTTCGGCGTCATCTACGCGATCAAGACCGCGGCCCGCGACGGCGTCGACGAGCCCGCGGTGTGGATCGCCGCGGCGGTCGGCGCGCTCGCCCTCGCCGCCTTCCTGCGCCGCCAGGGCCGGCTGGCCGCGCCGCTGCTGGAGCTGCGGCTGTTCCGCAACGAGGCGTTCTCCGGGACGATCGGCGCGAACGTCGTCACGATGCTCGCGTCCACCACCCTGTCGCTGGCCTGCTCGCTGTACTTCCAGGTGGTCCGCGGCTGGTCGCCGCTCACCGCCGGCCTGGCGCTGCTGCCGGGACCGCTGTCCGCGGCGTTCGCGGCGCCGCTGGCCACCCTGCTCGTCCCGCGGATCGGGCGCGCCCGCACCGTCGCGCTCGGGCTGCTGCTGATGGCGGTCAGCACCGCGGGCATCGGGATGCTGACCGCGCACACCGCGTACTGGAGGATGCTGCCGGTCCTGGTGGTCAACGGCGTCGGGATCATCTTCACCTTCGCGGTCACGTCCGACACGATCCTGGCGAGCGCGCCGCGGGACCGCACGGGCTCGGCCGCGGCGATCTCCGAGACGTCGATGGAGCTGGGCGGCGCGCTCGGCATCGCGATCCTGGGGTCGGTGCTGACCGCGGTCTACCGCGGCGCCGTCTCCCTGCCGCGAGGGCTGACCGGCGCTCAGGCGTCCGTGGCACGCGAGTCGGTGGCCGGCGGCGTCGACACGGCCGGCCGGGTGGGCGGCCCGCTGGGCCGCCGGATCGCGGACGCGTCCCGCGAGGCGTACCTGCACAGCTTCCACGTCACCACGCTGATCGCCGCCGCGGTCATGCTGGCCGGCGCCGCCGTCGCTCTGTGGACGCTGCGGAACGTCCCGGCGGAGCTGCCCGGCGACGCGGACCCGGTGCCGCGGCCGGCCGCGGCACCGGTGTCGGCGCCGTGACCGGGCCGTCGCCGGCGCGTCCGCGCGTCCGCGCGCGCCCTCATGCGTCCCTGTGCGTCCGGTGCGTCCGGTGCGTCCGGTGCGTCCGGTGCGTCCGGCAGAACGCGCGACGCCGCGGGTCCGGTCCGGGCGCGCCACGCGCCCGCTCGCCCCGCGCGACACCCGCGCCGGTCCGCGGCCCGCACGCTGCCCGCACGCCGCGCGCACGCCGGGCGGGTCATCCGGGGAATGCCCGGGTGACCCGCCTTCGGAGCGACGCCGACGCCCGCGCCGACGCCCCGCCGCGTAGGGACGCCCCGCCGCGTGGGCGACGCCCCGCCGGGTCAACGGCGCCCGCCGCGCGTGCGGCCGCGACGCCGCCGCGTCAGCGGTCCTCGTCGTCCCGCCGGTCCGCGTCCGCCTGCTTCGCCTCGACCTCGGGGTCCAGGTCCCCGCCGACCGAGCCGTCCACGCGGTCCACCTTCGGACCGGAGCCGTTGAGCGAGGCGGAGCCCTCGTCCAGCGGGTCCACGACCGTCAGCGTGCTGCCCGGGCCCACCCGGTCGTCGACCTCGGTGGCCTCCGCGGGCTCCACCAGCCAGTCGGGGCTGGTCTGCTTGCTCCACCACTTGTACGCGGCGAACACCGCGCCGCCGGCGAGCCCCGCGACCACCAGGGTCCGCAGCACCCGGCCGGCCTGCCGGCGCCTGGCCCGCTGCCGGACCAGTCGCTCGATCTCCGCGGCGGTCACCCGGCCGCGCAGCGCCTGGATCGCGGCCGCGCCGCGCACCGCGATCTCGTCCTTGGCCGGGACCGCGACCGCCATCGTGGAGGCCACGGCGGCGCCGACCTTGGGCGCGGTGAAGTCGGCCGCGGTCCGCGCGCCCTCCTTCGTACGGCGGGCGGCGGTCTCCACCGCGTCGGCCGCCTTGGGCGGCACCGCCGCCCACACCTGCTCGCGCGCCTGACCGACCCTGGGGGCCAGCCGCGCGTCGTACTTCTCCTTGGCGAGTGCGCCGGCCTGCCTGCCGTACGTACCGGCCTGGCGGCCGTACTGCACGGCGCTCTCCTTGGCCGTGCTCGCGTACGGGGCCGCCACCTCCGCGGCGTGCCGCACGCTGTCCTTCGTCACGTCGGCCGCGTGGCGCACGCTGTCGATGCGGGTCACAGGAACCTCCTCCTCGGTGGCGTACGGTTTTCGCCTTTCCACCCGGTTCGACATCATGCCCGGCAGCGGGAGCCACGGCATGCGCGGCGGGGCATCCGGGTCAGCGCCCCGGCCGGCCCGCGTCCCCGCACGCGGTTCGGGAGCAGTTCGGGGGAAGGCGGCGGCGGCACGACGCGGCGTGCGAGGATTTGTCCTCAGCAACTTCCGACGAGGCCGAGGCGGACCTCACCGGTGCGAGGGAAGGCAGATCGTGGCCGAGCAGCTCTACGCGACCCTGAAGACCAACCGCGGTGACATCGTGGTGCGGCTGCTGCCGAACCACGCCCCGAAGACCGTGGCGAACTTCGTCGGGCTCGCCGAGGGCACCCGTGAGTGGACCGACCCGCGCACCGGCAGCCCGACGACCGCGCGGCTCTACGACGGCACGGTGTTCCACCGGGTGATCTCCGGCTTCATGATCCAGGGCGGCGACCCGCTCGGGAACGGCACCGGCGGCCCCGGCTACGAGTTCGCCGACGAGTTCCACCCCGACCTGGCCTTCGACCGCCCCTACCTGCTGGCGATGGCCAACGCCGGCCCGGGCACCAACGGCTCGCAGTTCTTCATCACCGTCGCCCCGACCACCTGGCTGACCCGCAAGCACACCATCTTCGGCGAGGTCGCCGACGACGCCAGCAAGAAGGTGGTGGACGCGGTCATCGGCACGCCGACCAACCCGCGCACCGACCGCCCGCTGGACGACGTGGTGATCGAGACGGTCGTCATCGAAAAGCGCTGAGAGGCGCTGACAAGCGCTGGAGCGCCGGAGTACCGGGAAGGGCCGAAGGACCGGGAAGCGCCGAAGGACGCTGACAAGCGCTGGAGAGCCTGCGGGCCGCGCCGGCCCGCCCGACGGGAACACCCCGCCCCGCCCGGACGTATGACGGTCGGGGCGGAAACCGTACAGCCGGCGCACAGGTCGCGGGCGTCGTCAGGGAGAGGGCTTCGATGGATCAGCAGCAGGCGGTCACCTGCTACCGGCACCCGGACCGGGAGACGGGCATCCGCTGCACCCGCTGCAACCGACCGATCTGCCCGGACTGCATGGTCAACGCCTCGGTGGGCTTCCAGTGCCGCGAGTGCGTCACCGCACAGCACAGCGGCCATGTGCAGCCGCGCACCATCGCGGGCGGCACCGTCGCCGCCGACCCCTTCCTGGTCACCAAGATCCTCATCGGGCTGAACATCGCGGTGTTCATCCTGGTCAGGACGGTCGGCTACCGGCTGGTGGACGATCTGGGGCTGTACGCGATCTGCGGGCGCGATTTCGAGGGGCAGCAGCGGTGCTTCGGCGTCGCGCAGGGCGCCGACCAGTGGTACCGCCTGCTCACCTCGGCGTTCCTGCACTGGGAGTACTGGCACATCGGCTTCAACATGCTGTCGCTGTGGTGGATCGGCGCGCCGCTGGAGCAGCGGCTGGGCCGCTCCCGCTACCTGGCGCTGTACGTCGTGTCGGCGATCGGCGGCAGCGCGGTGGCGCTGCTGCTGTCCGCGGACGGACTCACCCTCGGCGCCTCGGGCGCGATCTTCGGCCTCTTCGGCGCGACCGCCGTCTACATGCGGCGGATGAACTACGACATGCGCCCGGTGATGATCCTGCTGGCGCTGAACATCTTCTTCAGCTTCACCTGGCCGAACGTCAGCTGGGAGGGCCACCTCGGCGGCCTCGTCTCCGGGACCCTGGTGGCGATAGGCATCCTCTACGCGCCGCGCGAGCGCCGCACGCTGATCCAGTGGGGGACGTGCGCGGGGGTCCTGGTGCTGTCGCTGGCCGTCGCCGGCATCGCTGTGGCACAGGTCACTCCCTGAACCCGTCGCGCCCCCGTGCCCCTGGCGTTGATCACACGTTATCCACAGCGTGACGGTCCCGACCGTCCTGTTGTGCACAGCAGGTGGGAACGGCTGTGCGGAGGGTCACCGGTCCGGGTTTGTCCTGCAAGATCACAGCAAGGGCAACGAAAAGACCGGTGGCCGCGGGTGGGCCACCGGTCGTACCGGCGTCAACCTCGTAGAGGTTATCCACAGATCTTCCGACCTTTTCCCCACTGTGGATACCCCTGTGGATAACCCTGTGGACAGGTCGGTGGACAACGCTGTGGACCGGCGTGTGGAGTGCTACTTCCACTGGGTCGAGACGACGAACCCGCCCGCGATGAAGCCGAAGCCGATGACGATGTTCCAGTTGCCGAGCGGGTCCACCGGCAGGCTGCCCTGGGTCACGTAGAACAGCACGATCCAGGCCAGACCGACGATGAAGAACGCCAGCATCAGGGGCGCCACCCAGCTGCGGTTGCCCAGCTTTATGGCGGTGGCGTTCTTCGCCGGGGGCGGGGTGAAGTCCGCCTTCTTGCGAATCCGTGACTTCGGCACGAGGGGTTCTCCTGTCGATGCGCGCTACTACCGCTTCCGGGCGTCGGTTAGCGTAGGGGCTACTCGGGCTGTCAAGGAGACAGGGTATTTGGTGACCGGAACCGGTGGCACCTCCCCCACCCCTTCTTCCTCCCGTTCTGTTCATCGCACGGTAGTCCTGCGAGTGCTCAGTGCGGGAGTCTTCGCGCTGGCCGGGCTCATCTTCTGGACGAGTTTCGACACCGCCAAGGGCGTCGACATCCGCAGTGACGACCCGCTGCCCAAGCTCTCGGACAACGTGCGGGCCAAGAACAACCGCAACGCCGAGCTGGACGCCCAGGTCGCGGCCGAGCGGCGGGAGGTCGACGAGCTGGCCGGCCGCGGCAGCGGGCTGAGCCCCGCCGAGCGGGCCCGGCTGGCCGCGCTGGACACGGCGGCCGGCACCGCGCCGCTGACCGGCCCGGGGCTGGAGGTCACCCTCGACGACGCCCCGCCGAACGCGGTGCCGCTGGAGCCCGGCGTCCCCGACCCGCAGCCGAACGACCTGGTCATCCACCAGCAGGACCTGCAAGCCGTGGTCAACGCGCTGTGGCAGGGCGGCGCCGACGGCATCCGCGTCATGGACCAGCGGCTGATCTCCACCAGCGCGGTCCGCTGCGTCGGCAACACCCTGATCCTCCAGGGCCGCGTCTACTCGCCGCCCTACCGGATCACCGCCGTGGGGGACCAGGACGCGCTGCGCAAGGCGATCGCCCGCAGCCCCGCGATCCAGAACTACCTCCAGTACGTCCAGGCGTACGGACTCGGCTGGAAGGTCTCCGCACCGGGCAAGGTCACCCTGCCGGGCTACTCGGGGTCGGTGAACCTGACCTACGCGAAGCCTGTGGACCAGCAGTGAAAGGGCGCCCCAACCCATGCCAATGCTTTGTCCTGGCGGGCCTCCCTCCGAGCCGATCAGCCTCTACTCTGTTCCGGGGACCCACGAGGAAGGCAGCAGCACATGTACGGCTGGATCTGGCGGCATCTGCCGGGTAACGCCTGGGTGAGGGCGTTCATCTCGCTCGTGCTGGTCCTCGCCATCGTGTACCTGCTCTTCCAGGTCGTCTTCCCGTGGGCGGAACCGCTGCTTCCGTTCAACGATGTGACGGTGGACAACAACAACGGCCTGCACGCCGTCACGCACGGGGTGACCGCCCTCCGATGAGCGCTCGCATCCTCGTGGTGGACAACTACGACAGCTTCGTCTTCAACCTGGTCCAGTACCTCTACCAGCTCGGCGCGCAGTGCGAGGTGCTGCGCAACGACGAGGTCTCCCTCGCCCACGCCGACGAGGGCTTCGACGGCGTGCTGCTGTCGCCCGGCCCCGGCACACCGGAAGAGGCGGGGGTGTGCGTGGACATGGTCCGGCACTGCGCGGAAACCGGAGTGCCGGTGTTCGGCGTCTGTCTGGGCGTGCAGTCGATCGCGGTGGCCTACGGCGGCGTCGTCGACCGCGCCCCCGAGCTGCTGCACGGCAAGACGTCCGCGGTGACGCACGAGGGCGTCGGCGTCTTCGCCGGGCTGCCCAGCCCGTTCACCGCGACGCGCTACCACTCGCTCGCGGTGGACCGCGCCACGCTGCCCGAGGAGTTGCGGGTCACCGCCTGGACGGAGAACGGGATCATCATGGGGCTGCGGCACCGCGACGCCGCCGTCGAGGGTGTGCAGTTCCACCCCGAGTCGGTGCTCACCGAGTGGGGACACCTGATGCTCGCCAACTGGCTGGGCGAGTGCGGCGATCCGGCAGCGGTGGAACGCTCCCGCGGCCTCGCCCCCGTGGTCGGTGCGGGCGGCCCGGCCGGGAGGGCCGGGGCGTGACCACGCTCCGACCGGAGCGTCCCGCCGACGGCCCGATGTCCTACGAGGACACCGGGCAGTTCGAGGTGGTCGTCGGCCAGCTGGCCGACCCGCTGAACGACCCCCTCCCGTCGCGCCCCCCGGTCGTCCCCGACCACCCGGAGGAGCCGACACCCCCCGCCGCCCCGCCGAACGCCACGGGGGCCCCGAGCGCCACCGCGCCGGGCCCGCTGAACGCCTCGACGCCGCCCGTGTCGCCGACGCGCGCCACGCATGCCGCTCCGGCCGCGCCGTCCAGCGCCGCCGCACCGCCGCCCGCGCCGAGCGCTGCCGCGCCGCGGTCGACCGCGCGGCACGCCGCGCCCGCGCCGCCGGTGACGCCGGAGGCCCCCGCCGAGCCCGCCTCGCCGTGGTTCCGGGCGCCCGCGGACCGCGAGCCCCGGGGACCGCAGCGGCCCGCCTCGCACGCCATACGTCCTCCCGACGCCGGTCCCGTGCCGCCCGTGGCTCCGGCCGCTCCCGGGCCCGTACGGCCGCCTGAGCCCGTACCGGCGCCCGCGCCGGTCCGCGCGCCGGAGCCGGCCGGTGCGCCCGAACCCGTAGCCGCGCCGGACGCCGGAGCGGGAGCCGGGGGCGGCGGTGACGACGACATCGCCGCGACCGCGCAGCTTCCCGTCGTCGACGCGGCGCTGCCGGCCGAGTCCGCGACCGCGCCGCTGCTCGCGCCGCCCGCGGACGGCGGCAGGGCCGCCCGGCGCAAGGCCGCGGCCCGCGGCGGCCACCGCGCGAAGGGCCGCGGGCCCGCGGCAGGAGCAGCGGGAGCGCCCGGCGCCGCCTCCGCCGCCTCGGAGAGCGCCCCGCCCGCTCCCCGATGAGCCGCGTCGAGGCCAGGAAGGCCGCCAAAGCCGCCAAGGACAGCCCCGCGGTGGTCATCAGCCGTATCGTCGGCGAACTGTTCATCACCACCGGCGTGCTGATGCTGCTCTTCGTCACCTACCAGCTGTGGTGGACCAACGTCCGCGCCCACCAGCAGGCCGCGAGCGCGTCCAACAACCTCGAACACCAGTGGGCGAAGGGCACCGCGCAGGGCCCGGACCGCAACCCCGGCACCTTCTCGCCCGGCGAGGGCTTCGCGATCATGTACATCCCGAAGCTGGACGTCAAGGCGCCCATCGCGCAGGGCGTGGACAAGCACAAGGTGCTCGACAAGGGCATGGTCGGGCACTACGACGGCTCGCTGAACACCGCGATGCCGTGGGACAAGACCGGCAACTTCGCGGTCGCCGCGCACCGCAACACCCACGGCGAGCCGTTCCGGTACATCAACCACCTGGTGCCGGGCGACAAGGTCGTGGTCGAGACGGCGAACGCGTACTACACGTACCAGGTGACCAGTTCCCTGGCCTCCACGCCGCCGAGCAACATCGGCGTGCTCAAGCCCGTGCCGGCCGGCTCCGGCTTCACCGCCCCCGGCCGCTACATCACCCTCACCACCTGCACCCCCGAGTTCACGAGCACCAACCGGCTGATCGTGTGGGGCAAACTTGTCGAGGAACGCCCCCGCAGCGCCGGCAAGCCGGACGCGCTCCTGCAGGGCTGACGGCACGGCGCGGTGGCCTCACGCGCCGACGCCGGCTCCGACGAAGCCACGAAGCCACGAAGCGACGAACGACCGAAGAACGGACCAGTGTGACCAGCGACCAACGCGGCGGACGCGGACGCGTCGCGGCCACCATCAGCGTCATCGGCGAGATCCTCATCACCCTGGGCCTGCTCCTGGCCCTGTTCGTCGTCTACTCCCTGTGGTGGACCAACGTCATCGCCGACCGGCACGAGAAGGCCGAGGCGAAGAAGGTGCGGCAGCAGTGGGCGCAGTCCGGGCCCACCGGCGGGAACGCCGCACCCAAGGGCCTGGACACCGGTGACGGCATCGGCTTCCTGCACGTCCCCGCGATGGGCAAGCACTACGAGGTGCTGGTGAAGAAGGGCACCTCGACCAAGGTCCTCAACGAGGGCGTGGCCGGCTACTACACCAAGCCCACGCCCTCCGCGCTGCCCTGGGACCCGACCGGCAACTTCACGCTCGCCGCGCACCGCGACGGCCACGGCGCGAAGTTCCACAACATCGACAAGATCAAGGACGGCGACCCGATCGTCTTCGAGTCCAAGGACACCTGGTACGTCTACAAGGTCTACAAGATCCTCGACCAGACCTCGAAGTACAACGTCGCCGTCACCGCCCAGGTCCCGAAGGAGTCGGGCAAGACCAAGCCCGGCCGCTACATCACCCTGACGACCTGCACCCCGGTCTACACCTCGCGCTACCGCTACATCGTCTGGGGCCAACTCGTCCGCACCCAAAAGGTCGACCCCCAGCGCACGCCGCCGGCCGAGCTGCGATAGCTCGGCCGCGCCATCGGATGTGGCCCGGAGCAAGTCGATCCGGTGTAACGGCTGTGTCGTATGTGGTGAGGCGAACGAGTCGTGTAGCAGCAGATGGCGGCTGCGAGGCCGAGGAAGGCCAGGTAGTTGCGGGAATGGCGTTCGTGACGGTGGTAACTGGTGAGCCAGGACATGGTTCGACGACCCATCTGCGGCGGCCGACGCGCTCGCTGGACTCGGCTTTTTTCCTGGCGATGCGGCACCCATGTCCTTGCCCCCAACCACTTTTCGCAGGTGGGGGACGTCGTACGCCTTGGCCGCATGGAGCTGACGGGGCTTGAAGTACCGGCCGTGGCAGGGATCGTGTCGGCTTGGGTGGTCGTCGACCATCGGCTTCAGCGCGAGGCTGTCGTGGAGTTCGCTGCGGAGACGCCGACGAGGAGGGGCAGTCCGTTCGCGTCCGACAACACGTGCATCCTGGAGCCCGGTTTAGCCCGGTCCACGGGGCTCCGACCCGTGAGGTCGCCCCCTTTTGGTGCGCACGTGGACCGAGCCGAGGACTGCGCGGGACGGATCGGGCAGGCTGGCGTCGTCCTGGTGATGCAAGATCTCCTCGTGTAGCCGTCCCCAGGCACCGGCTCTTGAACAGATGAGGAAGCTGCTGTGAGCCGTCGACTTCGATAGCCCGAAACGCAGGGCAGAGCCCGCCGGGCGCACTTAGAAGTCGTTTCTCTTGGTGAACGGGCGCGGGGCATCATGACCATCGGTAGAGGCCGCTGCGGGAGAGGACGGGTACGGCAGATGTCTGGAGGCGTAACGGCGGCTTTGACGGAGTTGTGGCAGCAGCACTGGCCCAACTGTCCTCCGGTTGGGTACAAGCTCCGCGACCCGTACCGGAATGCCTGGGTGCGGTTCCACAGCCTGCCGGAGTCGAAGCGATACGCGGACGACGAGAGCGAGTACACCGTCGTCCTGGAGCGGTACAACACCGTCCTCGATGAGTTGTTCGCCGGTGAGGATGTCTATGTGATCACTCCAGTTTGGGCGACCGAAGCCGAGGTTCCGCCATTCCAGCCAGATGCTGGCTACTGGCAGAGCCTGTTGGTGGAGGACGATCCAGATCCGGAGTTCCGTACCTACTGCCACCTCTTCGCCGCCCGCCAGCCCTGGCGATACGGCTGCCTCGACGAGCTGCTCCGCGACATCGCGGACGACAATGTTGCGGGAGTCCTCATCACCGACACCCAGATGGGGCGTATCTACCACCCCTACGACGGTGGCGCCGATGTCTTTCTCGCCACGCCCGAGGAGCGGGATCAGATGCGCGATCGGCATGCCGACTGGCTTTCCCGTCACCCGTCGGGTCTCTGACGGGACTGGTTCACCACCCCGCCCTCGTGGTGGGAATCAGGTGGTCAGCCGACGGAAGCAGATACGGAGGGCAGCTATGCCGACGAAGGCGAGGAAGTGTTCGGCCTTGCGTTCGTAGCGGCGGTGGAGGCGGCGGCAGCCGGCCAGCCAACTTACGGTCCGCTCCACTACCCACCGGTGATGGCCGAGCCGCTGTGAGGACTCCACGTCCTTGCGGGCGATGTGGTGGCGGATGCCAAGGTTGCGAAGCCACCGACGCAGATGGTCGTAGTCGTAACCCTTGTCGGCGTGCAGCTTCGCCGGGCGCCGACGGCGCGGGCCGCGGCGGGAGCGGATGGGCGGGATCCGGCGCACAAGCGGCTCCAGGCCCAGGCTGTCGTGCATGTTCGCACCGGAGATACCCAGGGACAGCGGCAGCCCGTTGCGATCGGTGATCAGGTGGATCTTCGATCCCAGCTTGCCTCGATCGGTCGGATTCGGTCCCGTCAAAGGCCCCCTTTTGCAGCCCTGACACTGACCGAGTCGATCGCGCACCGCGACCAGTCAAGCTCACCCCGAGCACCGAGTTCGTCGAGCATGACTCGATGCAGCCGGGCCCAGACCCGGTCCCGGCTCCACTGGGCAAAACGCCGGTAGACCGTGGGCCAGGCCGGCCCGAACACCGGCGGCAGCTGCCGCCAGGTGCAGCCTGACGTCGCCACGAAGATGATCGCGGCCAGAGCGTCACGGTCACCGGCCCGGCGCCGGCCACCGCCCTGCGGGCGCTTCACCTCAGTCGGCGGCACCACCCGCCGGAACAGCACCCACAACTCCTCCGGCACCAACCGCTCAACCAGATCTGTCATGCACGGCGCAACGAACGATCACGCCAAAGGAAGCGACCTCTTACAGCGGCTAACACAATGAGGTGGTTCGGTCCTGGTGGCCCTGTCCAGGGTGGTTGTTGCGCGTTCGGTTTGGTGTGAGTGCTGAGCCGTGGAAGGTGTCGGATGACTTGTGGCAGCGGATCGAGCCGCTGTTGCCGAGGCGGGAGCGGCGGTTTCGGTATCCGGGCCGCAGGCCGGTGCCGGACCGGGATGTGCTGTGCGGGATCTTGTACGTGCTGCATACCGGGGTGCAGTGGGAGTACCTGCCCAAGGAGCTGGGCTTCGGCTCAGGGATGACGTGCTGGCGGCGGCTACGGGACTGGAACGAGGCTGGAGTCTGGCAGCGTCTTCACGAGGTCCTGCTCGCCGAGCTCAACGCGGCCTCGCGCCTGGACTGGTCACGATGCGTGGTGGACTCTTCGCACGTCAGGGCGTTAAAAGGGGGCTCGCGACGGGCCCGTCGCCGGTCGACCGAGGCCGGGCGGGCTCGAAACACCACCTGATCACCGACGGGCACGGCACCCCGCTGGCAGTGCTGCTCACTGGCGGCAACCGCAATGACGTCACCCAGCTCCTGCCACTGCTCGACGCGGTTCCGCCGGTGCGCGGCCGACGTGGCCGCCCGCGCCGCAAGCCCGACTCGCTGTTCGCCGACCGCGGCTACGACCACGACGTCTACCGCGACCAGGTCCGCGCCCGCCGCATCGTGCCGGCCATCGCCCGCCGGGGAACCAGGCACGGCACCGGCCTGGGAACCTACCGCTGGGTCGTGGAACGCACCTTCGCCTGGCTCCACGGGTTCAAACGACTCCGCACCCGCTGGGAACGAAGGGCCGACATCCACGAGGCCTTCCTCAAACTCGCCTGCTGCCTCATCACTCACCGACAACTCAGCTCATTGTGTTAGCCGCTGTTATTGACCAGGACGTAGGTGATCGCTGCAAACAACGTCTCGTCAGGCGTGTCCTGCGTTTCTCCATCCTGCAGACGCACCTTGGACGGCGGGATCAGTGGCTTCGCGCTATCCCATGACCCCGTCCGGAACACTTCCAGCTCCAGGTACCCCGCTCCGTGCGGAGCCCAACGAGTGACCTCCAAATGGGACGCGGTATAAATATCATGGTAAGCAGGTCTTGTTCGATATTAATGTCCCATTCTGCACTGCTTTCAAATGAGATATAAAATGGCTCATCGGGTGTGATCTGCATAATATGGCAAGTGAGAAGTTTGATCGATTTTCACCCCATTGCCTGCTGCACCTCTGGGTGTCAGAATGAATAGAGGGAATCAGCGAGTCAGGCGAAGGAGAATGAGATGCGCAAGGCTGTCTCTGTAGTTGGAGGTGCTCTGCTGCTGCTGGGGGAGGACTCGTCTTCTCACCATCGGCCAGTGCTGCCACGGCGGCGTACGGATGTAGTGGCAGCGAAATTGACACCTACCCGATGTATGGGATCAATGGGCCCTTGCAAGGGGTGGAGGAGGCGAATGTGCATCTTTACTACGACTCGTCGACTGGTGACAACTGTGCCGTGACGGTTTCCACGACTGCCGGCGGGTACGGAACGAGCAAGTTCATGGCGGTCGAGTTGGCTGAATGTGCGCAAACTTCACCCGCGTCGACCTGCTCGATCATTCCGCCTACGCATACTGATCAGGGAAGCTATGCGTATTATGCCGGTCCCGTGACTGTGCATGCTCCTGGTCACTGCATCTACGTGTTCGGCGAGCAGAATTATCGCACGTCGGGCGCCGACTTCGTGAGTGGGGCCGTCCACTGTGGATGATTTCGTCGTCTATGGAATCGGCTGAGTCGGGAAATTCGAGCCACGGCTGTGGGCATTTCTCCTGTGGGTGGGGTGCTGAGGGCTGAGCGGGTGCGGGTGGTGGCGGTGTACACCGCACGAACCTCACAATTCGGCAGTTGGCGCCGCTGTTCGGGGTCTCGCCGGCAATGGTCTGCCGGGTGAGCCAGAAGCTGGTCCGCTGCTCGCGCTGGGGCCGGTGGCGCGTCGCACGGAAAATGCGGAGCGGTTGTGGATCGTGGACGGAACGCTGATCCCGGTGCGTGACCGCACCCTCGGAGCGTCGTCGCGCAGCTACCGGTTCTCGGCGAACGTGCAGGTCGTCATCAATGCGGACACCCGTCTGGTGGTGGCCACCGCCCGTCCGGCGCGGGGCAACCGGGCCGATGCGCAGGTCTGGCGCGCTTCGGGCCTGCCCGAGCAGTGCCAGGACGCCACCGTGCTGGGCGACGGCGCGTACATCAACACCGGCCTGGTCGTCCCGCACCGCAAGCACCCCGGCCGGTCCCTGCTTCCCGGCGAGGAAGCCGACAATGCCGAGTACCGACGGGTGCGGTCCCGTGTCGAGCACGCCTTCGCCCGCATGAAGACCTACAAGATCCTCCGCGACTGCCGCCAGAAGGGTCCCGCCCTCCACCACGCTGTCCAAGCCGTCGCCGGTATGCACAACCTTGCCTTGAGCGCATGATCACGCCGACCCGCAACCAGGCGTAGCGACGGAGATGCTGCGATCGGGAGCCAGGGTGTCGTGCTTGTGCAGGCGCACCAGACCGACGAGTTGGCTGCCGCAGAAGCTTGCAGTGGCGGTCACATTTTCGGTGACGATGAGCATGGCGACCGCGCAACCAGCGTATGAGGCAGGCTGGGCGCAGCAGCATAGGAGGCCGCCGAGGCACCTGCGCTGACGAGTTGAAACGTCTAACACCTCTCGATGGTACGGGTGCCTTGTGCGTTGCCTCCTCGTCACCCCATCAGTGGCCTCGCTGAAAAGCTTGGTGATGAGCAGGGAAGGATTTTCTCAGTTGCCTCCGCCGGGGCCGCCGCCGTTGCCGCCGCCCGGGCCGCCTCCGCCGCCGAACGCCTGGAGCTGGACGGGCTGGCCCTCCTGGAGTTGGCTTCCCGCGCCGGGCTGGACGTTGTAGATGCGGGCGTCGTCGCCGACCGGGTTTCCGTCCGGGCCCACCGCGGTGATCTGCAGGTTCAGACCCAGTGCGTTCAACTCGGCCTTGGCGTCGCCCACCGTCTTGCTGACGAGGTCATCCGGCATCGTCTGCTGCGGCTGCTGCGTCTGCTCCGGACCGGAGGAGACCGTCAGCACGATCTGGGTGTCCAGCGAGATCGCGCCGTCGCTCGGCGCCGGCGTCTGCTGGACCACGCTGCCCTTGGCCGTGGTGTCCGAAGGGATGTCCTGCTGCGCCCGAGTGACGTTGGTGAAGCCCTGCGCCTTCAGCTGCGCCTTGGCGTTGTCGTACGGCACGCCGGTGACGTCCACCGGGGTCTGCTTCTCCGGGGTCTTGGAGACCGTCAGCGTGATCTTGGTGTTCAGCGCCTTGCTCTCGCCGCCGGACGGGTCCTGCGCCAGGACGATGTTCGGGTCGTCCGTCGTGGAGTCCTTGTACTTCACCGTGATGTTGGTGAAGCCGTGGTTGATCAGCTCCTGCTTGGCGTTGTTGACCTCGTCGTGCAGCACGTTGGGCACGTCGGCCGGCGGCTTGCCCTTGCACAGCTGCACGGTGACCTGCTTGTCGGAGGGCGCCGGCGCGTTGGCCGCAGGCGTCTGCTTGCCGACCATGTTCAGCGGCACGGTCGGGCAGTCGATCGCGTCGCCCTCGGTGATCGTCAGGTCGACGTTCGCCGCCTTGGCCTTGGCGTCGGGCAGCGACAGACCGATGAAGGACGGCACCGCCTCGCTCCCGCCGCCGGAGTCCTTGCTGAACAGCGCCTTGCCCAGGAAGATCGCGCCGATCAGCACCAGCACGCCGGCGATGACCAGCAGCACTGTGGAGGTGTTGTTCTTCTTCTGGCGGCGCCGGTCCGGCCGGTCGTCGTAACCGTAGCCGCCGTCGTCCTCGCGCATCGGCGGCAGCATCGTGGTGTGCTGGTCGCCGCCCTGCGCGGGCAGCGCGGTGGTGGCCGCGCCGTCGCCGTAGGGCTGCGGGTAGCCATCGCCGGCCGCGCCCATCGCGACGGTCGCGCCGACCGGCTGGCCGTCCAGCGCCGCCTCGATGTCGGCCCGCATCTCGTCGGCCGACTGGTAGCGGTAGTCGGGGTCCTTGGTGAGCGCCTTGAGGACGATCGCGTCCATCGCCGGCGTGACCTCGGGGTCGAAGACCGACGGCGGCTGCGGGTCCTCGCGCACGTGCTGGTAGGCCACCGCGACCGGCGAGTCGCCGACGAACGGGGGCCGCACGGTGAGCAGTTCGTAGAGCAGGCAGCCGGTGGAGTACAGGTCGGAGCGCGCGTCGACCTGCTCGCCCTTGGCCTGCTCGGGGGAGAGGTACTGCGCGGTGCCGATCACGGCCGCCGTCTGCGTCATGGTCATGCCGGAGTCGCCCATCGCGCGGGCGATGCCGAAGTCCATGACCTTGACCTGGCCGGTGCGCGTCAGCATGACGTTGGCCGGCTTGATGTCGCGGTGCACGATGCCGGCCCGGTGGCTGTACTCCAGCGCCTGGAGGATGCCCACGGTCATCTCCATGGCGCGCTCGGGCAGCAGCTTGCGCCCGGAGTGCAGCAGCTCGCGCAGGGTGGAGCCGTCCACGTACTCCATGACGATGTACGGGATCGAGACCCCGTCCACGTAGTCCTCGCCGGTGTCGTAGACGGCGACGATCGACGGGTGGTTGAGCGAGGCGGCGGACTGGGCCTCCCGGCGGAACCGGGCCTGGAAGGACGGGTCGCGAGCGAGGTCCACCCGCAGCGTCTTCACGGCGACGGTACGGCCGAGGCGGGTGTCGTGGGCGAGGTACACCTCGGCCATGCCACCGCGGCCGAGCACCGAGCCCAGCTCGTACCGGCCGCCGAGGCGACGCGGCTCTTCCATAGCTCTGCCCTCTCCTCAAACCCGTTCGCTGACCGGCCCTGCCGTGCCCTGCTCCGACGGCGGTTCCTGCCATCCATCCGACTATCGGCCCGACGACCGTCGATCACCGAATCCGTGAAGCCGTAGCCTGCGCCTGCACGGGGATACGCTACCCGGCGTGTCGCGCGCAACTGCGCCCCGTGCGCCTGCTGATACCTGACCGGTACCTGCGGCGGACCCGGTCGCCACACCGCGCGCGGTGTGGCGCTTCTCACTTGTGGAGGACCGCCTCCATCACCTTCTTGGCGATGGGCGCGGCCAGGCCGCCGCCGCTGATGTCGTCGCGGTTGGCCGAGCCGTCCTCGACCACCACGGCCACCGCGACCGGGGAGCCCTGGTCGGTCATCGCGTAGGAGACGAACCACGCGTAGGGCGCCTTGTCGTTGCCGACGCCGTGCTGGGCGGTGCCGGTCTTGCCGCCGACCCGCACCCCCGGCTCGGAGATCTTGGCGTTGGTGCCGGTGCCCTCGTTGACCACGGTCTCCATCATCGACTGGAGCTTCTGCGCGTTCTCCGGGGACAGCGGCTTGCTCAGCTCGCTCGGGCTGGTCTGCGAGATGGTGCTCAGGTTCGGCGCCACCAGCTTGTCCACCTCGTACGGCTTCATCAGCACGCCGTTGTTGGCGATCGCCGAGGCGACCATCGCCATCTGCAGCGGGGTGGCCGCGGTGTCGTACTGGCCGATGGAGGACTGGGCGAGCAGGTCGTCCGACATCTTGGTGTCGAAGTTGCTGGCGTCCGCCCGCACCGGCACGAACTGCTCCTTGTTGAAGCCGAACTGCTCCGCCTCGTCGACCATGTCCTTCAGCCCGACCTCGGCGCCCAGCTTGCCGAAGACCGTGTTGCAGCTGTACTTCAGCGCGTTGCGCAGCGTGGCGTCCTTGCAGGGGATGTGGCCCTCGTTGACCAGCGGGGTGGTGGTGCCCGGCAGGGTGTAAGGGTCGGGCGTCGACGTCTTCTTGTCGATGTCGTCGATCTTCCCGCTCTGCAGCGCGGCCGCGGCGGTGACCAGCTTGAACGTCGAGCCCGGCGGGTAGGTCTGGCGCAGCGCCCGGTTGAGCATCGGGTCGTCCGGGTCGTTCTTCTTGTCCAGCGCAACCCAGTTCTTCTCGTCCGTCGCGGAGTTGCCCGCGAAGGACCCGGGGTCGTACGACGGGGTGCTGGCCAGCGCCAGGATCGCCCCGGTGCGCGGGTCGATCGCCGCGACCGCGCCCTTCTTGCTGCCCAGGCCCTTGTACGCGGCCTCCTGCGCCTTGGCGTTGAGCGTCGTGACGACGTTCCCGCCCTTCTTCTCCTTGCCGGTGAGCAGGTCGATGGTCCGGTTGAAGAACAGCCGGTCGTCGTCCCCGGTGAGGAACTTGTCGTCCACGCCCTCCAGGAAGGTGGTGCCGTAGGCCTGCGAGGCGAAGCCGGTCACCGGCGCCCACATCGGCCCGTCGGTGTAGGTGCGCTTGTACTTGAAGTCGCTGCCGGTGGTGGTGGTGTGGCCGGTGACCGCCTTGCCGTCGACGATGATGTCGCCGCGCGGCTGGGCGTACTGGTTGATCGCCACCCGGCGGTTGTGCACGTCGTTGGACAACTGGTCGGCCTGGACGAACTGGACGTAGTTCACCCGGACCAGCAGGGCGAGGACGAGCAGGCCGCAGAAGACCGCGACGCGTCGCAGGGGCTTGTTCACTGGCTGCGCACCACCTGGGTCGCTTCGGCGTCGGGGGAGGCCGCGGGGGCCGGGGCGGGCCGCCGCGCGGTGTCGCTGATCCTCAGCAGGATCGCGACCAGGGCCCAGTTGGCGATGACCGACGAGCCGCCCTGGGCCAGGAACGGCATCGTCATGCCGGTCAGCGGGATCAGCCCGGTCACACCGCCGGCCACCACGAACACCTGGAGCGCGAAGGCGCCGGACAGGCCGATCGCCAGCAGCTTGCCGAACGGGTCGCGGGCGGCCAGCGCGGTGCGCACCCCGCGCTCGATGAGCAGCGCGTAGAGCAGCAGGATCGCCATCAGCCCGGCCAGCCCCAGCTCCTCGCCGACGGTGGCCAGGATGTAGTCGCTCTTGGGCGCGATGCCGCCGATCAGCCGGGAGTAGCCCTGGCCGAGGCCGGAGCCGAACAGGCCGCCGGAGCCGAAGGCGTACATCGACTGCGCGGTCTCGGTGACGCCGCCGTTGGAGGCCAGCTCCAGCGGGTGCAGCCAGTCGTGGACGCGCACCTTCACGTGCGGCTCCGAGCTGCCGACCACGGCCGCGCCGCCCGCGCTGAGCAGCAGGCCGAAGACGATCCAGCTGGTCCGCTCGGTGGCCACGTACAGCATGATCACGAACAGGCCGAAGAACAGCAGCGAGGTGCCGAGGTCGGTCTCGAAGACCAGGATGAGCATGCTCATCGCCCAGATCACCAGGATCGGGCCGAGGTCGCGGCCGCGCGGCAGGTACAGGCCCATGAAGCGGCGCGAGGCCAGCGCCAGCGCGTCCCGCTTGACCATCAGGTAGCCGGCGAAGAAGACGGTGATGATGATCTTGGCGAACTCGCCGGGCTGCAGCGACCCGATGCCCGGCAGGGTGATCCAGATCCGGGCGCCGTAGACCGCGGGGAAGAACACCGGCAGCACCAGCAGCACCAGCGACAGGAACATCGAGATGTAGGTGTAGCGCTGCAGGATGCGGTGGTCCTTGAGGAACACCAGCACGCACACGAACAGCGCCACCCCGAGCGTCGACCACATCAGCTGCTTGGGCGCCATCGCCGAGCCGAGCACCGGCTCCTGGTCCAGCCGCCAGATCAGCACCAGGCCGAGGCCGTTGAGCAGGGTGGCGATCGGCAGCATCAGCGGGTCGGAGTACGGGGCGAACTTGCGCACCAGCAGGTGCGCGATGCCCGCGAGCACGCCCAGGCCCAGGCCGTAGCCGAGCAGGCCGGCCGGCACCGAGTCGTTCTTGGCCAGGCCGACGTTGGCGTACGCGAACACCGGGATGGCCACGGCGAAGACGAGCAGGGCCAGCTCGGTGTTGCGGCGGTTGGGCGCGCCGATCGAGGTGATGGTGGTGGTGTTGCTGGCGCTCATGAAGAGCCGGCTCCTCCTGCTGCTCCCGCTCCTACTGCTGACCGGTACCGCATTGCTGCGCCAGCTTCTTCTCGCTGTCGGTCAGGGGCGGGGTGGGGGCGGTGGACGGGGTCGGGGTGCTGCCGGCCGTGGGCGTGCCCCCCTTGGCGGGGGTCTTGCCGGGAGACGTGGTGGGGGTGCCGGCGGGCTTCTTCTGCCCGCTCTGCGTGCCGGCGCTGCCGGTGGCCCCGCCCGCGCCCACCGAGCCCGCGGCGGTCTTGGCCGCCCCGGAGCCGGCGCTGCCGACGACCGTGCGGGCGTCCGCGACCTTCCGGCACACGTCCGCCTGCTGGGCCAGCTCGTCGGCCTTGTCCGACGCCTGGCCGAGGCTGCTCACCGCGATGGTGTCCTCGACCTGCTTGCGCTGGTACGAGGGCAGGTACTTCAGCGGGATGTCGGTGCGGTCCTTGTGCACCTTCGACAGGCTGATCCAGCCCAGCTTCTGGTCGATGCCCTGGTAGACCGCGACGTGGTCGTCCTTGGCGCCGACGTAGTACTGCGTCTGCGTCCAGGCGTACGCGCCGTACAGCCCGCCGCCGACGACGGCCAGCACCACCACCGCGATGACGGTGCGCCTGAGCCAGGCGCGCCGCTTGGGCTTGTCGAAGGCGTCGTCGTCGTACGCGCCGAAGGAGCCGAGCACGCCGGCCTGCCCGGGGTCGCCGCTGCCGGGCGGCCCGAAGGCGCCGGAGGGGCCGCCCTGGTGCGGGGTGCGGCCCAGCTCCGAGGCGCGGCCCGCGGGGGTCTGCAGGTGCCGCGGGTCGGACAGCGGCAGCTGGGTGTCGGCGACCGCGCCTACGACCACTGGGGTGTCATTGAGCTGCGCGGCCAGCGTGTCGCCGTCGTCGGTGTCCAGCACGTCGGCGACGATGCACGTGATGTTGTCGGGTCCGCCGCCGCGCAGGGCGAGCTGGATCAGCTCCTGCACGGTCTCGTGCGGGGCCTGGTAGCCGGCGAGGGTGTCCTCGAGGGTCTGGTGGCTGACGACGCCGGACAGACCGTCGGAGCAGATCAGATACCGGTCGCCGACCCGCACCTCGCGGATGGAGAGGTCGGGCTCGACGTGTTCGCCGCTGCCCAGCGCGCGCATCAGCAGCGAGCGCTGCGGGTGCGTGGTGGCCTCCTCCTCGGTGATGCGGCCCTCGTCGACCAGCCGCTGCACCCAGGTGTGGTCCTGGGTGATCTGGGTCAGCGTGCCGTCGCGCAGCAGGTACGCGCGCGAGTCGCCGACGTGCACCAGGCCGAGCCGCTGGCCGGTCCACAGCAGCGCGGTGAGCGTGGTGCCCATGCCCTCCAGCTGCGGGTCCTCCTGGACCATGTGCAGCAGCTGGTCGTTGGCGCGCTGTACGGCGGTGCCCAGCGAGGTGAGGATGTCGGAGCCGGGGATGTCGTCGTCGAGCGTGACGATGGTGGAGATCACCTCGGAGGAGGCGACCTCGCCGGCGGCCTGGCCGCCCATGCCGTCGGCGATCGCGAGCAGACGGGGGCCGGCGTAGCCGGAGTCCTCGTTCCCCTCGCGGATCATGCCCTTGTGCGAACCGGCGGCGAAACGCAGGCTCAGGGACATGCGCACCTCCCCCGTCGGCTCCGGGTACATCCGCACGCTGCCCACCCTCTCGCTCGCGCGTCGTGGCTCCGCTCGCCCATTGTGCGACTACTTCCGCAGCTCGATGACGGTCTTGCCGATGCGGATCGGCGCACCCAGCGGAACCGGCGTGGGCGTGGTCAGCCGGTTCCGGTCCAGATAGGTGCCGTTGGTGGAACCCAGGTCCTCGACGATCCACTGGCCGTCGCGGTCCGGGTAGATCCTGGCATGCCTGCTGGACGCGTAGTCGTCGTCGAGCACAATCGTCGAGTCGTGCGCCCGGCCCAGGGTGATCGTCTGGCCCTGGAGCGCGACGGTCGTGCCGGCCAGCGATCCTTCGGCGACCACCAGTTTGGTCGGGGCGCCGCGGCGCTGCCGCGCGGGCTGCGGCTGCTGGCGGGCCGGTGCGGGCTGCGCCTGCTGCTGCCGCTGCTGCGGCGGCCGGGACCGGTCGTCCCCGCGGCGCGAGGCGCGCTGGGTCACCCGGGTCCCGAACAGGTCACTGCGGATGACCTGCACCGCGACGATGACGAACAGCCACAGCACGGCGAGAAAGCCCAGCCGCATGACCGTGAGGGTCAGCTCTGACATTGGCCCCGCTTCACCCTTCGGCTTGCCGGTAGACGATGGTGGTGCTCCCCACGACGATGCGGGAGCCGTCGCGGAGCGTAGCGCGCTGGGTGTGCTGTCCGTCCACCACGATGCCGTTGGTGGACCCGAGGTCCTGGACGACCGAGGGCGTGCCGACCCTGATCTCGCAGTGCTTGCGGGACACCCCGGGGTCGTCCACCCGCACGTCGGCCTCGGTGGAACGGCCGAGAACGAGCGTGGCGCGGGAGATCTGGTGCCGGGTGCCGTTGATCTCGATCCAGCGGCGGGTGCTCGCCGCGGGGGAGCCCGCCGGGACGCCGGTGCCGGGCAGCCGGGTCACCGAGGCGCCGCCGGGGCGGTGGGCGCCGGGCGGCGGGGCCGCGGGCATCGGCGGCGGGCCGGAGGGGCGTCCGCCGGGGGCTCCGTGGCCGCCGGGGCCGGGACGGCCGCCGGGCGCCGGGTAGGCCGGGCGGGGCTGCTGCGGGTAGCCCTGCTGGGGCTGCGGGCCCGGCTGGTACGGGGCCTGGTGCGGCTGGTGGGCCTGCTGCCCCTGGTGGCCCTGGTAGCCGCCGTGATCGGGGTGCTGCGACTCGCTGGCGGCCAGGGTGCGGCTGCGCACCCGGTACAGGCCGGTGTCGAGGTCGTCGGCCCGTTCCAGATGGACCTTGATGGCGCCCATGAAGGTGTAGCGCTGCTGCTTGGCGTAGTCCTCGACCATGCCGGCCAGTTCGTCGCCCAGCTGCACCGCGTACGGGCTCAGCCGCTCGTAGTCCGGCGCGCTCAGCTCCACGATGAAGTCGTTCGGCACCACGGTGCGGTCGCGGTTCCAGATCGTGGCGTTGTTGTCGCACTCACGCTGCAGCGCGCCGGCGATCTCGACGGGCTGCACCTCGCTCTTGAAGACCTTGGCGAAGGTGCCGTTCACCAGGCCTTCCAGCCGCTGCTCAAAGCGCTTCATCACACCCACCGGGCACCTCCCTCCTCGGGCTCTTCCATCGGGTCATGTCGATACTGCTTACTGATCGTATCCACGCGCGGGAAAAACGGCTGGTTCCCCGATCCCGGCGGGCAGGCCAGTGTCAACCCTCACACCCGCCCTGCCCGTGGACCCCCTGCCCACTGCGATGGTAGAGGTGCCGTCCGGTGACGGTCCCCGGTTCCCCTGTCCCCAGTGTCCCGTACCCCGTGACGGCAAACCGATGTGATCGAGCCCCTGGCGGCGTGCTAATCTTCTGCGTGTCGGGAGGCGCTCCCACACCACCGGGACGGCACAGTCCACCGGATGTGTGAGAATCGAACGACAGCACCTATGCGCGGGTGGCGGAATAGGCAGACGCGCTGGATTCAGGTTCCAGTGCCCGCAAGGGCGTGGGGGTTCAACTCCCCCCTCGCGCACCACGGCAGAACCCCCGTCCCGGATCTTTCCGGGGCGGGGGTTCTTCCTTTGTGCTGCTTTCGCGCTCGGAGGGTCGGCGACACGCGTGGGCGCGCCGGTGGCAGGGCGCGGGGAACCGGGGCAGGGTGGTGTCCGTTGGTCCCATTGGGCAAAGGAATCGTCAAGCGGCGCGGCCCGCGCCGAACCGAGCAGGGAGATCCACCATGGGTGTCAGCCTCTCCAAGGGCGGCAATGTCTCGCTGACGAAGGAGGCCCCCGGTCTCACGGCGGTCAGCGTCGGTCTGGGCTGGGACGTGCGTACCACCACCGGGTCGGACTTCGACCTCGACGCGAGCGCGCTGCTGCTCGACGCGTCGGGCAAGGTCGTGTCGGACAAGCACTTCGTCTTCTTCAACAACCTCAAGAGCCCGGACGGCTCGGTCGAGCACACCGGCGACAACCTCACCGGTGAGGGCGAGGGCGACGACGAGGTGATCAAGGTCAACCTGGCGGGCGTGCCGGCCGAGGTCGACAAGATCGTCTTCCCGGTGTCCATCTACGAGGGCGAGACCCGCCAGCAGAGCTTCGGCCAGGTGCGCAACGCGTTCATCCGCGTGGTGAACCAGGCCGGCGGCGCGGAGATCGCCCGCTACGACCTCACCGAGGACGCCTCCACCGAGACCGCGATGGTCTTCGGCGAGCTGTACCGCAACGGCGCGGAGTGGAAGTTCCGCGCCGTCGGCCAGGGCTACGCCTCGGGCCTGCGCGGCATCGCGCAGGACTTCGGCGTCAACCTCTGAGGCCCGCTCCGCCGCACGGGGCCCGGTCGCGGCTCCCGTGCGGATGGACGCCGTCTCCGCTCAGCCGGCGGGGGCGGCGTCGGCCCGCCGCGTCGGCCCGGCGGCGGCCGGCTCCGCGACCCGGTCGGCGGGGGCGGCGTCGGCCTGCGGCGCGACGTGCGAGGCGGCGTCGGCCTGCGGCGCGACGTGTGACGCGGCGTCCTCGTTGTAGCGCCGCAGATAGGCCGCGAAGCGCTCCAGGTCGGCCGGCTCCCAGTCCGCGAGCCGCTGGTCGAAGGCCGCCCGCCGGTTGAGCTGGGCCGCGGTCAGCACTTCGACGCCCTTCGGCGCCAGGTGCAGCACCTGCACGCGCTGGTCGGTCGGGTCGGTGCGGCGCTCGATGTACTCCAGCCGCTCCAGTGCCGCCACCTGGCGGCTCACCGTCGACTTGTCCAGCAGGTAGTGCGCCGCGAGGTCCGTCGCCCGGCAGCCCTGCTGCTCCTCCAGGTGCGCGAGGATCGTGTACGAGACCAGGGACAGGTCGGGGTGCATGCGGGCCGCGGTGGCCCGGGCGCGGCGGGCGAACGCGGTCAGCTCGCGCTGGATGCTGTTCAGGGACGACTGCCGGGTCGGCGGGGCGTCGCGCACCTCCGCCGCGGAGATCGCTGCTGGCGTCCCGGTCATCGCGCCACTCCTTGTCGGTCCCACCCGCGGGTCTCTCGCGGGTCGTTCGGTCCCTCGCGGGTCGTTAGCGGATCGTTCGCGGGCGCTCGCACGACGACGGCGTCCCGTGAGAGTTGCATAATACAACGAACTCGCGGGCCGATCCCGCGTCAGCCCGTCGGCAGCGGCAGCTCGAACCAGACGACCTTGCCGACCGCCTCGCGGCTGGTGCCCCAGCGCCGCGACAGGTGCGAGACCAGGGCCAGCCCGCGCCCGGTCTCGTCGTCGCCGTCCGCCCGCTGCAACTGCGGCAGATTGTGGTTGTCGTCGCTCACCTCGACCAGCAGTTTGCCGACCCGCATCATCCGCAGCTCCACCGCGTGCGACGCGGCCCGGATCGCATTGGTGACCAGCTCGCTCACCAGCAGCTCCGCGGTCTCCGCGAGCCGATCCAGCCTCCATGCGGCGAGCTGGCGGCGGGTCAGCCGGCGGGCCTCGGCCACCTCGGCCTGGTCCAGCCGCAGCGTCCAGCGGACCACGTCCTCGGGCGCGATGCCCTCGAACCGTGCGACCAGCAGCGCCACGTCGTCCGTACGGTCCTCGGAGTGCACCCGGGCGAGGATCTGCCCGCACACGTCCTCGGGGGTCTGCTCGGGCTCGATGACGTGCGAGCACAGGGCGGCGAGGCCGGCGTCTATGCCCTGGCCGCGCACCTCCACCAGGCCGTCCGTGCACAGCACCAGCCAGCTGCCGTCCGGCACCGGGATCTCCACGGTCTCGAACGGCACCCCGCCGACGCCGATCGGCGCGCCGCCGGGGATCTTCAGCAGCTCGCTGTGCCCGTCGTAGCCGGCCAGCACCGGCGGGATGTGGCCCGCGTTGGCCAGGGTCAGGGTCCGCTGGATCGGGTCGTAGACCGCGTAGACGCAGGTCGCCAGGTGCTCGGTGCCCAGGCGGTGGGCGAGGTTGTCCAGGTGGCGCAGCAGCTGGGCGGGCGGCAGGTCGAGCGCGGCCATGGTGATCACCGCGGTGCGGAACTGGCCCATCACCGCCGCCGCCTGGAGGCCGTGGCCCATCACGTCGCCGACGATCAGCGCGACCCGGCCGCCGGGGAGCTGGATGGCGTCGAACCAGTCGCCGCCCACCTGTGCCTGCCGGTCGCCGGGCATGTAGTGGTGGGCGATCCGCACGCCCGGCAGCCGCGGCGGCCGGGTCGGCATCATCGAGCGCTGGAGCGTCGCCGCGGCGCGCGACTCCTGCCGGTGCAGCCGCGCGTTGTCGATGTGGACCGCGCCGCGGGCCGTCACCTCGGCGGCGGTCGCGGCGTCCCGCGGGTCGAACGGGCGGCGGTCGGGACCGCGGACGAACGCCACCCGGCCCAGCACGGTCCCGCGCGCGGTGAGCGGCGCGACGATCAGCGAGTGGCCGGCCAGCAGCGGCCCGAGCGTCGGCACGCCGAGGTCGAGGGCGATGTCCGGGGCCAGCGCCGGGTCCACGACGGGCACCAGCACCGGTTCGCCGAGCGGCGGCACGATCCCGCCGGCCGGCAGCGTCAGCAGCTCCCCCTCCGGCAGCGCGGTCTCCCAGGCGTACGGCAGCTCCTGGCGGGCGATCGCCACCCGCCGGATCAGGACAGTGTCGCCCGGCTTGTCGTCCGTCGGCGGCTCGGTGTCGGAGAACAGCTGGTCCACCACGAGCACGGCGGCGAAGTCGGCGAAGCGGGGCACGGTCACCGCGCACAGCTCGCGGGCGGTGGTGTGCAGGTCCAGCGTCGAGCCGACGACCGCTCCGGTCCTGCGCAGCAGGTCGAGCTGCTCGTCCAGGGCGGTGCCGGTGGCGCGTATCACCGGGGCCTGCGGGGGATCGGGGGAGCGGTGGGGGCGGTTGGGGCGGCGTGGGCGTTCGGACCGGCCGGGGCGGCGGGATCGGTCGCGCCCGCCGGGCTGGTCGCGTCGGCCGGACCGGTCGGGTCCGCCGGACCGCTTGCGCCGGCCGGACCGGTCGGCCGGTGCGGGGCGCCGGGGCCGTCGGGCAGCGGGGCGGCGCCGGGGAACTGCGGGCCGAGCGGCTTGAGGAAGGGCGTGACCTTCGGCGCGGGGACGGCGGTCAGCGCGGAGGCGCTGGACAGGTCGGCGGGAGCGGCGCCGGCGGCGCCGGGAGCGTGGCCGGGCGCGGTGGAAGGTGCGGTGGGCGCGGCGGGGGTGGTGGGCCCTGGCTGCGGGAGGTGCGGGAGGTGCGGGAGGTGCGGGAGGTGCGGGAGGTGCGCGGGGTGGCCGGGGCGGCCGTACGGGCTCGGCTGACCGTGTCCGCCGGGCTGCTCCGCCGGTCCCGCACCGAGGGGCGTGGCCGGGCGGGCGGTGTCCGGGGCGCCGGGTCCGGCGGGGGCGTCGGCCGCCGCCGAACCGTTGCCGGCGGGGGCCGCCGGGCCGGTGGGGGCCGTGGCCGCCGGGGCTGCGACGGTACGGCGGTCGGCGCGCGGGCCGGGCAGCAGCTCGCGGCGGGCGGCCCGCTCGGCGCGTTCGGCAGCGGCGGCGCGTACGTAGTCGTGGGGGACCACCGGCAGCCGGGTCCCGGCGTCGATCTCCAGCGCGGGGTGTCCCAGCGCGGCGATCCGGCTCACGATCCGGTCCTGGCGGCCCTGCCGGGCCCCGGGCAGGACGCCGCGGAGCCGTGCCGCCGCGGCGTACGCCCGCTCGGCCTCGGCGCTCCGCGCCCCCTGGACGGGCGACGGCGCGTGCTCCGGGCCCGGGACGGCGGACCGAGGGTCCGAGGCGGATCGGGGGTCCGAGGCCGCGCGGGGGTCCGAGGCCGCGCGGGGGTCCGAGGCCGCGCGGGGGTCCGAGGCCGCGCGGGGGTCCGAGGCCGCGCGGGGGTCCGAGGCCGCGCGGGGGTCCGGGGCCGGCCGGGAGCCGGGCGGGCGGTCGGGGTCGGCGGCGTCCGTGCGGGCGCCGCCGGGGGCGGTGGGCGCGGTGGGCGCGGTGGGCCGGTCGTGGTCCGCGGCGTGACCGGGCGCGGCCGGGGAGCCCGCGTCGGGGACCTGGCCGAGCACTGCGGCGACCGCGATGTCCTGGCGCTGCGGGCCCTCCGGGACGTACGGCAGCATCCGGCCGCCCAGCGCGATCCGCAGGCTGCCGGTGCGCAGCGGCTTGGCGTGCGCGGCGATCGCGAGCAGGCTGCTCCCGCCCGGCTCCACCAGGCGGTACGTCCACCAGAGGACGTCGCGCAGGGTGCCGTCGCGATCGGTGGCGGCGAGGGCGCCGGCCCACGCGGGGTCCGTCAGGTCGTCCAGCAGGTCCAGGGTGTCGTGGCGCGGCGCCCCCGAACGCCTCCCGCGCGCGCCCACCGGCTGCAGCGCGGTCAGCAGCCCCGACGCCCGCTGCCCGAAGACGTGCTCCCAGCGGTGCCCGAACAGCTCCTCCGCGCCCCGGTTCCAGTACGAGATCCGGCCGTCGGGGTCCACGCAGAGCACGGCGAGCCGCAGCACGGCGGCCACACCGGCGTCGGGCCTGCGGTCCATGGGCGGGCGGTCCTGGGGCCCGCCGTCCGCGGCGTCGGCCGTCGCGTGGTTGGTCGCGTGGTCGGTCGCGTCGTCGTGCCGCCGGGCCGGGTCCTCCCGGTCGTGGGCGGGGTGGGCCGCGGGGCGGCCGGAATCGCGCGCGGGCGCGTCCGCTGCGGCGTCGGGCGCCGCCGCCGGGAGTGCGGCTGTCGCCGCAGTGGGCCGGGCGTGCGCCTCCCGGGGTTCGCGCTGTTCCTTGCCGGTAGGACGGTCGGTGTGCGGATCGCTGTCGGTGGCCGAAAGGGGCCGGATGCTCTCGTCCAACGTCGTGCACCTGCGGTTCGGCGCTGAATAGGGTCACGGGGTCCTGAACTCAAGGCAAGCACGAAACCATGGGCGGAGGCGACCGAATAGCCGGATTGCCCCCCACTTGTGGGACGATGACGGGTCGTCCGCTGACGTGGCTTCAGGCCAGCGCCGTACCGGGGCGGGAAAGCGCAGGGGGGCGGCGGACGCTGGGCGGGCGCGGTGGAAGGCACGGTGGAGGGCGCACCGGCGTACGTGGCGGTCCGCGGGACGACCGGCGCGGGACGGGCGGGCAGGACCCGCGCCGGATCACCGGAGGGTTTCACGTGGAACATTCGCCTCCCCGGGCACAGAGCGGACGCCCGGCCATGATCGGGCGTGCAGGGCCTAGGCTGTCCGGGTGACGAACACCTCCGGAGCCCAATCGTCCACCGCCTCGTCCACCACCCCTTCGTCCGCATCAGCCGACTCGACCGGGCCGACCGGGCCGGCCGCGTCCGCCGCCGGGGGCGTCGGCGGCGGGGAGGACCGCCTTGCCAAGGCCGTGCGGGCGGCCGAGCAGGCACTGATCGAGTTCGAGATCGCGGTGGAGACCTTCCGGGTCGAGGTGGAGAACTTCTCCCGGCTCCACCACCAGCGCCTCGGCCCGATGTACGCGCGCCTGGACGAGCTGGACGCGCTGATCGCCGAGGCGGTCGCCGCGCACAGCGGGGACCGGCAGGACATCGAGCGGGCCTGGGAGGCGCGGGCGCTCGTCATGCCGATGCCGGGGGTCGAGGAGCTGTTCGGCGGCATGCTGGGCGCCGACGGGGTGCGACCGGTGGAGGACCCCAACCCGCCGCGCCGGGTGCGGCCGGGCCGGGAGGCGCAGCGGCTGTTCCGCGAGCTGGCCCGCAAGGCGCATCCGGACCTCGCGCAGGACGACGCGGAGAAGGAGCGCAGGAGCGCCTTCATCGCCCGGGTCAACGAGGCGTACGCCTACGCCGACGAGGACGCCCTGCGCGCCCTGTCGCAGGAGTGGGACGCCGGTCCGGTGCCGGAGGAGGCGCCGCCGAGCGAGGCCGAGGTGCTCTACGCCCGGCTGGAGTGGCTCGCCGAGCGCAAGGAGAAGCTGGCCGCGCAGGCGGTCGAACTGGACCAGAGCGCCATCGGCCAGATGATGAAGCTGGCCCCCGACGATCCCGACGCCCTGCTCAACGAGATCGCCGAGCAGCTGCTCACCCAGGTCGCGCAGCGAGAGGCCCGCCTGGAGGAGCTGGTCCGCAAGCCCCCCGGCCGCGCCGAGCGCCGCCGCGCCGCGGCGGCAGCAGCCGCGTCCGGCGCGTCCGGCGCGTCCGCCGCCGGGCCGGGAGCGGCGTCCCCGGCCGGTGGATCCGACGCCCAGCGGGTGGAGGCTGCGGGTGCGGCCGAACCGGGCCGGGTGGAAGCGGCGGGTACGGCCCATGCCGAGCGGGTGGAGGCGGCGGGTGCGGCCGAGCCCGGCCGGGTGGAGGCCGCCGGTGCCGCCGATTCCAGCCGGGCGGACGCGGAGACCGGTGGGTCCGACGGTACGGAGCCCGGTAGCGCGGAAGGCTGAGGTAGCTTTTCGCGTTGAGCCGTTGAGCGGTCACGGCTTCCGGGCCCGGCCGCCACACCATCCGTAGGCGCGCCCGAACGGGCGCCCGTGCCCCAGGAGGCCGCGTCCGATGTTCCACTCCCAGCTTCCCGCCGTCGACGTGTCCGACGTGCCCGCCGACGGCATCGTGCTGGACGTCCGCGAGAACGACGAGTGGGCCGCCGGTCACGCCGAGGGCGCGGTGCACATCCCCATGGGCGAGGTCGTCGCCCGTATCGCCGAGGTGCCGGACGGCGGCCGGGTGCACGTCGTCTGCCGGGTCGGCGGCCGGTCCGCGCAGGTCACCCAGTACCTCGTCGCCCAGGGAGTGGACGCCGTCAACGTCAACGGCGGCATGCTCGACTGGGAGGCCGCCGGCCGCCCGGTGGTCGCCGACGGCGGCGAGGGCTACGTCCTCTGACCGTCCGCGGCACCCGGGCGGAGCCCCTCGCACCGTGGCTCGCCCGGGATCTCACGCGGCTCACGCGTCGAAGTCGACCTCGACCACCGGCGTGACCGGGTGCGACTGGCAGGCCAGCACATAGCCCGCCTCGGTCTCCTCCGGCTCCAGCGCGAAGTTGCGGTCCATCCGCACCTCGCCGGCGACCAGCCGGGTGCGGCAGGTGCCGCACACCCCGCCCTTGCAGGCGTAGGGCGCGTCCGAGCGGTTGCGCAGCACGGTCTCCAGCACCGACTCGCCGCCGCGGGCGGCCCAGCTGCCGCTGCGGCCGTCGAGCGTGGCCTTCACCGTGCCGCCGCCGGATATCGCCGCGGCGGCGCCGGACGGGGTCGCCGGGACCTCGTCGACGTGGAAGATCTCCTGGTGGACCCGGGAGCGCGGCACGCCCAGGGTGCGCAGCGCGCGCTCCGCGGCGCCGACCAGCCCGAGCGGCCCGCACAGGAACCAGCCGTCCACCTCCGGCACCGGCAGCAGCGCCGGCAGCAGCGCGGTCAGCCGGTCGGCGTCCAGCCGTCCCGAGGGCAGCCCGGCCTGCTGCTCCTCCCGGGACAGCGCCGAGACCAGGTGCAACCGGTCGGGCCAGCGGTCCTTGAGGTCCGCCACCTCGTCGAGGAACATCGTCGACGCCGCGGTCCGGTCACTGCGCACCAGGCAGAAGCTCGCCCGGGGCTCGCGCGCCAGCACCGTGGCGATCTGGGAGAGCACCGGAGTGATGCCGCTGCCGCCGACCACCGCCGCGTACCGGCCCGGCCGGGGCTCCAGCACGAACCGCCCGGCCGGTGTCATCACGTCCAGCGTGTCCCCGGCGGCCAGTTCCTTCAGCGCGTAGGTGGAGAACTCGCCGTCCTCCACCAGCCGCACGCCCACCCGCAGCCGCCGCGGCCCGGCCTCGCCCGGCCCGGGAGCGGGGTCGCACAGCGAATACGTGCGCCGGATCTCGGCACCGCCCTCCCTGCGGCGGACGGCGATGTGCTGGCCGGGCGCGTAGTGGTAGGCCGCGCGCAGCTCCTCGGGCACCTCGAAGGAGATGGTCACCGCGTCGTCCGTGAGCGGCCGCACCTCGGCCACCCGCAGCGGATGGAACATCACACCTCCTTGAAGTGGTCGAACGGCTCGCGGCAGGACTCGCAGCGGCGCAGCGACGTGCACGCGGTGGACGAGAAGCGGCTCAGCAGCCTGGTGTCGGTCGACCCGCAGTGCGGGCAGCGGATCGCGAGATCCACGGCCACCGGTCCCGGGCCGCCGGACCGGCCCGACGCGCCCGGTCCGCCCGCGCCCGGTCCGCCCGGTCCCGGTCCGCCCGGTCCCGGTCCGCCCGGTCCCGGTCCGCCGAGGGTCTGCGGCCGCGGCGGCGCCACCCCGGCCTCGGCGAGCTTGCGGCGGCCCTCCGCGCTGATCGCGTCCGTCGTCCACGCGGGGGTCAGCACGGTGCGCACCGACACCTCAGCCATACCGGCCTCTTCGAGCACGCCGGTGATGTCGGAGGCCATCGCCTCCAGCGCCGGGCAGCCGGTCCAGGTCGGGGTCAGCTCCACCTGGACCCGGCCGGGCCCGGTGACGCGTATGCCGCGCAGCACGCCCAGTTCGGCCAGCGAGATCATCGGCAGCTCGGGGTCGGGGACCTGTCCGGCCAGCCGCAGCAGCCTGCGCTCCAGCGGCGTCGGTTCGGCGGCCGGCGGCGTCGGGGGGAGGGTGGCGTCGGTGGTCACCATGACGCCCCCGGGTGCGCCCGGTGCAGATACTGCATCTCGGCCAGCAGCCTGCCGAAGGACTCCGTGTGGACGCCCTGCCGCCCGGCGCCTGCCGCCCACGGGGTGTGGTCGGGGCCCTGCGGCACCGTCAGGGTGGCCCGGCCGACGATGTCGGCGATCCGCCGCGCCCAGGGCTCGTGCAGGGCGGACAGGTCGACCGGGAGGCCGTCGAGCGGCTGGAACAACTCGCCCGTGTACCGCCACAGCCCGTCCAGGGCGCTCTGCATGCGGCGGTGGCTCTCCTCGGTGCCGTCACCCAGGCGCAGCGTCCACTGCTCGGCGTGGTCGCGGTGGTAGGCCACCTCGTGGACGGCCTTCGCCGCCAGTGCCGCGGTCGGTCCGCCGGCCCCGGCGAGCGCGGTGTACAGCAGCTCCTGGTACACCGCGACGTAGAGCTGGCGGGCGATGGTCCGGGCGAAGTCGCCGTTCGGCTGCTCCACCAGCTGCACGTTCCGGAACTGGTGCTCCTCGCGGCCGAACGCCAGCGCGTCCTCGTCCCCGACCATCGACAGCAGCGTCCGGGCCTGGCCGAGCAGGTCGAGGGCGATGTTGGTGAGGGCGACGTCCTCCTCCAGCACGGGCGCGTTTCCGGCCCACTCCCCCAGCCGCTGG
Organism: Actinacidiphila sp. DG2A-62; assembly: GCF_035825295.1. Lineage (NCBI taxonomy): Bacteria > Bacillati > Actinomycetota > Actinomycetes > Kitasatosporales > Streptomycetaceae > Actinacidiphila > Actinacidiphila sp. DG2A-62. Next base: position 4,504,506 of record NZ_JAYMGI010000002.1, read on the forward strand.
GCGAGCACCAGCGCGTCGTCGCCGAGCGCCAGCACGGCCGCCGCGACGGTGTCGTCGGGGTCCGCGGCGCCGGTCGCCGGCGGCGCGGACGGGACCGATGGCGTGCTCACAGGTGCTTCACCCCCTCCGGGATCTCGTAGAACGTCGGGTGCCGGTACGCCTTGTCGCCGGCCGGCTCGAAGAACGGGTCCTTCTCGTCGGGCGAGGAGGCGGTGATCGCGGCGGACGGCACCACCCAGATCGACACTCCCTCGGCCCTGCGGGTGTACAGGTCGCGGGCGTTGCGCAGCGCCATGGCGGCGTCCGGGGCGTGCAGGCTCCCGGCGTGGCTGTGGCTCAGCCCGCGGCGGCTGCGGACGAAGACCTCCCACAGCGGCCACCCGCCGCCCGGCCCGCTCCGGCCGGAGCGCTCGCCGCCGGCCTGTTCGGCCCCGTCCTGCCCGCCGCCGGGCCGGGTGCCGCCGGACTCCCCGCTCATGCGCCTGCCTCCTCGTGCTTGGCCGCGTAGGCGGCGGCCGCTTCCCGTACCCATGCGCCGTTCTCATGCGCGGACCTGCGGCGGTCGAGCCGTTCCTCGTTGCACGGGCCGTTGCCGCGCAGCACCTCCTGGAACTCGCTCCAGTCGATCGGCCCGTAGTCGTACGCCTGCCGTTCCTCGTTCCACGCCAGGTCGGGGTCGGGCAGGGTGAGACCGAGCACCTCGGCCTGCGGGACGCATATGTCCACGAAGCGCTGGCGCAGCTCGTCGTTGGAGTGGCGCTTGATCTTCCAGGCCATGGACCGGGCGGAGTGGGCGGACTCCTCGTCCGGCGGGCCGAACATCATCAGGGACGGCCACCACCAGCGGTTCACCGCGTCCTGCGCCATCGCGTGCTGGGCGGGGGTGCCGCGGCTGAGCGCGAGCAGCAGTTCGTACCCCTGCCGCTGGTGGAAGGACTCCTCCTTGCAGATGCGCACCATGGCCCGGGCGTAGGGGCCGTAGGAGCAGCGGCACAGCGGGACCTGGTTGGTGATCGCCGCGCCGTCCACCAACCAGCCGATCGCGCCGACGTCCGCCCAGGTCAAGGTGGGGTAGTTGAAGATCGAGGAGTAGCGCTGACGGCCGGCGTGCAGCTTGTCGAGCAGCTCGTCCCGGCTGACGCCGAGCGTCTCGGTGGCGCTGTAGAGATACAGGCCGTGGCCCGCCTCGTCCTGGACCTTGGCCATCAAAATCGCCTTGCGGCGCAGCGAGGGCGCGCGGGTGATCCAGTTGGCCTCCGGCTGCATGCCGATGATCTCGGAGTGGGCGTGCTGGGCCATCTGCCGGACGAGCGTCGCGCGGTAGGCGTCCGGCATCCAGTCGCGGGGCTCGATCCGCAGGTCCGCCGCCACCGCCGCGTCGAAGGCCGCGGCCAGCTCGCCGGGGGCGTCCCCGGGCGGGCCGGAGGGCGCGGTCTGCCGCCCGGCGCCCGCCGCGGGCTCGGCCGTCGTCGTCATCGGAGCCTCCTCGATCGCCCTCTGGTCAGGTGGTGTGCCGACCGATGTCCGGCCGGCGCTCCAGCCGACCGACCGATCGTTCGGTAATTCCATGGTCAAGGGCGCGCGATGGGGTGTCAAGCCATTCCCGAGGCTGTGGATAACTCGGTATGGTCACCGCCCCGCCTCGGTGGGTAGCGTGCTCGCGTCAGCGTCCCGGCCGGGACGCGCGGGCGCGGGGTTGGGGAACAGGGGAGGCGGAGTGCATGGACCCGTTGGATGAACCGCCCGCGCGGGTGGCCGCGCTGTCGTTGCCGGCACGCATAGTGGTGGCGGTGACGGTGGGAGCGGTCACCGTCGCCGCCCTCTACCACCTGGCCATGGTGTTTCTGCACGTCGCGCCGTCGAACACGCTCAGCAAGGAGCACGCCACCGCGGTCAGCGACTACATCTATCCGGAGTTCGAGCAGAACTGGAAGCTGTTCGCCCCGGACCCGTTGCAGCAGAACATCCACGTCCAGGCCCGCGCCGAGGTCAGCAAGGCGGCCGGCGCCACCGAGACCACCGGCTGGGTGGACCTCACCGGCCAGGACATCGCCGCGATGCGGCACGACCCGGTGCCCAGCCACAGCCAGCAGAACGAGCTGCGCCGCGCCTGGGGCTTCTACACCGACACCCACGACGCGCAGGAGCAGGCCACCGGCGGCGACCGCAGCGACCTGAGCCGCAGCTACCTGCTGAGGATCGTCGAGCGTCGGTTCGGCACCCACCTCGACGGCGGAGTCGTCACGCGCGTGCAGCTGCGCGCCGCGACCACGCCCGTCCCCCAGCCGACGTGGATCGCCGGACCCAACAGCACCAGCACCCAGTACCGTCAGCTGCCGTGGTGGCCGGTCGACACCCGCACCGCCACGGCCTCGCCGCAGGAGAACGCCTCGTGAGCGCCCCCCACAGCCACCTGGCCGACGACCGCGCCGCGCCCGCCGGGGGACAGACCCCGTTCGCGACCTGGAGCGCCGGCATCGACCGCTCCCTCTCGCGCGGCCTGGCCCGCGTCACCGGCACCGCCGTCGCCCCGTACCAGATCGCGATCGTCCGGATCGGCCTCGCGCTGACCCAGCTGATCTTCCTGTTGCGGGAGTTCCCGCACCGCGACGAGCTGTACGGCCCGGACAGCCCCTGGGGGCTGGACCTGGCGCGCCGCCTGATCGCCGGCAACCACGCGTTCACGGTGCTGCTGTGGAACGACGGCCGCGCCTGGTTCGAGCTGGTCTACGCGGTGGCGATCGTGTCCGCCGTGGCGCTGCTGGTCGGCTGGCGCACCCGCACCGCCGCGCTGCTGTTCATGATCGGCGTGCTCTCGCTGCAGAACCGCAACGTCTTCATGGGCGACGGCGGCGACAACGTCATCCACATCATGGCGATCTACCTGGCCTTCACCCGCTGCGGGCAGGTCTGGTCGCTCGACCACCGGCGCGCGGCCCGCACGGCGGCCCGCGAGGCCGCGGCCTCCGAGCCGCCGGAGGGCGCCGTTGCGGCGGAGGAGACCGCGGCGGCGGAGAAGGCCGCAGAACCGGACGCGACGGACACCGGCGCGCCCGTACCGACCGGGGCCGGCGGCCGGACCGCGGCAGCCGACCTCGACCCGGTCGGCATCGGCCTGTGGGCGGTGCTCGGCGCCGCCCTGACCGCCGCGACCCTGGCCGGCAAGCTCACCGAGGGCTGGGGACTGATCTTCTGGGGCTGCTGGCTGGGCCAGGCCCTGTGGTGGGCGGTGCGCCGCTACGCGCCGGGCGAGCCGCGCACCCTCCTGCAGGTCATCGGCAACATCGTGCACAACGGCGCGATGCTGGTGATCGTCGTCGAGGTGTGCCTGATCTACTCCACCGCCGGCTGGTACAAGATCCAGGGCAGCCGCTGGCAGGACGGCACCGCGCTGTACTACCCCCTGCACCTGGACGACTTCACGCCCTGGCCGGCCCTCTCCCACGCGCTGGCCGGCAACGACGTGATGGTCATGCTCATCACCTACGGCACCGTCATCGTCCAGGTCGCCTTCCCCTTCACCCTGTTCAACCGCCGGGTCAAGAACGTGCTGCTGGCCTGCATGATGGTCGAGCACGCCTCCATCGCGATCGTGCTCGGCCTGCCGTTCTTCTCGCTCGCCATGATCGCCGCGGACGCGGTGTTCCTGCCCACGGGCTTCCTGCGCTGGCTCGGCCGGCGCGTGGTCGGCCTGGTCGGAGGGAGGGACCGGACGCCTGCGACGGCCCGGCACTCCGGGGAGGTGGAGGCCGCCGCCGCGACGGAGGCGGAGCCCGCGGTCGGCGCGCCGCCGCCCAACGCCGTGGCCTGACGCCGGGCGGGGCGGCGACCGTAGGCTGGCGCCATGACCGACCAGCAGGCCGCCGCCCGCCCCGCACCGCCCGCCGAGGAGGCGGTACGCCGCTGGCGCGCGGCGGCAGCGGCGCCGGACGCGGTGCTGCTGGACGGCTTCCACGCCCTCAAGCACGCGCTGCGCTTCAACGCCGACATCCGCGCGGCGGCCACCTCGGACCGGGCCGCCGCCCTGGCGCTGGCCGCCGACCTCGCTCCCGACCTGACCGCCGAGCTGGACGCGCGGCTCGCCGAGCTGCCGGCCGCGGCGCTGCGCGAGCTGGTGCCCCGGCCGCATCCCACCGGCGTCGCCGCCCTGGCCGGCCGCCGCTCCCGCGCCGCCAACCTCGACGCGCTGGCCCGCGTCCCGCGGCAGGCGCCGATCGTGGTCCTGGACCAGCCGCGCAACCTCGGCAACGTCGGCGCCGTGGTCCGGCTCGCCGCCGGCTTCGGCGTCACCGGCGTCCTCACCACCGGCGACCTGGACCCCTGGCACCCCAACGCCGTGCGCTCCGGCGCCGGGCTGCACTACGCGACCGCCGTGGAGCGCGCGTCGGCCGACCGCCTGCCGCCGGGGCCGCTGGTCGTCCTGGACCCCGAGGGAGCCGACATCCGGGCCGTCGGGCTGCCCGACGACGCGCTGATCGTCTTCGGCTCGGAGCGGCACGGCGTCGGCGAGGAACTGCGCGGGCGGGCCGACGCGCTGGTGGCGCTGCCGATGCGGCCGCAGGTCTCCAGCTACAACCTCGCCACCAGCGTGGGCATGACGCTCTACCACTGGGCCGCCACGTCCCGCTCCCCGCTGGTCCCGGCCGCGCCCTGAACCGCCGCGACGGGCCGGGCGGGCGTGTCCCGCGGGCTCAGACCGGGCGGCGCACCTCCACGATCCTGAAGCGGGACGCGACGAACGCGCCGTCGCACAGCGCCGCGTTGGCCGCCGGGTTGCCGCCGGAGCCGTGGAAGTCGGAGAACGCCGCGGTCTGGTTGACGTAGACCCCGCCGGTCAGGTTCAGCGAGAGCTGGGCGCTCTCCTCCCAGCACACCTCCTCAAGGCCGCGCTCCACCTCGGGCGAGGTGGTGTACCCGGCGACCGTCATCGCGCCCTTCTCCCGCACCGTGCGGCGCAGCAGCTTCAGCGCCTCGTCGGTGGAGTCCACGGCGACGGCGAACGCCACCGGACCGAAGCACTCCGACATGTAGGCCGCCTCCGCGTCGGGCTTGGCGCCGTCCAGCTTCACCAGCGCCGGGGTGCGCACCACCGCGTCGGGGAAGTCCGGGTGGGCGACCGCGCGGGAGGCGAGGGCGACCTCGCCGAGCCCCGGGGCCGCCTCCAGCCGCGCCTTCACCTCGGGGTTGACCAGGGCGCCCAGCAGGGCGTTGGCCCTGGCGTCGTCACCGAGCAGCCCGTCGACGGCGGCGGCCAGATCGGCGACCACCTCGTCGTAGGAGCGCGGGCCGGCGTCGGTGGTGATGCCGTCGCGGGGGATGAGGAGGTTCTGCGGGGTGGTGCACATCTGGCCGCTGTAGAGCGACAGGGAGAAGGCGAGGTTGGCGAGCATGCCGCGGTAGTCGTCGGTGGAGTCCACGACCACCGTGTTGACCCCGGCCTTCTCGGTGAACACCTGCGCCTGCCGGGCGTTGGCCTCCAGCCAGTCCCCGAAGGCGGTCGATCCCGTGTAGTCGATGACCTTGACCTCGGGGCGCAGCGCGAGGGTCTTGGCCAGGCCCTCGCCGGGACGCTCCGCGGCCAGGCACACCAGGTCGGGGAGAAGCCGGCCTCGGCGAGGACCTCGCGGGCCACCCGGACGGTGAGGGCGAGCGGCAGCACGGCCCGCGGGTGCGGTTTGACCAGCACCGCGTTCCCGGTGGCCAGCGAGGCGAACAGGCCCGGGTAGCCGTTCCAGGTCGGGAAGGTGTTGCAGCCGATCACCAGGCCGATGCCGCGCGGCACCGCGGTGAACGACGTGCGCAGCACCAGGGGGTCGCGCTTGCCCTGCGGCTTGGTCCACTCCGCCGTCTCGGGGGTGCGGACCTGCTCGACGTACGCGTACGCCACCGCCTCCAGGGCGCGGTCCTGCGCGTGCGGGCCGCCGGCCTGGAACGCCATGGTGAACGCCTGGCCGGAGGTGTGCATCACCGCGTGCGCGAACTCGTGGGTGCGCGTGTTGATCCGGGAGAGGATCTCCAGGCAGACCATGGCGCGCGCCTCGGGGCCCGCGTCCCGCCACGCCGCCATCCCGGCGCGCATCGCCGGCAGCAGCACGTCCGGGTCCGGGTGCGGGTACTCCACGCCCAGCTCGATGCCGTAGGGCGAGCGCTCGGCGCCGGTCCATCCGTCGGTGCCCGGCTGGTCCAGGGCGAAGCGGGCGCCGAGCAGCGCCTCGAAGGCGGCCTTGCCCTCCTCGGCGTTCGCATACGCCTTGGGGTGCTCGGCGTGGGGCGACCAGTAATCGCGCGTCCTGATGGCCTCGAGCGCCTTGTCGAGGGTGCCGCGATGGCGTTCGATCAGGAGCACGGAAGACAGATCGGCGGACATGGGACCAACTCCTCGTCGAGCTGGGCGGGACGGTGGGAAAGTGGGAACACCGCTAGATTAACCGAATGTTCGGTCGGGACAAGGGAGCGTTCCCGGCCTGTGGAAAACTTCCGTCACCGCCGACGTCAGGAGACCGCGCCCGTGACCGCACTGGACAACACCCGCACCGTGGCCGTCGTCGGCGCCGGCACCATGGGACAGGGAATCGCGCAGGTCGCGCTGCTCGCCGGCCACCGCGTGCTGCTGCACGACGCGGCGCCGGGCCGGGCGGTGGCCGCGGTCGACGGCGTCGGCGGCCGGCTGGACCGGCTGGTCGCCAAGGGCCGGCTGACCCCGGACGGGCACAAGGCGGCGCTGGCCCGGCTCGGCGCGGCGCGGGAACCGGCCGAACTGGCGGGCGCGGGCCTGGTGGTCGAGGCGGTGGTCGAGGACCTCGCGGTCAAGCAGCGGCTGTTCGCCGACCTGGAGGAGACCGTCGCGGCGGACTGCTTGCTGGCCACCAACACCTCCTCCCTGTCGGTGACCGCGGTCGCCGGGTCGCTGCGCCGGCCAGGACGGCTGGTCGGGATGCACTTCTTCAACCCGGCGCCGCTGATGCCGCTGGTCGAGGTCGTCGCCGGGGCCGCGAGCGACCCCGCGGCCGTGGCGACCGCGCACGCCACCGCCGCGGCCTGGGGCAAGACCCCGGTGCGGTGCACCGACACCCCCGGCTTCGTGGTCAACCGCGTCGCCCGCCCCTTTTACGCCGAGGCGCTGCGCGTCTACGAGGAGCGCGCCGCCGACCCGGCCACCGTCGACGCCCTGCTCACCGGCAGCGGCGGCTTCGCCATGGGCCCGTTCGCGCTGATGGACCTGATCGGACAGGACGTCAACGAGGCGGTGACCCGCTCGGTGTGGGAGGCCTTCTTCCGCGACCCGAAGTTCACCCCGTCGCTGGCCCAGCGCCGCCTGGTGGAGTCCGGGCGGCTGGGCCGCAAGACCGGCCGCGGCTGGTTCCCCTACGAGGGCGGGGCGGGCGGGAGCGGCGGGACCGGCGGCGAGCCGGTCCCCGAGCCGCACACGGCGGAGCCCGCGCTGCCGCCGCGGTTCGTCGCCGTCCGCGGCGACCTGGGGCCCGCGCGCGCTCTGGCGGCGCTCGCCGAGGAGGCCGGCGTCGAGGTGCGCCGGGACGAGGCGCGCGGGGACGCGGTGCGCGGGGACGAGGTGCGCGGGGACGTGGCGCGGAACGGCGAGGACGCCGGAGCCGGTCCGTGGCGGGGCCGGGAGCCGGGCGCACTCGTCCTGCCCTCCGGGACCCCGCTGCGGCTGGCCGACGCGGGTCCGCACCGCGCGCCGGTCGTCTCCTTCGACCTGGCGCTGGACTACCGCACGGCGGACAGGATCGGCATCGCGCCGTCGCCCGGGGTGCACGCCGCGGCGGTCGAGGAGGCGACGGGGCTGTTCCAGGCGATGGGCAAGGAGGTCAGCGTCATCAGGGACGTGCCGGGCATGGTGGTGGCACGGACCGTGGCGATGCTGGTGGACCTGGCGGTGGACGCGGTCGCCCGGGAGGTGGCGTCCCCGGAGGACATCGACACCGCGATGCGCCTGGGCGTCAACTACCCGCTGGGCCCGCTGGCCTGGGGCGAGGCGCTGTCGGCGCCCTATGTGTGCGCGCTGCTGGAGAACCTCCACGCCTGGTACCCCACCGGCCGCTACGCGCCCTGCCCCGAGCTGCGCCGCAGGGCGTACGCGCGGACCGGTGGTGTGATCTCCTGATGACCATGCCCAAGCGCGACACCTACACGCCGGACTCGCTGCTCGCCGTGGCCGTGGCGGTCTTCAACGAGCGCGGATACGACGGCACGTCCATGGAGCACCTCTCGCGCGCCGCGGGCATCTCCAAGTCCTCGATCTACCACCACGTCAAGAGCAAGGAAGAGCTGCTCAACCGGGCGGTCGGCCGTGCCCTGGACGGGCTCTTCGGCATCCTGGAGGAACGCGGGTCGGTCGACGGGCGCGCGGTCGAGCGGCTGGAGCACGTCACCCGGCGGATGACCGAGGTGCTGATGGACGAGCTGCCCTACGTGACGTTGCTGCTGCGGGTGCGCGGCAACACCAGGACCGAGCGCTGGGCGATGGAACGCCGCAGGGAGTTCGACCAGCGCGTCTCGGGGCTGGTCAAGGCCGCGGTCGCCGAGGGCGACCTGCGCGGCGACGTGGAACCGCGGCTGGCCACCCGGCTGCTGTTCGGGATGATCAACTCGCTGGTGGAGTGGTACCGCCCGGACGGCCGCGGGGCGGCGACCGGGGAGCAGGTGACCGAGGCCGTGGTCCGGCTGGCGTTCGACGGCCTGCGCAGGTAGCGCCGCGAGGCCGCCGGGCTCCGGCTCAGTCGCCGAGCACGAGGTCGGTCTCCTCGAAGACCAGCAGCGTGCGGCTGCTCAGCACCTCCTCGATGGCCTGCAGCCGGGTCAGCACCAGCTCGCGCAGGCTGCGGTTGTCGACCGTGTGCACGAGCAGCAGCACGTCGAAGTCGCCGCTCACCAGTGCGATGTGGACGACACCCGGAAGAGTGACGAGTTTCTCCCGGACGGTCCGCCACGAGTTCTGGACGATCTTGAGCGTGATGTACGCCGAGGCGCCGTGGCCGGCGCGTTCGTGGTCCACCCGAGCGGTGAATCCTCGGATGATCCCGTCGTCGATCAGCCGGTTGATGCGGGCGTAGGCGTTCGCCCGCGACACATGTACGCGCTCGGCCACGGAGCGTATCGAGGCGCGTCCGTCCTCTTGCAGCAGCCGCAGGATCGTGCGGTCGATCGGGTCCAGAGGTCGGACCGCCGCGTCGTCGGTGTCATCTCGGGCCATCTGTTCGCTCGCCATCCCCCGGGGGCTCCCTACCATGGACGTACTGGCTCCATCTCAGGCTGTGCAGAACCGTTTGTCCACAGGCGAAACCACCCCGTAGCCAAAATGCCTCCGGCGACCGAACAATCGGTTGGGAGAGCGGAACCCGCTCACGCCCGACCGATGACGGTCACCGATCCCGAGGAGGTGCTCGCGATGACCGTGCTGGACACCCCTGCTTGGCGCCCCCGCACCGATGCCGCGCCGCTGCTGCCCGACCAGGAGCCGTACCGGCTGCTCGGCACCCCCGCCGCCTGGCCTGGACGCCGCGCTGCTGCGCACGCTGTATGGACACCTGGTGCGCGGCCGCCGCTACAACCAGCAGGCCACCGCGCTCACCAAGCAGGGCCGGCTCGCGGTCTACCCGTCGAGCACCGGCCAGGAGGCGTGCGAGGTCGCCGCCGCGCTCGCCCTGCGCCCGCAGGACTGGCTCTTCCCCAGCTACCGCGACACGCTCGCGGTGGTCGCCCGCGGCGTCGACCCGGTCCAGGCGCTCACCCTGCTGCGCGGCGACTGGCACACCGGCTACGACCCCAGGGCCAGCCGCGTCGCCCCGCTGAGCACCCCGCTGGCCACCCAGCTCCCGCACGCGGTGGGGCTCGCCCACGCCGCCCGGCTCAGCGGCGACGACGTGGCCGCGCTCGCCATGGTCGGCGACGGCGGCACCAGCGAGGGCGACTTCCACGAGGCGCTGAACTTCGCGGCCGTCTGGCAGGCGCCGGTGGTCTTCCTGGTGCAGAACAACGGGTTCGCCATCTCCGTGCCGCTGGCCAAGCAGACCGCCGCGCCCAGCTTCGCCCACAAGGCCGTGGGCTACGGCATGCCGGGCCGCCTGGTGGACGGGAACGACGCGGCGGCGATGCACCAGGTGCTCACCGAGGCGGTGGACCGCGCCCGCGCCGGCGGCGGCCCCACGCTGGTGGAAGCCGTCACCTACCGGATCGACGCCCACACCAACGCCGATGACGCCACCCGCTACCGCGCCGACGACGAGGTGGCCGCCTGGCGCGCGCACGACCCCGTCACCGTGCTGGAGCGGGCGCTGGACGACCGCGGCCTGCTGGACGACGCACTGCGGCACACCGCCGCACAGGAGGCCGAGCAACTGGCCGCGGACCTGCGCGAGCGGATGCACACGGCGCCCGAGCCGGACCCGATGGACCTGTTCGCCCACGTCTACGCCGAGCCCACGCCCCAGCTGCGCGAGCAGCGCGCCCAGCTGCTGGCCGAACTGGAAGCGGAGCACCGGTCATGACGCCTGCCTCCCCCTCCAGCGCGGCGTCCACCGCGACGTCCACGTCCAGCGCGGCGTCCGCCGGGACATCTCCCGGGCCCGCGCCCGCCCCCGGCGCCGGGCGCGCCCGGGACGCCGGCGCGCGCAAGCCCGCCACCATGGCGCAGGCGCTGAACCAGGCGCTGCGGGACGCCCTGGCCGCCGACCCGTCCGTCCACGTGCTCGGCGAGGACGTCGGCACCCTCGGCGGCGTCTTCCGGATCACCGACGGGCTGGCCGCGGAGTTCGGCGACACCCGCTGCACCGACACCCCGCTCGCCGAGGCCGGCATCCTCGGCGCCGCCGTCGGCATGGCCATGTACGGGCTGCGGCCGGTCGTGGAGATGCAGTTCGACGCCTTCGCCTACCCGGCGTTCGAGCAGCTCGTCAGCCATGTGGCCCGGATGCGCAACCGCACCAGGGGCGCGCTGCCGCTGCCCATCACCGTGCGCATCCCCTACGGCGGCGGCATCGGGGGCGTCGAGCACCACAGCGACTCCTCGGAGGCGTACTACCTGCACACCCCGGGCCTCCACGTCGTCACCCCCGCGACCGTCGAGGACGCCTACGGGATGCTGCGCGCGGCCATCGCCTCCGACGACCCGGTGGTCTTCCTCGAACCCAAGCGGCTGTACTGGTCCAAGGCCGACTGGTCGCCGCAGCAGCCCGCCGAGGTCGCCCCGATCGGCCGGGCCGCGGTGCGCCGCGAGGGCCGCACCGCCACCCTCGTCAGCTACGGCCCCTCGGTGCCGGTGTGCCTGGAGGCGGCCGAGGCGGCCAAGGAGGAGGGCTGGGACCTCGGCGTGGTGGACCTGCGCAGCCTGGTCCCGTTCGACGAGGACACGGTGGCCGCGGCGGTGCGCGGCACCGGGCGCGCGGTGGTCGTCCACGAGTCGTCGGGATTCGGCGGCGCGGGCGCCGAGATCGCGGCCCGGATCACCGAGCGCTGCTTCCACCACCTGGAGGCGCCGGTGCTGCGCGTCGCCGGGTTCGACATCCCCTATCCGCCGCCGATGCTGGAGAAGCACCACCTCCCCGGCGTCGACCGCATCCTGGACGCCGTCGGGCGGCTCCAGTGGGAGGAGGGGTGATGGCCGTCGTCAAGGAGTTCACGCTGCCGGACCTCGGCGAGGGCCTCACCGAGGCGGAGATCGTCCGCTGGCTCGTCGAGGTCGGCGAGGTCGTCGCGGTGGACCAGCCGGTGGTCGAGGTGGAGACCGCCAAGGCCGTGGTGGAGGTGCCCTGTCCGTACGGCGGCGTGGTCACCGCGCGCTTCGGCGAGGAGGGCGACACCCTGGCGGTGGGCCGCCCGCTGGTGACGGTCGCGGTCGGCTCCGGCGACGGGACGCGGACCGCCGACGAGGGCTCCGGCAATGTGCTGGTCGGCTACGGCACCGGTCCGGCGACGACGCGGCGGCGCGCCCGGGTGCGGGCGGTCGGCGCGGCCGTCGCGCACACGGTCGACGCGGCAGACGCGGGGTCGGTCGACGCGGGAACGGGAGACGCGGGGCCGGCCGATCCGGCGACGGTCACCACGCGCACGGACAGCACGCGCACGGACAGCACGCGCGCGGCCGACGCGCAGGCGGTCGACGCACACGCCGCCCATGCCGCCACGGCCACGGCGGCCGTGGACGGCCCGGTCACCGCGGCGCCCGCGGTCGCGGCCGGGCCGGTGGCGGTGATCTCGCCCCTGGTGCGCCGGATCGCCCGCGAACACGGCCTGGACCTGCGGGCGCTGACCGGGTCGGGCCCGGACGGGCTGATCCTGCGGACCGACGTCGAGCGCGCGATCTCCGGCGCGGCCACCGCCGCGCGGCAGGAGACGGCCGCCCCGGCCGCGGCGCGGACGCCCGCACCCGCGCCGGCCGCCGCCGCCACGGGCGGGGAGGAGCGAATCCCGCTGCGCGGCATCAGGGGCGCCGTGGCGGAGAAGCTGGCCCGCAGCCGCCGCGAGATCCCCGACGCCACCTGCTGGGTGGACGCCGACGCCACCGAGCTGCTCGCGGTGCGCGCGGCGATGAACGCGGCCGGCCGCGCCGCGAACACCGAACCGATATCGGTGGCCGCGCTGTTCGCCCGGATCGTCACGGCGGCGCTGGCCCGCCACCCGGAGCTGAACGCCACGGTGGACACCGAGCGCGGCGAGATCGTACGCCTGCCGGCCGTGCACCTCGGCTTCGCCGCGCAGACCGACCGCGGCCTGGTCGTGCCCGTCGTCCGCGACGCGCACACCCGGACCACGGCGGGACTGTCGGCGGAGCTGCGCCGGCTCACCGAGGCGGCCAGGGCCGGGACGCTCACGCCGGCGGAGCTGACCGGCGGGACGATCACGCTGAACAACTACGGGGTGTTCGGCGTGGACGGCTCGACGCCGATCCTCAACCACCCGGAGGCCGCGATGCTCGGGGTCGGCCGGATTGCCCCCAAGCCCTGGGTGCACGAAGGCGAGCTGGCGGTGCGGCAGGTCGTGCAGCTGTCGTTCACCTTCGACCACCGGGTGTGCGACGGCGGCACCGCGGGAGGCTTCCTCCGGTTCGTCGCGGACTGCGTCGAGAACCCGGCGGTGCTGCTCGCGACGGTGTGACCGTCGCGTCCCGGCCGCGGCGACGGCTCCGCGCCGCCGTGCCGCCGGCGTGCCGCCGCCGCTCGGTCGCCGCTCGGCCGCCGCGCGGTCGCACCGGGACGTGCCGCGGGCGTGCGGGCGCGCCGCGGGCGCCGGGCGGCCTCGGGAGTGCGGCGGGCGGGTGGGGGGATACTCGCGGGATGACGACGAGGTACGACGCGGTGGTGCCGGCCGGTGGCGCGGCGCGGCGGCTGGGAGGCGCGGACAAGCCCGCGCTCACGGTCGGCGGGCAGCGGCTGCTCGACCGGGTGCTGGCCGCGTGCGCGGGGGCGCGGGCCACCGTCGTCGTCGGTCCGCGCCGGCCCACCGTACGGCCGGTGCGGTGGACCCGCGAAGCGCCCGCGGGCGGCGGCCCGCTGCCCGCGCTCGCCGCCGGCCTCGCCGCGTTGCCCACCGCGGACGCCGCGCTCGGGGCGGCGCCCGCGGTGGTGCTCGTGCTCGCGGCCGACCTGCCGTTCCTGACACGGGCCGCGACCGACGCGCTGCTCGGGGCGCTCGACGCGCACGACGCGCTCGACGGGGACGGTGCCGGCACCGGGTACGGCGCCGGCACCGGGTCCGTACCGCGGGTCGCGGAACCTCGGCCCGCAGAGCCCGGGCCCGCAGAGCCCGGGCCCGCAGAGCCCGGGCCCGCGCCCGCGCGACGGCACGAGCAGGAATGGGACGGCGTGATGCTCGTGGACGCGAACGGGCGGGACCAGCCCCTGGCCGCGGCTTATCGTGTCGAGCCGTTGCGCCGCGAACTCGCCCTGCTCGGCGCCGAGCACGGGAGCCTGACGGGGTTGCCGTTGCGGCTGCTCACCGGCGAGTTGACGTTGCGCAGGATCGCCGACCCGACCGGCGACGCGTCGTTCGACTGCGACACCTGGGAGGACGTGGCCGCGGCGCGGGCACGCCTCGGCACGGAGCCACACGCGGAGCCCCACGCCGAGCCGCACGGGGGACCCGGCACGCAGCCGCACCGGGAAACCGGCGGCGAATCGGCGGGGTGAGCCTGTCCCTGCGCGGGCCCCGGATCGGGGACGATGGCCTTGTGTTGGACGAATGGATCGCAGCAGCCAAGACCGAACTGGGCATCGACCTGGACGTCGACACCGGCGTCCTGCTCGACCTCGCCCGTGACGCCGCGCACGGCGTGGCCCGCCCCGCGGCACCGCTGACCACGTTCCTGGTCGGCTACGCGGCGGCGCACGCGGGCGGCGGACCCGACGCCGTACGGGACGCGGCGCTCAAGGCCGCGGCGCTGGCCCGGAGCTGGGCCGAGGAGTCCGAGCAGTCCGGGGAGTCCGAGCAGCCCGAGCAGTCCGGCGGCGCGGCAGGCGGCGACGGCGCCGACCGTACCGACCGCACCAGCACCGGCGGCGGCAGCGGCGGAGGCAGCGGCGGCGCCGACCGCGATCGGCGCGGCGGCGGCGCGGAAGCGGAACCCGCGCAATGACCGCCCAAGGCGGCGACGCGGCCGACCGCGCCCTCGACGACGCGCTCGCCCTCGCCAACGAACCGCGCCGCGCCCACCGCCCGGGCGACCCGTTGTCCGTCGCCTTCGACCTGGCGGCGGACGAGGAGCAGGACCCGGGCCGGGGCCACGTGCCGGACGCCCTCCGCGGACAGCCCGGCGCACGGGCCCAGGACCCCCGCGAACGGACCTCCGCCCGGCCCGGCAACTCCGCCGGGCCGGCAGCTCCGCCCGGCCCGGCAGCTCCGCCCAGCCCGCCCAGCCCACCCGGCCCGGCGTGCACACCTCGGCATCGCACGCGCTCCGCCAGGTCGCCCCCAACGACCCCTTGGCCGTCGCGCTCGGCCTGTCCGACGACCCCGCGGCCGCGGGAGACCCCGGACGTCCGACCGGCGACGACGAGACCCACGCGCGCACCGACCACTCCCGCACCGACAACGCGCGCTCCGACCAGGCCCGTGGCGACAACGAGCCCCCCACCGGCGGCGCCCCTGCCGCCCCTGCCCCTGCCCCTGCCGCCCCCGCCCCCGCCCCTGCCTCCGGCCGCGCTCCCACCGCCGACGCCTCCAGCACTGCCGCCACCCCCTGGGCCGACGCCCGGCGCATCGCGCGGCAGGCCGGGCGGCGGCTCGCGCCGCGTACGACCCCGCTGGGCGACGAGGCGTTGGGCGCGGCGCTGGCCCGCGGCCTGGTGGCGCTGACGGACCTGCCGTCGTTCGACTCCTCCGCGATGGACGGCTGGGCGCTCGCGGGTCCCGGGCCGTGGCGGCTGAAGGGCGAGGTGCTGGCCGGCCAGCGCCCCGCCGACGTGCTGCTCGACGGCCACGCCGCCCCTATCGCCACCGGCGCCGCGCTGCCGGCAGGCACCACCGCCGTGCTGCGCAGCGAGCACGGGCTGACCGAGCGCCGCACCGACGGCGAGTGGCTGCGGGTCCGTCCGCCGCACGCCGCGCCCGAGCCCGGCCAGGACGTGCGCAGGCGCGGCGGGGAGTGCCGCGGCGGCGACGAACTGCTGCCCGCAGGCACCATCGTGACGCCGATAGTGCTGGGACTGGCCGCGGCGGCGGGCTACGACGAGCTGACGGTCACCGCCCGGCCGCGCGTCGAGGTGCTGGTCCTCGGCGACGAACTGCTCGACCGCGGGCTGCCGGGCGCCGGCCGGGTACGGGACGCGCTCGGCCCGATGCTGCCGGCCTGGCTGCGCGGCCTGGGCGCGGAGGTGACCGCCGTGCGCCGCCTGGTCGACGACGAGGACGCCCTGCGCCGGGCGATCGCCGCCAGCACCGCCGACCTCCTGGTCACCACGGGCGGCACCGCCGGCGGCCCGGTCGACCACGTCCATCCGGTGCTGGCCGCGATCGGCGCGAGGCTGCTGGTGGACGGCGTCGCCGTACGCCCCGGCCACCCCATGCTGCTCGCCGAGCTGCCGCCGCCCGCATCCGCCGCCGAACACCCCCGTCATCTCGTCGGACTTCCCGGCAATCCGCTCGCGGCGGTCTCCGGCGTGCTGACCCTGGTCGCGCCGCTGCTGCGGACGCTGGCCGGGCACCCGCCGCCCGCCCCGTATGCGGCGCCGCTGACCCAGGACGTGGCCGGCCACCCCGAGGACACCCGGCTCGTTCCCGTGGTCTTCGACGAGGAGTCGGCCGCCCGGCCGCTGCACTACACCGGTCCCGCGATGCTGCGCGGCCTGGCCGCGGCGGACGGCATGGCGGTGATCCCGCCGGGCGGCGCCCGTGCCGGCCGGGAGACCGCGGTCCTCGACACCGCGGCCCTCAGCCCAACATGGGGGAGCGGCACGTGAGCGAGGAACCGTCAGGTGGGGAGCGTGAGCGGGACACGCAGCGGGACCCCGGGCCGAGCCCCGGGCGGGACCTTCAGCCGGGTTCGAACCCGGACCCGGACCCGGACCGCGTCCGCCGGGACAGCGCGACCCGCGAGAGTCCGGCACACAAGACTCCGGCCCCTGAGACTCCGGCCCGCGAGACTCCGCCCCGGGAGACCGCGCCCCGGGACGTCCCGACCCGCGACGTCCCGACCCGGGACACCGCGACCCTCGACGCAGCGGACTTCGACGCGGCCGGCCGCGACCCCGCGGCCCACGGCATAGCCGGCGCGGGCGGCGTCGGCCGTCGCATCCTCTTCCCACGACCGGCCGCGGGCCCCCTGCGCCAGGTGACGCGCCGCCTGCTGCTCGCGCTCCTCGTCTACGTCGTCACCGTGGTCATCGTCTACGCGGGCCGGCACGGCTACCACGACAACGCCAACGGCTCGGTGTCGTTCCTCGACTCCCTCTACTACGCCACCGTGACGCTCTCCACGACCGGTTACGGCGACATCGTCCCGTACAGCACCGGCGCCCGACTGGCGAACACCTTCCTGGTCACGCCGCTCCGGGTGATCTTCCTGATCATCCTGGTCGGCACCACCCTGGAGGTGCTGGCCGAGCGCACCCGCGAGCAGTACCGACTCAAGCGCTGGAGGAGCACCGTGCGCGAGCACGTGGTCATCGTCGGATTCGGCACCAAGGGCCGCTCGGCGGCCGAGACGCTCATCGGCCGCGGTGTGCCGCAGAACCGTGTCGTCGTGGTCGACCCCAACCCGAAGGTGGTGCAGGCGGCGGCGGACGAGGGGTATGTGGGCGTGGTCGGCGACGGCACCCGCAACGACGTGCTGCTGCGCGCCGAGGTCGCCCGCGCGCGGCAGATCGTCATCGCGGCGCAGCGCGACGACACGGCGGTTCTGGTCACCCTGACGGCGCGCCAGCTCAACCGAGGCGCGCACATCGTCGCGTCCGTGCGCGAGGAGGAGAACGCCCCCCTGCTGCGGCAGTCCGGCGCGGACGCGGTGATCACGAGTTCCAGCGCGGCCTGGCGCTGCTCGGCCTGTCGATGCTGAGCCCGAGCGTCGGCCAGGTGATGGACGACCTGATCACGTACGGGAGCGGGCTCGACCTGATCGAGCGCCCGGTCACCAAGCAGGAGGTGGGCAAGGCGCCCCGCGAGATCGCCGACCTGGTGGTCTCCGTCAAGCGCGGCCACCGGCTGCTCGACCACGACGACCCCGAGGTGGCGGCGCTGGAGCCGATGGACCGGCTGATCGCGATCCACCGGGTGGGCCCGACCACCGCGCCGCTGACCTGACGCGGGCGCGACGCGGGAAGGGGCCGCCGGATCATCGGACCGTACGGTGATCATCCCGTCGCCTCACCATCTGGTCATCTCCTCATCAAGTCGTGACGTCGGCTCGTCAGCTCGTCGGCTCGTCATGACGTCATCCATTCACTCCGTCATCCCGTACGACCGACGCACAAGCCGACCGTACGGACATCCGACCGTACGGACATCCGACCGTCCGACCATCGAACCCCTCCGACCATCGAACCGTCCGGCCACCCGATCACCCGACTACCCGACCGTCCGATCACCCGAACACCTCCGACCACGCGGCGCTGACCAGCGACGCGTCGAACGCCCCGGCGGCGTCGCGGAGTAGCCTCGCCCGCATGTACGCGATCACGATTCCCCAGCCCGGCGGACCGGAAGCGCTGACCTGGGCCGAGGTGCCCGACCCGGTGGCAGGCGACGGCGAGGTCGTCGTCGACGTCGCGGCCAGCGCCGTGAACAGGGCCGACGTGCTGCAACGACGCGGCCACTACAACCCGCCGGCGGGCGCGTCGCCGTATCCCGGCCTGGAGTGCTCGGGGCGGATCGCCGAGGTCGGTCCCGGCGTCTCGGGCTGGGCGGTCGGCGACGAGGTGTGCGCGCTGCTGGCCGGCGGCGGCTACGCGCAGAAGGTCGCGGTGCCGGCCGGCCAACTGCTGCCGGTGCCCAAGGGCGTCGACCTCGTGTCGGCCGCCGCGCTGCCCGAGGTGACCTCCACCGTCTGGTCGAACGTCTTCATGGTCGCCCACCTGCGTCCCGGCGAGACGCTGCTGGTGCACGGCGGGTCCAGCGGCATCGGCACGATGGCGGTCCAGCTCGGCAAGGCGGTCGGCGCCACCGTCGCGGTCACCGCGGGCAGCGCCGACAAGCTCGCCGCCTGCCGCGACCTGGGCGCGGACATCCTCGTCAACTACCGCGAGCAGGACTTCGCCGAGGAGGTCACCGCCGACGTGATCCTCGACATCATGGGCGCCAAGTACCTGTCGCGGAACGTGGACGCCCTCGCGGTCAACGGCCGCCTCGTCGTGATCGGCCTCCAGGGCGGCGTCAAGGGCGAACTCGACCTCGGCGCCCTGCTGGCCAAGCGCGCCGCCGTCGCCGCGACATCGCTGCGCCCGCGCCCGGTCGACGAGAAGGCCGCGATCGTCGCCGCGGTGCGCGAGCACGTCTGGCCGCTGATCGAGGCCGGCACGGTCCGCCCGATCGTCGACCGCGCCATTCCGCTCGCCGAGGCCGCCGAGGCCCACCGCGTGGTGGAGGCGAGCACCCACATCGGCAAGGTGCTCCTCACCACCTGAGCCCCCACCGGACAGCCGCGGGCAGCCGCGGGCAGCCACCACCCGCCGCGGGCGGCCACCACCCACCGCGGGCGGCCACCACCCACCGCGGGCGGCCACCACCCACCGCGGGCGGCCACCACCCACCGCGGGCGGCCACCACCCACCGCGGGCGGCCACCACCCACCGCGCAGGAGGTGCCGCCCGAACTGCCGGGCCCCCCGCTCCCTCTACGCCCGCCGCAGCCGCCACCCCAGGAACCCGATGCCGAGCCCGACCAGCGCCAGCCCCGCGCCGAGCGGCAGCACCCGCAACACCCTGCGGGCCGGCGCGTAGAGCGGTTCGGCCTGCTCGTCCCCCGCGGGCTGCGCCACCGGCGCCCCGGACGTCGCGGGCGCCGGGCCCGCGTCCGGCGCCTCCGGCACCGGCACGAACGACGGCTCCCGCCCCCGCGGCGGCGCGTACGGCCCGATCACCCGCCCGGGCGCGGCCGTCCTCCGCCCGGCCCCCGCGCCGCCGCGCCCGCCCGCCGGCGTCGACGACCCCGCCGTCCCCGTCCCCCGCCCGCCGTCCTGCGCCTTCCCGTGCCCCCCGCCCGGCGTCCCCGACGGTACGGCCCCGCTCGTCTGTGGCTGATCCGCCCCGGCCGTCCCCCTCCCCCCGCCTGCGGGGCCCCCACCCCGGCCCCGGGCTTCCAGGGCAGCACCGGCGGGAGTCGCGGCGGGCCGACCACGGGACGCGGCGGGGTCGGCAGCGGCGGCAGCGTGATGTGGGGGAGCACCGGGCCCACCGGGCCGGGGTCGGGAGCGTCCGCGGACCCGGCGTGGTGCGTCGGGCCGGCGGAGTCCGGGGAGCCGGACGGCCCGGGCCGACCCGTCCCGTCACCTCGGCCCGATCCGCTCGGTCGGCCTGATCCGCTCGGTCGGCCCGAGTCGTCGGCCTGGTCGGAATGG
The DNA here is from genome assembly GCF_035825295.1 of Actinacidiphila sp. DG2A-62. Taxonomy (NCBI): domain Bacteria; kingdom Bacillati; phylum Actinomycetota; class Actinomycetes; order Kitasatosporales; family Streptomycetaceae; genus Actinacidiphila; species Actinacidiphila sp. DG2A-62. The sequence goes on from NZ_JAYMGI010000002.1 coordinate 4,524,508, forward strand.
CCGGAGTGGCCGGAGCCGCTTGCCGGGCCGCTTGCCGATCCACCTGCCGAGCCGTCCGCCGAGCCGTCCGCCGAGCCGGAGCCGTCCGCCGACGCCGAGCCTGAGCCGTGGGACGGGGCGGGGTCGCTCGGGCCACCGGGCCGGCCGGGTTCGCCGGCCTGGTCCGAGCGGTCGGGGTGCTCCGCGGTGCCGGCGCGCCCGGCGTCCCCCGCGGCGTCCGGATGCGGCCGGGCGACCGGACGGGGCAGGCGCTCGGTGTCGGCGGCCGCGGGGGCCGGCGCGTGCTCGGCGAGGGCGGGGGACGCCGGGGCCAGCACGAGCACCGCCGCGACCACGGTCCACGCCCCCGCCGCGGTCGCCGCACGACCGCCCGCTGCCCACCGCACGCGTCCCCGCCTCCCGCCGACTGTCCGTCGGCCCAGCGTCACACGCGGTCACCGGTCCGGCATCCCGAGCCGGTCCGTCCGGGTGGCGGCCCGCCTCCCCGGCCGCCTCCCCGGCCGCCCGCGACGACCGCCCGCGACGACCGCCGGTCACGCCGCCTGGCGGGATCGCCCGCCGCTGTCCGCGCGGCCGTGCGGACGACGCAGTATTCGATCGCTCGTTCGAGTGAAAGCGGGGATCGGTGGGTCGATCGGGCTTGTGGGGGCGGACCATACTCGGTATACATACTGAGTATGTCGATCCGTCACGGCCTGCTGGCCCTCCTCGAACAGGGGCCGCGCTACGGCTTCCAGCTCCGCACCGAGTTCGAGTCCCGCACCGGCTCCACCTGGCCGCTGAACGTGGGGCAGGTGTACACCACGCTCTCGCGGCTGGAACGCGACGGACTCGTCGTGCCCGGCGGGGAGGACGAGGCGGGCCACGCGCTCTACGAGATCACCGAGCGCGGGCGGGCCGAGCTGCGCGACTGGTACGCCAGTCCGGTGGACCGGGCCAACCCGCCGCGCAACGAGCTGGCCATCAAGCTCGCGATGGCCGTCGGCTCGCCCGATGTGGACGTGCGCGCGGTCATCCAGGCGCAGCGCATGCACACGATCAAGGCCATGCAGGACTACACCCGGCTCAAGGCGCAGGCCATGGAGGCGGTGACACGGGGAGACACCGCCCTCGACCGGGACGACGTGGCCTGGCAGCTGGTCCTGGACCAGCTGATCTTCCAGGCGGAGGCCGAGGCGCGCTGGCTCGACCACTGCGAGACCCGGCTGGCCCGGCTCGCCGCGCTGGGACCGGCCCGGCCGTCGACCACCGGCTCGGCCGCCGCGCCGGCGGCGCCACCCGCGCCCGCCGCACCACCGCTGTCCGCGCCCGCGTCGGCCGCGCCGGGACGCCTCCGGCGCGGCGGCCGAGCCGGACGCCCGGACTGACCGGCGCCCCGACCAGGCGCCCGGCCACCCGGCCTCCCTACTCACCCACCTGTCCGCCTACCGATCGGCCTACCGATCCGCTTACCGATCGGCCCACTGACCCATCGAGCCACTGACCCACCGACCCGTCCACCACCCGTCCACCGACCGACCCGCCCATCGACCGAGCGACCGACCATCGCACGCCACGCACCGACCCGCAGGCACTCGCAGGGGGAACCGCCCATGTCCAGCCAGTCCACGCCGCCGTCACAGCCCACACCGCCCACGCCACGCGGCACACCGGAGTCCGCGGCGACGCCGCCCGCGGCCGGCGCGGGCCCGCAGCCGGTGCTCCGGCTGGCCGGGTTGACCCGGGTGCACGGCAGCGGCGCCACCGAGGTGCACGCGCTGCGCGGCATCGACCTGGACGTGTTCCCGGGCGAACTCGTCGCCGTGATGGGTCCCTCGGGCTCGGGGAAGTCCACCCTGCTGACCATCGCGGGCGGGCTCGACCTGCCCACGTCCGGCCAGGTGGTGGTCGAGGGCACCGACCTGACCCGCGCCACCCGCAAGGAGATGGCGGCGCTGCGGCGGCGCAGCATCGGCTACGTCTTCCAGGACTACAACCTGATCCCGGCCCTCACCGCGGCGGAGAACGTGGCGCTCCCCCGCGAGCTGGACGGGACGAGCGCGCGCCGGGCGCGCCGGGAGGCGCTGGCCGCGCTGGAGGAGATGGGCCTCGGCCACCTGGCCGACCGCTTCCCCGACGAGATGTCCGGCGGCCAGCAACAGCGGGTGGCGATCGCCCGCGCCCTGGTCGGCGACCGCCGCCTGGTGCTGGCCGACGAGCCGACCGGCGCGCTGGACTCCGAGACCGGCGAGGCGGTGCTCGCGCTGCTGCGCACCCGCTGCGACGCGGGCGCCGCCGGTGTGCTGGTCACCCACGAGCCGCGGTTCGCGGCCTGGGCGGACCGGGTGGTCTTCCTGCGGGACGGCGCGGTCGTCGACATGACGCTGCGCTCCTCCGCGGAGTCGCTGCTCACCGGCGGGGCGACGTCATGAGCCCGACCACGGAGGAGACATCGCGCGCCGCGGCCGGCGGCGGCCCGAGCGGCGGGCCCGGCGGCGGACTCCGGCCGGGCGGCGGCAGGCTGTCGTCCTGGCGGGTGGCGATCAGGATCGCCCGCCGCGACGCCTGGCGGAACAAGGGCCGCAGCCTGATGGTGCTGGCCATGATCGCGCTGCCGATCGTCGGAGTCAGCGCGGCCGACGTCACCATCCGCAGCTCCGAGCTCACCGCGGAACAGAAGATCACCCGGGACATGGGCGCCGCCGACGCGCGCCTGACCAGCGCGTACCTGGGCCCGCAGCCGGTGTTCCAGTCGCCGGACGGCAACGAGACGCGGCCCGCGCACGACAGCGGCGACGACTCGGACGGCGCGGAGGCGGGCGAGCCGGCGCCCGTCGACCTCAAGGCGGCGATCCCGGCCGGCGCGCACTGGATCACCGACCAGCAGAGCTGGGTCCAGATGCACACCAAGAGCGGCCTGCTGAGCACCGAGGTCCGTGAGCTGAAGGCCGACGACCCGACGGCCGAGGGCATCACGCGCCTGACCAAGGGCCGCTTCCCCGCCGCGCCCGACGAGGTGATGGCCACCGCCGAGTTTCTCAGGTCCAGCGGGCTGCACCTCGGCTCGTCGGTCAGCGCCTACGGGTTCGACCGCTCCTACCGGATCGTCGGCGCGTACGAACTGCCCAGCGACCTGAAGGCGACGCAACTCGACGCGCTGCCCGGCGCGTTCATCACGCCGTACGAGACGGCGCGCAAGGCGGCCGGCGCCGACGCGTCCTCCGACGACCTCAGCTACCTGCTCTCGGTCGGGCGCGACTTCAGCTGGCCGATGGTCCAGCAGGCCAACACCCGCGGCGTGACCGTGGTGTCGCGCGCGGTCCTGCTGCACCCGCCGGCCCGCGACCAGGTGCCGCTGTACAGGGCACAGGGCACGCAGGACCTGGTGACGCAGAGCGGTGCGAAGCGGGCCGCGGCGGTGGCCATAGCGGCGACCATCGCGGGACTGTCGGTGCTGGAGATCTGCCTGCTGGCCGGTCCGGCGTTCGCGGTGGGCGCCCGCAGGTCCCGGCGCCAGCTCGGCCTGGTCGGCGCCAACGGCGGCGACCGCCGGCACATCAGGGCGATCGTGCTCTCCGGCGGTCTGGTGATCGGCGCGGTCGCCGCGGTGGTCGGCACCCTGCTGGGCCTCCTGCTCACCGTGGCGCTGCGCGGAGCGCTGGAGGACTACGTGGGCTCGCGGTTCGGCGGGCTCACCCTGCGCCCGCTGGAGCTGCTCGGCATCTCCGCCCTCGCGGTGCTCACCGGCGTGCTCGCGGCGATCGTGCCCGCGATCACCGCGTCCCGGCAGAGCGTGCTGTCCTCGCTGACCGGCCGCCGCGGTGTGCGGCACGCCAACCGGGTGCTGCCGTTCATCGGGGTCGGCGCGATCGTGCTGGGCGGTGCCATCGCCCTCTACGGGTCGGTGCGCACCGACGACAATCTGGTGGTCGCGGCCGGTTCGGCGATCGCCGAGCTGGGGATGGTCGCGGTCACGCCGACGCTGGTCGGGATGGCGGGCCGGCTCGGCCGCTGGCTGCCGCTGTCCCCGCGGCTGGCGCTGCGCGACGCGGTGCGCAACCGCGGCCGCACGGCCCCGGCGGTGGCGGCGGTGCTGGCCGCGGTGGCCGGCACGGTCGCGGTGGCCACCTACGCGGCCAGCTCCGACCGGCAGGACCGGGACGACTACCACGCCAGGGCGCCGCGCGGGGTGTACGTGGTGAGCACCGGCAGCAACCAGGGCCGGGACCTGCCCGCGGTGCGCGCGGCGGTGCAGAAGCGGCTGCCGGTCTCGGGCCGCGCCGATGTCTCGCGGCTCGCGGTCGGCTCGCGGATCTGCGACATGTACAGCTCGCAGCCCGGCTGCGGCGCGGTGGAGGCGCTGGTGCCCAAGGCCAACCAGTGCCCGAGCCAGGCCGAAGACGGAGTGGCGTCCCTGAGCCTGGCGCAGCGCCGGGCGCTGGTGTCGGACTGGCGCTGCGCCTTCGACACGGGCAATGCGGCGATCAGCACCGAGGGCAACATCCTGGTGGGCGGACCGGCCGTCCTGCACGCGCTGGGCGTGCGCGACGGTGCGGCCGAGCGCGCGCTGGCCCGCGGCGAGAGCGTGCTGTTCGACCGCGCCGAGCTGGACCACGGCACTTTGCGGCTGCAGATCGACCCGGACGAGAACACGGGCGGGGCGCAGGACGGGAAGCTGCCGCCCGGGGCGCGGATCGTCGCGCTGCCGGTCCACCTGAGCACCGCGCACCGGCCGTACGGCATCGCGGCGGTGCTGCCGCAGCGGGCCGTCGCCTCGGCCGGGCTGCGCGCGGTGCCGCTGGGCTCGCTGTTCACCACCTCGCGGATGCCCACCGACGAGCAGCGGCAGGCGCTCAGCTCCGACCTGGCGAAGATCGGCACCGACGCGGACACGTATCTGGAACGCGGCTACCAGTCGCAGGACGGTGTGGTGCTGCTGGCGCTGACGATCTTCGCCGGGCTGGTGACGGTCGGCGCGGCCGGCATCGCCACCGGCCTGGCCCAGGCGGACGCCGAACCGGACCTGCGCACGCTCGCCGCGATCGGCGCGGAGCCGCGGGTGCGGCGCACGCTGTCCGGCTTCCAGTCCGGGGTGGTCGCGGCGATGGGGGTGGTGCTCGGCACCGTCGCGGGCGTGGTGCCCGCGGTGGGGCTGCGCCGCGCCGAGCGGCACCACGAGTGGGACTACTACCACCAGACGGTCGACAGGGGCTGGGGCGGCGCCGGCGACATCCCGCACGTCCCGGTGGTGCTGCCCTGGACGACCATGGCCATGCTGGTCGTCGCGGTGCCGGTGGGGGCCGCGCTGCTGGCGGCCCTGGTCACGCGCTCGCGTACCGAAATAGCCCGCCGGGCGGAGGCCTAGCGAGTCGGTGCGGGACAATGGGCGTATGGAGATGCCGATGAACGAACGCTCGCCTGAAGGCGCTCAGAATCCGCAGAACACGCACGTCCTGGTCGTCGGCCCCGACGGGATGGCGCTCGGCGGCGGCGCCGCCGAGGGCGAGGAGCCGCGCGAGGTGCCGGTGACGGAGATGGTCGAGCAGCCGGCCAAGGTGATGCGTATCGGCAGCATGATCAAGCAGCTCCTGGAGGAAGTGCGCGCGGCGCCTCTGGACGAGGCGAGCCGGGTGCGGCTGAAGGAGATCCACGCCAGCTCGGTCAAGGAACTGGAGGCCGGGCTGGCGCCGGAGCTGGTCGAGGAGCTGGAGCGGCTGTCGCTGCCGTTCATGGACGACAGCGTTCCCTCCGACGCGGAGCTGCGGATCGCCCAGGCCCAGCTCGTCGGCTGGCTGGAAGGGCTCTTCCACGGCATCCAGACGGCGCTGTTCGCCCAGCAGATGGCGGCGCGGGCCCAGCTGGAGCAGATGCGCAGGGCGCTGCCGCCGGGCATGGGCGGCCACGAGGACGACGCCGCGGACTCCCCCCAGACCCGCTCGGGCCCCTACCTGTAGCCGACCGGTGGCCGGGGCCGGAACCGACCGGAGGTCAGTTCGCTCCCTTGCCCGTCGACACCCAGATGGTGATCTTGCCGTCCTTCTTCGGGTCGTAGTCGTCGAGGTACTTGGGGTTCTGGTCGGTGACGGTGCCCTTGCCCCACTGCTGCTCGTCGACGTGCTTGATCTGGTAGGGCCAGCCCGCGGCCTGGAAGCAGGCGACGACCGAGTCGACGTAGATGAGGCTGACGTTCGGCATCGTGACGACGTTCGGCTTGTCGGGGTTGATCAGGCTGTTGTGGGCGTTGGTGCACTGGTCGGTGGGGATGGTGCGGCTCTGGTCGCCCTGGACGATGTCGTTCGCGCCGGTGGTGCTGGTCGGCTCGGCCGAGGTGGAGGCGGAGACCGAGGGGGTCGCCGGGCCGCTGCTGGAGTCGCCGCCGGCCTTGTCGTCGCCGCCGCCCCCGCCGGACATCGCGACGATGATCACGATGATCACCGCGATGGCGGCGACGGCGACCACCGAGCCGACCACGACCGAGGTGTTCGGGCCGCGGCCGCCGCCCCCGCCGGAGCGCTGCTGCGGGATCGGTGCCGGGCTCGGCGCCAAATTGTAGGCCGGGGTGGTGGGCGGCGGGGTCTGCGCACCGCCCTGGTTGGGGTAGCCGTAGGCGGAGGGCGGCGGCGTCGAGGGGCCGTACGGGCTCGGCGTCGGCGCGTAGGGGGTCTGGATGTGCGGCGGCGGGGTCTGCACCGGGCCGGGCGCGGACGGGAAGACGGCGGCCGCGACGCCCTCGCCGCGGTTGCCCGTGGCGGCCGGGCCGGAGATCACCGGCATCGTGCCCCGCGCGGTGGCGGCGTGCACGCGGTCGGTCTCGTCGTGCATGGCGTCGGCGGTCGGGAAGCGCTCGGCGGGGTTCTTGCGCAGCGCGCGGGCGACCAGCGCGTCCACCGCCGGGCCCAGCGCCCGGTTGAAGGAGGACGGCGCCGGCGGCGTCTCCTGCACGTGCTGGTAGGCCATCGCCAGCGGCGAGTCCGCGTCGAACGGCAGTCGCCCGGTGAGCAGTTCGAAGAGCATGCAGCCGACCGAGTACAGGTCGGAGCGCTCGTCGACGCCGCGGCCCAGCGCCTGTTCGGGGGAGAGGTACTGCGGTGTGCCGACGACCATGCCGGTCTGCGTCATCGAGGTCACGCCGGACTGCATGGCGCGGGCGATGCCGAAGTCCATCACCTTGACCACGCCGCGCTTGGTGATCATCACGTTGCCCGGCTTGATGTCGCGGTGCACCAGGCCCATCTCGTGGCTGACCGCGAGCGCCGCCAGCACGTCGCCGGTGATCTTCAGCGCCTTGTCCGCGGGCATGGCGCCGTACTGGGCGATGTCGGCGGCCAGCACGTCGCCGAGCGGCTTGCCCTCGACGTACTCCATGACGATGTACGGCACGACCTGGCCGTCGATCGCGTCCTCGCCGGAGTCGAAGACCGAGACGATGTTGGTGTGGTTGAGTTTGGCCACCGACTGGGCCTCGCGCCGGAAGCGCTCGCGGAAGGACTGCTCGTTGCCCAGGTTGGTGTGGAGGGTCTTGACCGCCACCGGCCGGTCCAGCACCGTGTCGTGTGCCAGGTGCACGGACGCCATGCCACCCTGGCCCAGGAGATCGCGCAGTACGTACCGCCCGCCGCCCACCGAGCGCCCCGTGTATCCGCCCTGTGCGGCGTCCCCGCTCATCTGTACCGCTACCCCCTGGAAGTCTGTTTTGGGACAGACTCGTCCCCGAGCTTGCCCGCCAAGTCTGGCCCATCGCACGGACACGTCAAGTTCGTTGACCATCTCGTCACCTGATGCGCATCGACCCCGCACAAGGCCGGGACGCTGCTGTGACATGCCGGTGACGGGGGCCGCGGGGGTGCCGGGAGGGGGCCGGAAGTCGTCGCCGGGCCGTGCCCGAAGCGGCCCGCGGGGCTGTGGACGGAGCTTTCGGGGGCAGGAAAAGCGGTACGGTGGCGCACCAGGGACGTTGCGCCCGAGGCGGTGCCGGAGCGGGACCTGGCGATGCCGGAACGACCGACGGACGAACGACGGCGAGGACTGATGGTCGACCCCAATGAGACGGCCGCGGGCGCCGGGGCGTCGGAGCCCTCCGGCCAGTGGGGCGTGGGGGCCCTGGTCGGCGACGGCCGCTACCGGCTGACCGGGCGGCTGGGCCGCGGCGGCATGGCCGAGGTCTTCGCGGCGGAGGACGTGCGCCTTGGCCGGATCGTTGCGGTCAAGCTGCTGCGCAGCGACCTGGCGGAGGACCCGACGTCCAAGGCCCGGTTCACCCGCGAGGCGCAGTCGGTGGCCGGCCTGAACCACCACGCGGTCGTCGCGGTCTACGACTCCGGCGAGGACCGCACGCCGACCGGCACGGTGCCGTACATCGTGATGGAGCTGGTCGAGGGCCACACCATCAAGGAGCTGCTGTCCGGGCCGACGCCGCCGCCGGTCGACCAGGCGCTGCTGATCGTCTCCGGGGTGCTGGACGCGCTCGCGTACAGCCACCAGCACGGCATCGTGCACCGGGACATCAAGCCGGCCAATGTGATCATCACCACGACCGGCGCGGTCAAGGTGATGGACTTCGGCATCGCCCGCGCGCTGCACGGCGCGGCCAGCACCATGACGCAGACCGGCATGGTCATGGGCACCCCGCAGTACCTCTCCCCCGAGCAGGCGCTCGGCAAGACCGTCGACCACCGCAGCGACCTGTACGCGACCGGCTGCCTGCTGTACGAGCTGCTGGCGCTGCGGCCGCCGTTCGTCGGCGAGACGCCGCTGTCGGTGGTGTACCAGCACGTGCAGGACGAGGCGCGGCCGCCGTCGCAGGTCAGCGAGCGGGTGCCGCCGGAGCTCGACGGGCTGGTGCTGCGCGCGCTGGCCAAGCACCCCGACGACCGCTTCCAGAGCGCGGAGGAGATGCGCGGCGTCGTCGCGTACGCGCACCAGGCGCTGACCCAGCGCGGCGGCTGGACGGACGGCGAGTGGAACACCGGGGCGGTGGCCGCGGTCGCGCCGGGCCCGACCGGCACCGCGCCCACGATGGTGCAGCCGGGCGGACCGGCCGGCGCCGGGCAGACCGCGCCGCTCGGCCCGCCGCTGCTGGCCGGCATCGGCGGCACCGGCGGCGACGACGTGCACGGTTACGGCGAGCGTCCGCCGGGCGGCGGCGGCAACCGGTGGCTCAAGCCGGTGCTGTTCGTCGTCGCCGCGGTCATGGCCATCGCGCTGGGCGTCTTCCTGGCCACCCGCGACTCCGGCCACGGCGACACCCCGGCCGAGACGAACCCGCCGACGGCCACGCAGCACACCGGCCAGCCCACCGGCCGGCCCACCGACGACCAGCCGACCGACAGCGGAGAGGTCAGCTCCGAGCCGACCGGCGGGGACAGCGGCTCGGACGAGACGTCCACCGACACCCCCACCGACACCCCGACGACCTCGGCGCCCACCACCACCGCGACGCCGACCAAGCCGACGACCACGAAGCCGACGCCGACCGAGACGACGCCCACGACCGCGCCGACCACCAAGACGCCGCCACCGCCGACGACGACGCCTCCCACCACCCCGCCGACCACCGCCCCCGGCGACGGCACGGACGGCTGAGGTCCCCGCTCAGTCCGCGAAGGCGTCCCGCACCGCCGCGTACTCCTGCGTCCACCACACCGCGAGCGCCGAGGCGGCCGGGAACAGCGGGTCGGAGCGGCGGTCGCGGCGCTGGTAGCGCCAGTCGAGCATCCAGAAGTCGTTGAGCCGCTCCCACCACACCCGGTGGACGGCGGCGGCCATCTCCCGGCGGGCCACCCCCGCGGCCTCGCGGTAGGCGTCCGCGTAGGCGCGTACCTTCGCCAGGTCGAGCCGGCCGTGCACCGGGTGCACGTAGAAGATCACCGCGGCGCGCACCGCCTCCTCGGCGCGCGGCCGCACGTCCAGCCGGTCCCAGTCGACGATCGCCGCGGGCTCGTCGCCGCGGTAGAGCAGGTTGAGGGGGTGGAAGTCGCCGTGCACCCAGCCGGTCACCTTGCCGCGCGCGTCCGGCGGCCTGCGGTGCGCGTGCCGGCGCAGCAGCGCGGCCCGCTCGCGCAGCCGGCGGGCGGCCAGCGCGTCGAAGGCCGCGTCGAGGGCGTCGTGCGGCACGTGCGCGCGCACCAGCGACAGCAGCCGGTCGATGTGCGCGTGGGTGCGGGCCGGGTCGGCGCTGGGGTGGCGGTCCCGGCCGCGGGCGGGCGCGGGCACCGGGCCCTGCACCCGGCGCAGGCCCGCGTGCACCCGGCCGAGCAGCCGGCCCAGCCGCCCGGACTGCCCCACGCTCAGCTCGGTGCCCTCGCGGTGCGTCCCGTCGACCCAGGGGAACACCGCGTGGCCGACGCCGCCGATCACGGCGAGGGTGCGGCCGGCCGCGTCCGCCAGCGGCGCGGCGACCGGCAGCCCGATCCTGGCCAGCGCCTGCGTCGCCCGGTGCTGCCGGACGATCAGCGCGGGGGCGGCCGTGTCGGGCGCGGTGTAGCGCTTGACGAAGTACCTGCCACGGGTGGTGGTCACCCGGAAGCCCTCGTTGAGCAGGCCGAGGGGCACCGGCCGGGCGTCCAGGGGTTCGCCCAGGCCGTCGTAGCGTCCGAGGAGGGCGGTCACCTGGGCGGGGGCGGCGGGCGCGGTGCGCGCCGGGAGCGTCGTTGCCGTGGCCGTCACGCGGCTCAGCGTAGATCACAAAAGACTTTCGACCTGATGTGAGCAGGAATGCGGCTGCTTTTCCGGTATCCTACGCCGCCGCCGGATCGCGACCCGCGTCCGGCGGCCACTCCGAGGGGCGATCGGGCCTTACGGAGATCGGGCATCCGGGATACCGTGCGGTTGTCCCGGTGGCCTGCGGGAACGCGGTGTTGTAGTGAAGTTACTAGGAAATCCAAGCAAAACTGCAGGTCGGACGGCTTCGCACAAGCGCGGAAGTTGTGGGTAACGTCTGACCGTGCAGGCCATCCGCCGGGGCGTCGTCACGCCTGGCCCGGCCATGCCGCACACACCCCGTGCGTCACGCCGGTCCTGGTGAGCCGCACTGGTTTCCCCGGCAGACCCCGGGGGCCGGACAGACGGAGGAGCGAACGTGAGCGTGAAGAGCACTGCCGCTGGGGGTCCCCCCGCCAAGGGCAGGGCGAGGGCGCCCCGGGGCGGCGCGAAGCGCCGTGCGGGCGACCCGGAACTCGTACAGCTGCTGACCCCCGAGGGCGACCGCGTCGAGCACGGCGAGTACTCCATCGACCTGACGCCGCAGGAGCTGCGCGGCCTGTACCGCGACATGGTGCTGACCCGGCGCTTCGACGGCGAGGCCATCACCCTGCAGCGGCAGGGCGAGCTGGGCCTGTGGGCGTCGCTGCTCGGCCAGGAGGCCGCGCAGATCGGCTCGGGCCGGGCCACCCGCCCCGAGGACTACGTCTTCCCCACTTACCGCGAGCACGGCGTGGCCTGGACCCGCGACGTGGACCCGCTGAACCTGCTGGGCATGTTCCGCGGCGTCAACAACGGCGGGTGGGACCCCAACGAGAACAACTTCCACCTGTACACGATCGTCATCGGCTCGCAGACGCTGCACGCCACCGGCTACGCGATGGGCCTGGCCAAGGACGGCGCGGACGCCGCGGTGATCGCCTACTTCGGCGACGGCGCCTCCAGCCAGGGCGACGTGGCGGAGTCCTTCACCTTCGCCGCGGTCTACAACGCGCCGGTGGTCTTCTTCTGCCAGAACAACCAGTGGGCCATCTCCGAGCCCACCGAGAAGCAGTCCCGGGTGCCGATCTACCAGCGCGCGGCCGGCTTCGGCTTCCCCGGCGTCCGGGTGGACGGCAACGACGTGCTGGCGGTGCTCGCGGTCACCCGCGCCGCGCTGGAGCACGCCCGCAGCGGGCAGGGCCCGATGCTCGTGGAGGCGTTCACCTACCGGATGGGCGCCCACACCACCACCGACGACCCGACCCGCTACCGCACCGACCAGGAGCGCGAGGAGTGGGCGTCGAAGGACCCGATCGCCCGGCTGCGCGCCCACCTGGACAAGGAGGGGCTGGCCGACGAGGCGTTCTACGCCGGCGTCGAGGAGGAGAGCGACGCGCTGGCCAAGCGGGTCCGCGAGGGCGTGCGGAACATGCCCGACCCCGACAGCATGGCGATCTTCGACCACGTCTACGCCGACGGGCACGCGCTGGTGGACGAGGAGCGCGCGGCGTTCGCCGAGTACCTCGACTCCTTCGACGACGCAGGCGACCCAGGCGACTCCCCGCACGCCGCGGGCGCGGCCGCCGCACACGGAAAGGGCCGCTGACCATGACCCGGATGCCACTGGCCAAGGCCCTCAACGAGTCGCTGCGCAAGGCGCTGGAGAACGACCCCAAGGTCCTCGTCATGGGCGAGGACGTCGGCCGCCTCGGCGGTGTGTTCCGCATCACCGACGGCCTGCACAAGGACTTCGGCGAGAGCCGCGTCATCGACACCCCGCTGGCCGAGTCCGGCATCGTCGGCACCGCGATCGGCCTGGCGCTGCGCGGCTACCGCCCGGTGGTGGAGATCCAGTTCGACGGCTTCGTCTTCCCGGCCTACGACCAGATCGTCACCCAGCTCGCCAAGATGCACGCCCGCGCCCTCGGCAAGATCAAGCTGCCGGTCGTGGTGCGCATCCCCTACGGCGGCGGGATCGGCGCGGTGGAGCACCACAGCGAGTCCCCGGAGGCGCTGTTCGCGCACGTCGCCGGTTTGAAAGTGGTCTCGCCGTCCAACGCCAACGACGCCTACTGGATGCTCCAGCAGGCCATCGAGTGCGACGACCCGGTGATCTTCTTCGAGCCCAAGCGCCGCTACTGGGACAAGGGCGAGGTCGACACCACGGCGGTCCCCGGCCACCTGCACAAGGCGGCCGTGGTGCAGCAGGGCACCGACCTGACGCTCGCCGCCTACGGGCCGATGGTCAAGGTCTGCCTGGAGGCCGCCGCTGCCGCCGCGAACGAGGGCCGCAGCCTGGAGGTCGTGGACCTGCGCTCGATGTCGCCGATCGACTTCGACACCGTGCAGGCGTCGGTGGAGCGCACCGGCCGGCTGGTCGTGGTGCACGAGGCGCCGGTCTTCTACGGCGCCGGCGCGGAGATCGCCGCCCGGATCACCGAGCGCGCCTTCTACCACCTGGAGGCGCCGGTGCTGCGCGTGGGCGGCTTCCACGCCCCCTACCCGCCGGCCCGCCTGGAGGAGGAGTACCTCCCCGGTCTCGACCGGGTGCTGGACGCCGTCGACCGCTCGCTGGCGTTCTGAGGAGAGGGCTGTGACCGTCATGACACAGACGCAGGGGCAGCGGTTCCGCGAGTTCAGGATGCCGGACGTCGGCGAGGGCCTGACCGAGGCGGAGATCCTCAAGTGGTACGTGGCGGTCGGCGACACGGTCGCCGACGGCCAGGTGGTCTGCGAGGTGGAGACCGCGAAGGCGGCCGTCGAGCTGCCCATCCCGTACGACGGGGTGGTCAGCGAGATCCGCTTCGACGAGGGCACGACGGTGGACGTCGGCACGCCGATCATCGTGGTCGACGCGGGGCCGGGCGCCGGCCCCGACGAGGGTCCGGTGTCGGACGCGAGCCCGGACACCGCGGCGGCCGCGCAGGAGACGCCCGGCCCCGCGCCGGCCGCGCCCTCCGGGCAGGAGCCCGCGGCCGAGGGCGGAGCGCCCGCGCGGCAGGCCGTGCTGGTCGGCTACGGGGTCGCGCCGTCGTCCACCACCCGCAGGCCGCGCAAGTCGCGCACGGGCGCCGCCCCGGCGGAGCCCGCGGCGCTGAACGGCCACGCGGCCCCCGCCGCACCGGCGCCGTCCCCCGCCGTACCGGCGCCGGCGCCCGCACCCGCCGTGCCGGCCCCGCGGCCGGCTCCGGCGACCGGCCGCTGGCCAAGCCCCCGGTGCGCAAGCTCGCCAAGGACCTGGGCATCGACCTGGCCGCCGTGGTGCCGACCGGGCCGGGCGGCGTGGTCACCCGCGACGACGTCAGGGCCGCGGCCGACCTGGGGGTGCCGGCCGCCGAGGCCGCGCCCGCGGAGCGGGCCGCCGGGCCGGACGCGGTTCCCCCGGCCGGGGACCGGGCCCAGGCGGACCAGCGGACCGCCGCTGGCGACCCGGCCGCGCGCGAGACCCGCGTCCCGGTCAAGGGCGTCCGCAAGGCCACCGCGCAGGCGATGGTCACCAGCGCCTTCACCGCGCCGCACGTCACGGAGTTCGTGACGTTCGACATCACGCGGACGATGAAGCTGGTGCAGGAGCTGAAGGCGGACCCCGCGTTCGCCGGGCTGCGGGTCAGCCCGCTGCTGCTGGTCGCCAAGGCGCTGCTGGTCGCGATCCGCCGCAACCCGGAGATCAACGCCGCCTGGGACGAGGCCAACCAGGAGATCGTCCACAAGCGGTACGTCAACCTGGGCATCGCGGCCGCCACGCCGCGCGGCCTGATCGTGCCGAACATCAAGGACGCGCAGGACCGTACGCTCCCCGAACTGGCCGCGGCGCTCGGCGAGCTGATCGCCACCGCACGGGACGGGAAGACCTCGCCGGCGGCGATGCAGGGCGGCACGGTCACCATCACCAACGTCGGCGTCTTCGGCGTCGACGCGGGCACGCCGATCCTCAACCCGGGGGAGTCGGCGATCCTCGCCTTCGGCGCGGTCAAGCTCCAGCCGTGGGTGCACAAGGGCAAGGTGAAGCCGCGCCAGGTCACCACCCTCGCGCTCTCCTTCGACCACCGGCTGGTGGACGGCGAGCTGGGCTCCAAGGTGCTCGCGGACGTCGCGGCGGTGCTGGAACAGCCGAAGCGGCTGTTGACCTGGGCGTGAACCGGACTGCGGGCCGGTAGCGGCCGGAAGCCGCTGACACGGCGGCGGAGTACGCGGACGTACACACGTCCGGGTACTCCGCCGCGCGTGTTACGTGCGCGAAGCGTCCCTTTTGTGCTGCGATCGACCGTATGGTCGTCTCAGTCTCCGTCGTGCTGCTGCTGGTCCTGCTCGCCGCCATGCTGATGCGCAACCGCTCCCTGAAGCCCAGTCACGCCGTGGTGTGCATCCTGCTCGGGTTCTGCCTGTCGTCCACCAGCCTGGCCCCCACCATCCAGTCCACGCTCGTCTCGACCGCGAGCCTGGTCGGCACGATGCGGCCGTAGCGCGGTCGCAGGCCCCGCCAGGCCAGCCTCCCGGTCGCGCGCCCGGTCACGCGTCCCGCCAGCCTCCCGGTCGCGCGCCCGGTCAGGCGACGGTGAACGCGCGGTAGACCGTGGTGACCGTGCGGTTGCCGCCGGTGTCGGTGACCCGGGAGCTGAGCGAGAGCGAGGCGCCCGCGCGCTGCGCGGGCAGCTTCACCGTCCACGAGCCGCCCGAGCCGGTGACGGTGAGCGGGTGCCAGCTGCGGCCGCCGTCGGTCGACCCGAAGACCTCGACCTTCTTCACCGCGGCCGGCCACATCGGCACGCCCGCCTGGGTGCCGGCGCGGTCCATGACCAGCGGCACGATGGCGGCCCGGCCGGCCGGGACGCGGTTGTACAGGTCCAGGCCGTCGGGCAGGAAACGCGTGAGGAAGGCGGGCGGCACCGCGTTCGAGGCGGGCCCGGCGTGGAAGGAGAAGGCCGCGTCGGTCGCCGTCGACATCATCCCGGCCGGCTGCGGCACCCCGGTGGCGTGCCGGTAGCCGTGCACCTTCAGCGTGTACGCGCCGGAGGCGGTGACCGGCGCCCAGAAGGTCTTCGGCCCCTTCGCGGACTGCGAGTCGCCGAGGCCGGTCCTGGTCACCACCGTCTTGCCGTCACGGAGAAGCGTCGCGGTGGCGTTGATGGTGATGTCCGCGCCGGTCCGCAGCGGGTCGGCGACCATGCCGGAGGTGTAGAAGCCCAGTTCGCCCTTGCTCACCCACGGCAGGTAGCGGGCCGGCCCCACACCGCGCGGCCGAAGTCGAGGCTGTCGCTGCTCCCCGCGCTGACGTCCGCCGTGCCGTGCCAGGTGTCGTAGCCGAAGTCCCACGCGCCCGGCGTGACGTGGTAGTCCCGCGCGTAGGGCAGGGCGAGGAACGGCACCTGCGTCTGCAGCCCCGCCGCGCAGCCGGTGGCCTTGGGGACCGCGTAGACCCGCGCGGTGGAGGTGTTCAGCGAGGACGGCCCGCGCATCGCCCGTACCGAGACCGTTCCGGTGCCGGCGCGCGCCAGGGTGATCGGGTCGCCGGTCAGCGCGGTCGTGCCGGTGGCGGCGTACGCGTCCTTCTTCGTGGGCGACACCCAGGTGGCGGTGTAGCCGAGCCGGACCAGCGGGTCGGCGTTCGGCACGACGTACACCGGGGCCGTGCCCGCCCCGCCGGCCACGCCCTCCAGGGCCTTGGCGGCGCCCGTGACGCACACCCGCGCGGCGACGGCCTGCCGGTAGTCCGCGCCCGGCGCGGCGTCCAGGCCGACCGACAGCGCGCGGCCCTGCCGGGCGTCGACGGTGACCTCGGTGGTCGCGTCGTCGGCGACCGTGACGACCTGCGCGGCGAGCGTCATCGTGGTGGTGTCGGGCTCCTCGACCGTGACCACCACCGCGTAGCGGCCGGCCGGGAGCACCGTGGGGTAGCCGGTCTGCAGCTCGCGCGGAGTCGCGCCCGGGACGTCGAGCGCGGTCACGCCCATCCACTGGTGGGCGGCCGTGCCCTGGCGGTTGAGCGCCGTCACGGTCAGCGAGCCCTCCACGGCCGCCGCCTGACCCGCCGTCACCGCGACCAGCGCGGGCGCGGCCACCGCGACGGCCGCGGTCAGCGCCGCCGCGCGGCGCCCGCGCCCGCTCCGGGTCTTCTGCGTTCTCCTGGCGTTCCGCACGCGTTCCCCTCCCCTTGTCCGTGTCCTGTCTGATCGCCGGGAGGCCCGCGAGGTTGCCCCCGCGCGGCCGTCGCTTCCCGCGCCCGCGACGGTGCGGGCCTCCCGGCGCGGTCGGTCAGCTCGCCGGGACGACGGTGAAGGCGCGGTAGACGGTGCTGACGGTCTGGTTGCCGCCGGTGTCGGTGACGCGGGAGCTGAGCGAGAGCGAGGCGCCCGGGCGCTGCGCGGGCAGGTGCGCGGTCCACGCGCCGCCGGTGTGGGTGACGGCGAGCGGCTGCCAGCTGCGGCCGCCGTCGGCGGAGGCGAAGACCTCGACCTTCTTCGCGGTGCTCGGCCACCGCGGCACCCCGGGCTGGGTGCCGGTGCGGTCCAGGGTGAGCGCGATGGAGGCGCCGGTGGCCGGGGTGCGGTTGTACAGGTCCAGGCCCGCGGGCTCGAAGCGGGTGAGGAAGCCGGGGGCCACGGCCTTCGAGGTCGGGCCGGCGTGGAAGCGGAAGGACACGTCGACCGCGCTGGACAGCCGGTTCGGGTCGGTTTCGAGGCCGGGGACGTGCCGGGTGGCGTGCACCTTCAGCGTGTACCAGGCGGATCGGGTGACCGGCCCCCAGAAGGTGCGCACGATGCCCGGCCCCCAGTTGCCGAGGCCGCTCGTGGAGGCGACGGCGGTGGAGCCCCGGTACAGCGTGGCACTGGCGTTGATGGAGGTCTCCAGACCGTCCAGCACCGGGTCGGCGAACAGCCCGGAGGTGAAGAAGCCGAGCTTGCCCTGCTGCACCCACGGCAGGTAGCGCACCGGGCCCCACACCGCGCGGTTGTAGAGCTGGCCTGGGTTGTCGCCGGGGACCACGGTCTGGTCGGCGAGGAAGTTGGTGGTGCCGGCGCCGAAGGTCCAGTTCCAGGCGCCGGGCGTCAGGTGGTACGCCGACGCGTAGGGCTCTGTGGTGAAGCGGCCGCCGGTGGAGGCCCACCGGTCGCAGCCGGCGTCGTCGGGGACCACGTCGAGGGCCGAGTAGCGGTCGAGGGCGGGGCCGCGCCTGACCTGGACGGGCACGGCGCCGAAGGACGCGCGGGCGACGGTCCCGCCGGGGTGGTCGTCGAGCGGGCCGGTGCCCGCGGCCTTCCACACGCTGTCGTTCTCCAGGCCGGTCCAGGTGGAGAGGTAGCCGAGTTCGGTGCTGCCGCCGGGGTCGGGGATCACGTAGAGGTTCCCCGGGTCGTTCGTCGCGCCGATGTGCGCCGGGTGGCCGTCGCTGCAGATCCGCGCGGTGAGCCGCTGCGGGTAGCCGTCGTCGAAGGGGCGGTCGACCTGCACGGAGACCGCGCGGCCCTGCCGGGCGTCGAAGTCCACCGCGGTGGTCGCCCCCGCGGTCACGGCGACCACCCGCCCGGCGAGGGTGTCGGCGCCGTTCTCCTCCTGGATGTCCGCGGCGACCTCGTAGCGGCCCGGGGCCAGCGCGACCCGGTCCCCGGTGGTGACCACGATCTGCCGCTGGGTCGCCTCGTCGGTGACGGACACCGTGCGGATGGTGACCGGCCCGCCCTGCCGGTCGGTCGCGGTGACCACCAGCGTGCCGTCGGCCGCGGCCGCGGCCGTGGGCGTGCCGGTGGCCGCCGTCGTCCCCGACGGCCGCGCCGCGGCCGGTGACACCGATCCCGCGATCACCGCGGGAACCGTGAGCGCCAGCGCCGCGGCCCGGACTCCCGCCCGGAATTCACCTCTGTGTCTCATGGCCGTCCCCTCCCGTTGGCCTGTGTGGACTGTCAGACACGCGAGGAACGCGCAGGGTTGTCCGGGGTGTGGACGCTCTGGTGGACGCCGCACTGTTGTATCTATGATGTGCGCATCATGGATGCCACTGCTTCCGCCGCCGTCAAGGCGCCGCCCGCCGCCGAGCGGGTCTACCTGCACGTCAAGTCCGGCGTGCTCGACCGCAGTTACGAGGGCGGCACGCTGCTCACCGAGGGCGATCTGGCCGAGGCCGTGGGGGTCTCGCGCACACCGGTGCGCGAGGCGCTGCTGCGGCTGGAGGCCGAGGGGCTGCTCAAGCTCTATCCGAAGAAGGGCGCGCTGGTGCTGCCGGTCTCGGCGCAGGAGATCGCCGACGTGGTGGAGACCCGGCTGCTGGTCGAGCAGCACGCGGTGCGCAAGGTGGTGGGCGCGGCGCCGCCGCGGCTGATCGAGCGGCTGGAGGAGTCGCTGGCCGAGCAGCGCGAGCACGCCGCGGCCGGCGACCTGTCCGCCTTCGCCGTCGCCGACCGCTGCTTCCACGCCGAGATCGTCCGCGCCGCCGGCAACCGCATCCTCGCCCACCTCTACGACCAGCTGCGCGACCGCCAGCTGCGGATGGGCGTGGCCACCATGCACGCCGAGCCGAGCCGGGTCGCCAAGACCCTCGCCGAGCACGCCGAGATCCTCGAAGCGCTGCGGGCGGGCCGGCGGCAGACCGCCGAGCAGGTCGTCGGCCGGCACATCTCCTGGGTCAACACCCTGGCCCGGGGCGAGTCGTGACCGGCCGCGGCCTGCCCGCCGCCACGCTGCCCGGCGACCCGCCGGGCGGCCGGCGCGCCGCCCTGGTCTGGGGGGTCGGCACCCTCGTCTACCTGGTGGCCGTGGTGCACCGCACCAGCCTGGGCGTGGCCGGCATCGACGCCTCGCACCGCTTCCACATCGGCGCCTCCGCGCTGTCCACCTTCTCCATCCTCCAGGTGCTGGTCTACGCGGGCATGCAGATACCCGTCGGCCTGATGGTCGACGCGCTCGGCACCAAGAAGGTGCTGATGCTCGGCGCGGCGCTCTTCACCCTCGGCCAGGGCGCGTTCGCCCTCTCGCACTCCTACGGCACCGCGCTCGCCGCTCGCGCGGTGCTCGGCTGCGGCGACGCGATGACCTTCGTCAGCGTGCTGCGGCTGGGCTCCCGCTGGTTCCCGGCCCGGCGCGGCCCGCTGGTCGCGCAGGGCGCGGCGCTGTTCGGCGTGGCCGGCAACCTCGTGTCGACCGTCGCGCTGTCCCGGCTGCTGCACTCGGCCGGCTGGACGACGACCTTCCTCGGCACCGCGATCGGCGGCGCCGGGGTCCTGGTGCTGGTCGCGCTCTTCCTCAAGGACCACCCCGAGGGATACGTCCCGCCGCCGTCGCGGCACGCCGGCGCGGCCTACGTGCGGCGGCAGATCGCCGACGCCTGGCGCGAGCCGGGCACCCGGCTGGGCATGTGGACGCACTTCACCACGCAGTTCCCCGGGATGGTCTTCCTGCTGCTGTGGGGCCTGCCCTACCTGGTGGAGGACCAGGGCCTGTCGCGCGGCGCGGCCGGCGGCCTGCTCACCCTGGTGGTGGTCGCGAACATGGTCTTCGGCATGCTCTTCGGCCAGCTCATCGCCCGCCACCACGGGCTGCGGATGCCGCTGGCCCTCGGCGTCGTCGCGGCCACGGCCGCGGCGTGGGCCGCGGTGCTCACCTGGCCCGGCGGCCAGGACCCGACCTGGCTGCTAGTGCTGCTGTGCGTGGTGCTCGGCGCGTGCGGCCCGGGCTCCATGATCGGCTTCGACTTCGCCCGCCCGGCCAACCCGCCCGAGCGCTTCGGCACCGCCTCCGGCATCGTCAACATCGGCGGCTTCACCGCGTCCATGCTCACGCTGCTGGCCGTGGGGGTGCTGCTCGACGCCACCTCCGACGACTACCGCGTCGCCTGGAGCTCGGTGTTCGTGCTGCAGGCGGTCGGCGTCACGCAGATCCTGCGGCTGCGGCGCGCCGCCGAGCGCCTGGAGCGTGAGCGGGTCGCGGTCTCCCGCGTCGAGTCCGTCCACCGCACCCGGCCGGCCGCCGTCCCCGACTGACCGCGGTCTCCGCTGACCGTGCGGTCGGCCGTGCGGTCGGCCGGCCGGTCGGCCGGGCGGCCAGCCGTGCGGCCCGCGGCTTCCGCCGCGCGCGGGGGCGGCGGCGCGGCGCGGGCCCGGGGGCTCGGGCGCGGGGGGCTGCTCAGGCGCGGGGGCTCAGATGCGGCGGGTTCAGATGCGGGGGGGGCTCAGGCGCGGCGGGCTCCGGCGGGGGGCTCGGCGAGGGGCGTGAAGTGGACCGGCAGCGCCGGCGGGGGAGCCAGCCGGGCCGGCGCGAGGGCCAGGTCGGGCAGCCGGTCGAGGAGGACCTCGACCGCGGCCGTCGCGATGACCTCGGCCAGCTCCGCCGCGGGCGCCGGGCAGCGGTGCTCGCCGTGGCTGAAGGCCAGATGCGCCTGGTTCCCGCCGCCGGCCGCGGCGAGCGCGCCCGTGCCGGCCTCGGGCGCGTAGGGGCAGACCTGCGGGTCGGCGTTGGCCGCGGCGAGGCCGAGCACCAGGCAGTCGCCGCGGCGGATGCGCCGGCCGCCGAGCTGGGTGTCGTGCACCGCCCAGCGGCCCAGCACGTTCTGCATCGGCGGCCGGGTCCACAGCACCTCGGTCAGCGCCTGGCCGACGCTGCGCCGGCCGCCGGACAGCGACACCGCGAAGCGGTCGTCGGTGAGCATCAGCCGCAGCGTGTTGCCGATCCAGTCGGCGGTCGGCAGCACGCCCACGGTGAACAGCGCGACGAGGTCCTCGGCCGCCTCGTCCGGGGTCAGCCGGGCGGGGTGCGCGAGCAGCCGCGAGGCCAGGTCGCCGCCGGGCTGCCGGGCCGCCCGCTCCAGCAGCAGCTCCATCGCGCCGTGCACGCGGGCCCGGCCGGCCGCCGCCTGCTGCGGGTCGTCGCCGAGCGAGGCGGCCAGGTCGCGTTCCAGGTCCAGGGTCTCGGCCTCGTCCAGCGCGAGCAGCCGGGCGACCACCCGGCGCGGCACCGGGTCCGCGTACTCCCTGATCAGCTCGGCGCGGCCGGCCCCGGCGAAGCGGTCGACCGCGGCGTCCGCGGTGCGCTCGGCGTCCAGCCGCACCCCCAGCGGGTCGCACCCGGCCAGCACGTCGCTGATCGCGCCGGCCCTGCGCCGATGCTCCTCCCCCTCGGTGAACAGCACCGACGCGGTACGGGAGACGAACGGCAGCATCGGCCAGTCGCGCGGCACCCGGTCCCAGGCGTTCCAGCGCAGCGGATCGCGGCCGAACAGCTCGGGGTGGGCGGCCACGTACTGCACCTCGCGGTAGCCGAGCACCAGCCACACCGGCACGTCGCCCTCCAGCAGCACCGGCGCCACCGGGCCGTACACGCGCCGCAGTTCGCGGTAGACCTCGGCGTCGCCGCCGCGCAGCGCCCGTCCGTCCAGCCGCGCGGGCTCGCTCCGGTCCCCCGTCATCGTGCCGCCCTCCCAGACGCGTCCGCCGCGTCCGCCGCGTCCGCCGGGTCGGCCGTGTCGGCCGCGCCCGCCGTGTCCTTCTCGGGTACGCCCCGCGGTCCGCTCGCCCGCTCCAGCGCGTGGCGGACGAGCGTGACCAGGACCTGCTTGGCCGACTGCCGGCTGCGCGCGTCGCAGTCGACCACCGGCACCCCGGGGGACAGCGCGAGCGCCTCGCGCAGCTCCGCCAGCGAGTGCTCGGGCGGCACGAAGTTGTTGCGGGCCACGACGAACGGCACCCGCAGGTGCTCCAGCCGGTCCACCGCGTACCAGCAGTCGGCCAGCCGCCGGGCGTCCACCAGCACCACCGCGCCGAGCGTGCCGGAGAACAGCCGGTCCCACAGGAACCAGAAGCGCTCCTGGCCGGGCGCCCCGAACAGGTACAGCACCCGCTCCTCGTCCAGCGTGATCCGGCCGAAGTCGAAGGCGACGGTGGTGCGCGACTTGCGCTCCACGCCCGCCGGGTCGTCGACGCCGACACCCGCGCCGGACAGCGTCTCCTCGGTGCTCAGCGGCCGGATCTCGCTGACCGCGCCGACCAGCGTGGTCTTCCCCACGCCGAACCCGCCGACGACCGCGATCTTCAGCCCGTCCCGCGCCGTATCGCGCAGCCACGGATGGGTGGCGTCAGAGGTTCTGGAGGGCACGGAGCACCTTCTTCAGGGTGTCGGGCGGCGGCAGCGCCGGCTCCTCGCCGCGCCCGCGCACCTGGGTCCGCGGGTGCCGGGCGGTGATCCGCCCGGCCGCCAGCAGGTCGCCGAGCAGCACCTTGACCACGCCGACCGGCAGGCCGAGCCGCGCGGACAGCTCCACCACGGCCACCGGATACCGGCACAACCGCAGGATCCGTACGTACTCCGACTGCATCCCGCGGACCGGCTCGCCCACGCCGACCACGATGGTCACCAGGTCGAACGCCGAATCGCGCCCCGGCGTACGGCCGCCGGTGACGGTGTAGAGCCGGTCGGGGTCGCCGCTGTCGACCGGCCCGCGGATCATGCCGAGAGCTTCCCCGCCGCGGCGGCCCGGCTCCCCGCGCGCGGGTCCTCGCGCAGGAAGTCGCCGATGTGCTCGACCAGTTCGTTCATCCGGAAGCCGATCACGCCGGCGTCCGCGGCCTCGTCGCCGACCACCGCGAGGTGCGCGCCGTGGCCCGCGCCGACGATGAACAGGATGCCGCCGGGGAACTCCGTCATCGACTGCCGCACCCCGCCGCTGCCGTCGCCGAACTCCACCGACGCGCCGTGCGCCAGCGCCTGTATGCCGGAGGCTATCGCCGCCAACTGGTCGGCCTGGTCCACCGAAAGGCCCGGCGACAGGCTCAGCTTGAGGCCGTCGCGGGACAGCAGCAGGGCGTGCCGGGCGCCCGCGGTGTGGTTCACCAGCCGCTCCAGCAGCAGTTCGGGGTGCTCCTCGTGCTCTTCGTGCTCTTCGTGCCCGTCGCGTGCGTTCGTGGCCGTGGTCGTCATCGCTCGCCGTCCCCTCCTCCGGTTCCGCCGTGTCCTTCGAGTCCTTCGGAGGCCGCGCGCGCCGCGGGGCCCGGCTGCTCCAGGGTCCGCCTGCCGCCGGCCCGGTGGCCGCCGGTGCTCTCGTCCGGCGCGGGCTGCCGCTGCCAGGGCGTGCCCGGCTCGGGACCGCTGCCGAAGTCCGCGGCGGCGCGGGCCCGTTCGCCGCGGCCGGCCCGGGGCGTGCGGTCGCTCTGCCCGGTGCGGTCGGTGCGGTCGGTGCGGTCGGCGCGCTCGGTGCGGTCGGTCGGCCCGGCGCCCTCCGCGCGGTCGGCCTGTCCCGCCTGCCCGGCCTGCCCGGCCTGCTCGGTCCGCTCGGTGCGCTGCTCACCGTGCCGTGCGGCGCGGCCGCCGGTGGCCGCCTCGCGGAAGGCGCTGAACCGCGATCCCGCGTCGGCCCTGGCCCGGGTCGCGCGCGCCTCCTCGGCCGGGTCCGGGTCGAGGAAGGCGTCGCTCGGGTCGGCGCCCAGGTCGCCGTGCTGCGCCGCGCCCAGCGTCTGCCCGCGGGGCCGTCGGGGCAGCGGCGAGGGCAGGCCGGTCGGCACGACCGCGCCGGGCGGGTACGCGTCCGCGCCGGATGCGTGGCCGGGAGCGCTCCCGTACGGCTCCTGCCGGTACGGGTCCGGTGCGTACGGGTCCGGTGCGTACCCGCCGGACGGGTACGGGCCGGCGGTGTGCCGGTCGGGCGGGTACGGCTCGGAGGCGTGCGGACCCGCGGCGTACGGGTCCGCGGCGTGTGCACCCGCGGCGTACGGGTCGGGTGCGTGCGGGCCCGCGGCGTACGGACCGGGCGGCTGCGGGGCCGGTACGTGCGGCGGCGGCAGGTGCGTGCCGCCGCCGATGTCCTGCGCGGGGCGGGCGTGCGAGGCGGCCCGCTCGTACGCGCCGGGCGCCGCGTTCGGGTAGCCGGAGCCGGGGAGCACCGGCAGCCGTCCCGCGCCCGCGCCGGCCTCCGGGCCCGCGCCGCCGGCGCCGCGACCCGCGCCGCCCGCGTCCGCGCCGGTCTCCGGCAGCGGGAAGTCGTGCGGCGTGCGGGTCAGCAGCTTCGGCGGGATCAGCACCACGACGCCGGTGCCGCCGCGCGAGGACGGGCGGAAGGAGACCGTCAGGCCGTGCTTGCGGGCGAGGCTGCCGACCACCGCGAGACCGAGGCGGGTGCCGGAGAGCGCGCCGAGCCGGGGGTCGGCCGAGCCCGCGCCGCTCGCCGCGGCCGGACCGCCGGCAGCCGCCGTGCCCGCGCCGAAGCCGGCCGCGCCGGCCGCGCCGGAGCCGCCCGCGCCGGCCGGACCCGCGGCGCCCGCGCCCCCGGCGCCCGGACCCGCGCCGCCCGCCGGATCGGCCGCCACCGCCTGCTCGGCGCGGGCCAGCACGGCGGCCGGCATGCCCAGCCCGGCGTCCTCGATGGTCACCACCACGCCGGAGGTCGTCTCCTGGACGTAGACGTGGACCTCCTCGCTCGGCGGGGAGAACGTGCAGGCGTTGTCCATGAGTTCGGCCAGTGCGTGCATCACGCCCTCGGCCGCCTGGCCGACCACCGCCGAGGTGCTGACCGAGTGCAGCCGCACCCGCTGGTACGCCTCGATGCGGCCGAGCGCGCCGCGCAGCACGCTCTCCATCACGATCGGCTTGGTCCAGCGGCGGCCGGACCGCGCCCCGGTGAGCACCGCGATGGTGTCCGCGAGCCGGCCGGCCTGGGCGGTGCAGTGGTCCAGGTGCAGCAGGTCGCCGAGCACCTCCTCGCCGTGCCGGTTCTCCATCTCCCGCAGGTCGGCGAGCATCGCCGTGGTCAGCGCCTGGGCGCGGCCCGCGGCGGTCGCGCACACCGCCATCCCGGCGGCGCGCAGCCGCTCGCTGGCGGCGATCTCGCGCAGCGCCACGTCCAGCAGCCGGCGGTGCGCGGCGCCGGCCGGCTGCGGCAGCCGGCTCAGCACGGCGTCCGCGGAGCCGCCGGCCCGCAGCCGCTCCACCGCGAGCGGGATGGTCACCTCGGCCAGCCGCGCGGTCTCGCCCTCCAGCGCCGCCGACTTGGCGGTCTCCGCCTTCAGCGCGGCGCGCAGCGAGATCTCGGCCTCGGCCGCGGTCCGCCGCCGCACCTCCGCCTCGCGCGCGGCGCGCTGCACCGATTCCAGGTCAGCGGACATCCGGCGGCTCGCCTCGGCGTAGGCGGCGGCGTTGCGGGCCGACTCGGCGCGCAACGCCTCGGTGTGGGTGCGTAGTTCGCCGGCCAGCCGGAGCCGGGAGAGCAGCAGCGCGACGCTGAGCCCGAGCAGCGCGGCGGCGGCCGCGCCGGAGACCGTGACCAGCGGGCGGTCCTGCGCGGTGGCGCGCGAGGCGGCCCAGACGCAGGCGGCGCCCGCGGCGACGGCGGCGGTCAGGGGGAGGACGGCGGAGCGGACCGCGGAGGAGGACCGCGGGGATAACGGGGACGAGCCGTGTGCTGACATCAGTCGGTACCTCGTGCCGAGAGCCCGGATGAGCGCGATCGCGCCTCACCCTACTCGGCCAACCCCCCGGTCACGGGGGAAAACCGACTCTTCCGCCATCGGAACGTCACCGGCCCCTCACCGTCCGTACCCAGCGCGATCGCCAGAGGCCTATGCGGTGACTCCCGGTGATACGAAGGCGGTTGACACCGGAAGTGCCAACCGCCGTTCCGTTTGTGCGAGTTGTGTGTGGCGCGTTCTCGCGGCTCCCCGAATGTTGAATTGACGGTATGTCAGCCGACTTGGCGGGCGCGGCCGGGCGGGATTTGACGTGGCGTCAGGCGTCGGGTCCGCATCGGCCGGCCGGTGATCCGCACCGGTCAGTCGGTGACCGCGATGTGCGCCAGGATCGCCTGCGCGAGGTCCGGGTCGCCCTCGGTCTTCAGCCGGTCGTCACCCACCGACGACGGCTTGATCCGGCCGCACAGCAGCCGCATGAAGGTCTCCCAGTCGAGCACGAAGGTGACCGCGGGCCCGAGCGAGACGGCCGAGTCGATCGTCCCGCGGCCCTCCTGGTCGACCCGGACCGTCCGCATGAACTCCAGCGGTCCGTGCACGTCGAAGACCACCGCGGAGCCCGGCTTGGCGCCGGCGTCGTGCGCCACCAGCTTGGGCAGCGCGCGCAGCACGAAGTCGCGGGCCAGCACCGCGGCGGGGGAGGCGAGGTTGCCGGGCCTGTCCAGCGCCCGGCGCAGGTCCTGCTCGTGCACCCAGACGTCGAAGACCCGCGCCCACAGCTGCTCCTCCAGCGTGATCTCGCCGCCGCCGATGGCGCGCACCTCGGCGTCCGGCTGCCGGGACTCGTTCCGCAGCTGCCGGGAGCGGCGGATGATGGTGTACTCCAGCTCCGAGGTCATCTCGGGCGCGGTGTGGTGGCGGCGGATGTCGACCGGCACCTCGGTGTAGCGCGCACTCTCGGAGGTGATGTGCCGCAGGTCGCTGGGCAGACTGTGGATCGGGCGGGGGTCGCCCAGTAGTTCGCACTCGAAGCCGATGAGGTGGGAGACCACGTCGCGCACCGACCAGTAGGGGCACTCCGTCGGGCGGTTCCACTCCCCCTCGGCGAGCGGGGCGACCAGTTCGTTGACGGATTCTATGGAGTGGGTCCAGGCGTCGATGTACGGCTGGAGCTTGCTGTGGACGGTCACGGGACCCCTCGACGGATCGGTGCGCGGTCGTGGTGGTTGGCGCCTAAGTTACGCTGCGCGCGGGCGCCCACGCAGTGCTTTCGAGTGACGATGGTAGGCCCGACTTGACGACCCAACGTATGGGCGGTGACCCGGTGCGCGCAACGCTTCTCCAGATCGACGTCGACCCGAGCGAGACGCCCGCCGACCGGCGCGCCCGCGTCGCCTCCGCGGTGCGCGCGCAGGCCGGCGCGGATCTCGTCGTCCTGCCCGAACTCTGGCCGGTCGGGGCGTTCGCCGCGGACTCCTTCGCGGCGGAAGCGGAGCGGGTGGACGGCGGTCCGACCGCCGTCGCGATGGCCGCGGCGGCGCGCGAGGCCGGGGTGTGGCTGCACGCCGGGTCGATCGTCGAGCGCGACGGGGACGGGCCGGACGCGCCCCTCTACAACACCTCGCTGCTCTACTCCCCGGACGGCGTACTGCGGGCCGCCTACCGCAAGATTCACACGTTCGGCTTCGACGAGGGCGAGGCGGCGGTGATGGCGGCGGGCGAGCGGATCGTCACGGCGGAGCTGCCGGCGGCGGTGGCCGGGCTCGCGACGTGCTACGACCTGCGGTTCCCGGAGCAGTTCCGGCTGCTGGTGGACGCGGGGGCGGAGCTTCTGGTGCTGCCGGCGGGGTGGCCGGCGCGGCGGCGGGAGCACTGGGGGGTGCTGGTGCGGGCGCGGGCGGTGGAGTCGCAGGCGTACGTGCTGGCGTGCGGGACGGCGGGGACGCATGCGGGGGTCGAGCAGGCGGGGCACAGCATGGTGGTCGATCCGTGGGGGGTCGTGCTCGCGGAGGCGGGGGCGGGGGAGCAGGTGCTCACGGTCGAGTTCGATCCGGGGGCGGTGGCGGCGACCCGCACGGATTTCCCGGTCCTGCGCGACCGAGTCCTGGGGCTCCCGACGCCCCCTCCCCCCACTGATCGCTGAGCGCTGCGCCTGGCCGGGTGCGCTGAGTTGCGTTTGGACGGGTACGGCCCATTCGGGGCAGCCGCGTAGCCGGTTTCTCAGGGGCGCGGGGAACTGCGCGACAAGCCACGACGGCGAGTCGGACGGCGACGGCGGGACCGGGGCAGACGGGACGAGGGGGAAAGAGCGTGAGCCGGGCGTGGGGGAAAGCGGTGGGCGGCGTGGCCGCGGGCACGGCCGGAGCGGCCGGGACGCTGCTGCTGTGGTGGCTGATCGCAGATCGCTCGTGGCGCTGGGAAGCGCTGTGGATCCTCCTCGCCGCGCTGGCCGTCGCGGCGGCGCAAGCCGCGACGAGGGGCCGCGACGCCGAGGAGTACGCCACGGTCGTCGCGCTGATCCTCGGCCTCGTCTGGGTCTGCGCCGCCTCGACCGCGTGGGCCACGTACGAGATCCGCGAGTGGAGCCGCTCGCCCACCTCCGTCGCGGCGACGGTCACCGACTGCCGCGACGCCGGAACCGTCGTGGACCCCAACAGCGGCGCCTCGTACGACCAGTACGACTGTCTCTACCACTGGACCGCGGGCGGCGCCGCCCACACCCAGCGGCGTTCGGCCAACCATCTGTACGCCGACGGCCACGCCGCGCACGTCAACGTCGACCGGTTGGGCGACGCGCACAGCCACGACGTGGTGGCGATCGTCTTCGCCCTGGTGATCGCCGTCGGCTCGGGCGGCCTGCTGATGTTCGGCGCGGGCTGGGCGATGGTGGAGTTCCGCGAGGAGCGCCGGAACAGGCAGAGCGAGGCAGCCAGGCGCGCGCGGGACCAGGAGCGGGCGGACCGGTCCGCGTAAGGTGCGGAACTGGAGGGCGTACGCGGACGTGGTGGAGGTGGCGATGGCGGGGGCGGGGCGGCCGGTGGACCATCGGCGGCGCGCCGAGCTGCTGGACGCGGTGGTCGACTACACCGTCGAGCACGGCTTCTCCGAGCTGTCCTGGCGGCCGGTGGCCGCGGCGCTCGGGGTGGCGCCCACGACGCTGGTGCACCGCTTCGGCACCAAGGAGGGGATGCTGGAAGCCATCCTCACCCGGCTGCGGGAGCGGATGTTCGCGGCGACCGGCGACACCCACGGCGAGGGCGCCGGCCTGGAGGCGGCGGCGCGCGCGGTCTGGACGCGCGCCTGCGACCCCGCGCGCGGCCCGGAGTTCCGGCTGTTCTTCGCGGCCTACGGCCGCGCGCTCCAGGCGCCGGGACCGTTCGCGGACTTCCTGTCCCACGTGGTGGCCGACTGGATGGACGCGCTGTGCGCCGCGCAGGGCCCGGATGTCGACCCCCAGACCGCGCGCCGCCGCGCCACCCTGGTGATCGCCACGATCCGCGGCCTCCTCCTGGACCTGCTCACCACCGCCGACCACCCCCGCGTCCAGTCCGCCGCCGAGACCTTCCTCGCCACCCTGGCCACGCCCGCGCCCCAGTAGCGCCACCCGCCAACCGGCCGACCTCCCGCCCTGCGCACGCTGCCTCCCACCGCGTGGACCTCGCCCATGCCCGGTACGCCACCCGCGATCAGGACGGAGTGTTGGAGACGCCGTTGGAGGTGCGGGCAGCGCAGCCCCAGGTTCACGCGTCGCCGGAGCTGAGGCTCTCGTACGCATTGCGTAGGTCGGCTGCCTCTGGCAGCCGTCTGGCCTCGACGGATTTCACGACCTCCAGCGCCCGCCAGTGGTTGGACGGAACCACGCGCCCCGAGAGTATGGCCTTCTGCGCCGCATCGCAGGCTTCGTCGGGCCGGGCATGCGGAGGCGCAGAGGTGAAGCAGACTCTCGCTGATGGACGTCCGTCGGTCGTCAGGACGTGGCCGCCAGCTGCCCAGTCGGTGGGCAGGGCGCGGCGGCTGCTCGCCGGGTACCTTGCCGCGTGGGGCCTGCCGCAGATCACGGAGGATGCCCAACTGATCCTCTCGGAGTTGGTGACGAATGCGATCACGCATGCGCATCCGCCGTTCGGCAACGTGATCGCTACCCGGTTCGAGCGGCTGGCGGACGGAGTGCGGATCGGGGTCCATGACGCCGGTGACAGCAGGCCGGAGCCGCGCCGGGCTCGGGTTGACGAAGAGTCCGGGCGCGGCCCGGATCTGGTCCACGCGCTGACGGGCGGAGCCTGGGGTCTTGGCGATCGGGACGGGCCGGGGAAGTCGGTGTGGGCGGTGTGCACCGGCAGTCAGGACGAGGTGCGTTCGTGACGCGCGCACATGACGATCGCGAATCCGCACGGCCCCGGTCGCCGTTCCGGACGTGGGTCGTCACGACCAGCGGCGGGGAGATCGTCCGCGGGTATCTGCCGTGGTGGGCTCAGGACGACCCGAGCAGGACCGCGGTACGGCCGGATAGGCTGCAGTTCCACCTGGCCGGCATCGTCCGTCAGGCCGATCGCGGTGGCTTGGTCGCCCGCGTGGTCACGGGGACGGGTTCGGCGCTGGACGCAGGCGTGCTGGTGGTCACGATCGACTGCGTTCCGTTCGGTGAGGACGGCGAAGCGGACCTGCCGGTGGTCAACCTCCAGATCGTGGACGACTTCTGGATCAGGGACCTGGACCCGGCCGGCGTGGTCGATCTAGGCCGGCGGCTGAGGGCTCTGGCCGACCGATTGACGGGCACGGTCGCGCCGGAACTCGCAGCCGCCCGTGCCGACTGGGCGGCACGCCATCGCGCCGACGACCCGGCCATATGACCCAGCCGCGCCGTTACTGTGTCGGGCATGCTGAGAACGCCGCCGTCCTGGCAGGCGACGTCGTTCTCGACTGCTCGACGACACGGAGGCCCGGCGACGATGACCGCCCGCGGTGATCAGCTCTCGCTGCCCGGCTCCGCCGTGGCGCGGCGGCGGGCGCGTGCGGACGCGGTGCGCGTGCTGGTGTTCAACGCGCAGCACGCCGCCCCGGCGCGGGCGTGGCGGCAGGCCGAGTGGATCGCCGCGCAGGATGCCGCCGACCTCGTCGTGGTCACCGAGGTCGGCTCCGGCCCCGGCGGCGCGGCGCTGACCGCCGCGCTGGCCGGGTGCGGGTACGGCTCGGTGGTCGCTCCGGAGGCCGACGCCGCGGACTACCGGACCGTGCTCGCCTCCCGCGGGGGCCCGCTGAGCCCCGTCCCCAGCGGCATCGGTGTCCTCCCGCACCGCGCTCCCGCGGCCACCGTGCGGGTCGGGGACCAGCCGGTGCTCCTCCTCGGCCTGTACGTCCCCTCGCGCGGGCCCAGGGAGCGCCGCAACGAGGCCAAGCGGGCGTTCCAGGACGCGGTCGCGAAGGCGCTGCCCGGCTTCCTCGCGTCGTTCGGCGGCGGCCCCGTGATCGCCGCCGGCGACCTCAACGTGGTGGAGCCCGGGCACGTCCCCCACCACGCCGTCTACGGCGACTGGGAGTACGCCTTCTACCGCTCCTTCGCCGAGGCCGGACTCACCGACGCCTTCCGCGTTCTGCATCCCACGGCCGCCGGGCACAGCTGGGTCGGCCGCAGCGGCAGGGGCTACCGGTTCGACCACGCCTTCGTCACGGCGCCGCACCGCGCCCAGGTGCGGCAGTGCGCGTACGACCACGCGCCGGTGGAGCTGGGGCTGACCGACCACGCCGCCCTGTCGCTCGTCCTCGACCTGCCGACCTGACCGGGCGGGCCGGCGAAGGGGGCCCAGTCGGTCCGAGAAGAGGGGCCTCAGCGGCCGTAGGGGGAGTCCGCCGGGATCGTGCCGAGGCGGCCGGCCTGGAAGTCGTCGAAGGCCTGGGCCAGCTCCGCGTGGGTGTTCATCACGAACGGGCCGTACTGCATCATCGGCTCGCGGATCGGGCGGCCGCCGAGCAGCACCACCTCGAAGTTGGCGCTGCGCGAGTCCTGCGTGGGCGCGGCCCGCAGGGTCAGCGAGGTCCCGTCGCCGTAGACGACCGCCTGGCCCATGTGGAAGGGCCGCGCCTGCGGGCCCGCGAAGCCCGCGCCCGCCAGGCCGTACGCCAGGGCGTTGAAGTCCTCGCGCCAGGGCAGCGTCAGCTCGGCGCCCGGCGTGAGCGAGACGTGCAGCATGGTGATCGGTGTGTGGGTGGCGCCCGGGCCGCGGTGGCCGTCGAGGTCGCCGGCGATCAGCCGGATCAGCGCGCCGCCGTCCGCGGAGGTCAGCAGCTTCAGCCCGCCGGCGCGGATGTCCTGGTACTTCGGCGCGATCATCTTGTCGCGCTTGGGCAGGTTCACCCACAGCTGGAGGCCGTGGAAGAGGCCGCCGCTCATCACCAGCGACTCCGGCGGCGTCTCGATGTGCAGCAGCCCGGACCCCGCGGTCATCCACTGGGTGTCGCCGTCGGTGATCGTGCCGCCGCCGCCGTGGCTGTCCTGGTGGATGAAGGTGCCGTCCATGATGTAGGTGACGGTCTCGAAGCCGCGGTGCGGGTGCCATGGCGTGCCCTTGGGCTCGCCGGCCGCGTAGTCCACCTCACCCATCTGGTCCATCATGATGAACGGGTCGAGGTGCCGGTAGTCGACGCCGGCGAAGGCGCGGCGCACCGGGAAGCCCTCCCCCTCCAGGCCGCTCGGCGCGGTGCTCACCGCGAGCGCCTGGCGCGGCCTCGCGTCGGCCGGCGCGGTCACGCGCGGCAGGCTCAGCGGGTTCTCTACGGTCACGGCGGGCATGTGGGGTGCCTCCTCGAATGATGTCCACGGGCCAAGTTAGTTGAACTCTGAACATCTAGCAAGGCGTGACTATTCCGTCACCCTCCCGGAGGAGCGCTCAGCGGTGCGGGGAACGCCTCAGCCGTACATCCGGCGCATCGTGAAGTCGACCATCTGCTCGACGGCCTTCGCGTCGAAGACCATCCGGTGCTGGCCGTCGATGTCGAGCACGAAGCCGTAGCCGGTGGGCAGCAGGTCGAGCACCTCGGCGCCGGTGATCACGAAGTACTTCGACTCCTTGCCGGCGT
The DNA here is from genome assembly GCF_035825295.1 of Actinacidiphila sp. DG2A-62. Lineage (NCBI taxonomy): Bacteria > Bacillati > Actinomycetota > Actinomycetes > Kitasatosporales > Streptomycetaceae > Actinacidiphila > Actinacidiphila sp. DG2A-62. The sequence goes on from NZ_JAYMGI010000002.1 coordinate 4,557,618, forward strand.
AGCGGCGCAGCTCCTTGAGCGAGGAGAACATCGGGATGACCGGCTGCTGGGTGTCGTGCAGCGCCAGGAAGCCGGGGTTCTCGCCGCGCGGGCAGTAGATCTTGGACGTGGCGAAGATCGCCTGGAAGTCCTCGGCGGACATCGATCCCGTGGTGAACGCGCGGACCGCGTCGGCCAGCGACGGCGGGGACGGCTCGGGGTAGGCGGGGGCCGGCTCCTGGTAGCCGCCGGGGCCGGGCATGGAGCTCTGGCCGGGGATCGGCCCGCCGGGACCGGGGCCGGGGTTCACGCTCTGCTCGTAGCCGTACACGCGCCCTAGCCTAACGAACACGGCTGCCCGCCACGGCGGAGAGGAAACCGTCACATCCGCAGGTCTGGGGTTGCTTGTTGTTACTCCCGGGTAGCATCATCGTCGTACGACCATGTGTCCGACCTTCACCACAGCCTTCACCACACGTACCTCACGTACTTCTCGACCAGACGTGAACGCAGCAGCGAGACGGAGCCTCGTCATGGGCCACTACAAGTCGAACCTCCGCGACATCGAGTTCAACCTCTTCGAGGTCCTCGGCCGCGACCAGCTCTACGGCACGGGTCCGTTCGCGGAGATGGACGTGGACACCGCGAAGGACATCCTCGGTGAGCTGGCCCGCCTGGCCGAGAACGAGCTCGCCGAGTCGTTCGCCGACGCCGACCGCAACCCGCCGGTCTTCGACCCCGAGACGAACACCGCGCCGATCCCGGACAGCTTCAAGAAGAGCTACGCCGCCTTCATGGACGCCGAGTACTGGCGGCTGGGACTGCCCGAGGAGATCGGCGGCACCACCGCCCCCCGCTCCCTGATCTGGTCGTACGCGGAGCTGGTGCTGGGCGCGAACCCCGCGGTGTGGATGTACTCCTCGGGCCCGGCCTTCGCCGGCATCCTCTTCGAGGAGGGCACCGAGGAGCAGAAGAAGATCGCCGCGCTGTCGGTGGAGAAGCAGTGGGGCTCCACCATGGTGCTCACCGAGCCCGACGCCGGGTCCGACGTGGGCGCGGGCCGCACCCGCGCGATCAAGCAGGACGACGGCTCCTGGCACATCGAGGGCGTCAAGCGCTTCATCACCTCGGGCGAGCACGACATGTCCGAGAACATCCTGCACTACGTGCTGGCCCGCCCCGAGGGCGCGGGACCCGGCACCAAGGGGCTGTCGCTGTTCCTGGTGCCCAAGTACGAGTTCGACCCGGAGACCGGCGAGCTGGGCGAGCGCAACGGCGTCTACGCCACCAACGTCGAGCACAAGATGGGCCTGAGGGTCTCCAACACCTGCGAGATGACCTTCGGCGACAAGCACCCGGCCAAGGGCTGGCTGATCGGCGAGAAGCACGACGGCATCCGGCAGATGTTCCGGATCATCGAGTTCGCCCGGATGATGGTCGGCACCAAGGCCATCGCCACCCTGTCCACCGGCTACCTCAACGCGCTGGAGTACGCCAAGGAGCGCGTGCAGGGCCCGGACCTCGCGCAGTTCATGGACAAGGCGGCGCCCAAGGTCACCATCACCCACCACCCCGACGTGCGCCGCTCGCTGATGACGCAGAAGGCGTACGCCGAGGGCATGCGCGCCCTGGTGCTCTACACCGCCTCGGTGCAGGACGCGATCCAGGTCGCGGAGGCGAACGGCGAGGACGCCAAGCAGCTGCACAGCCTGAACGACCTGCTGCTGCCCATCGTCAAGGGCTACGGCTCGGAGAAGTCCTACGAGCAGCTCGCCCAGTCCCTGCAGACCTTCGGCGGCTCCGGCTACCTCCAGGAGTACCCGGTCGAGCAGTACATCAGGGACGCCAAGATCGACACCCTCTACGAGGGCACCACGGCGATCCAGGGCCAGGACTACTTCTTCCGGAAGATCGTCCGCGACCAGGGCCAGGCGCTGACCGGGCTGAGCGAGGAGATCAAGAAGTTCCTCGCCGAGGCGTCCGGCGGCGAGGAGCTGGCCGCCGCCCGCGACCAGCTGGCGAAGGCCGCGGTGGACCTGGAGGCGATCGTCGGCACGATGCTCGCCGACCTGGCCGCCACCGAGCAGGACGTCCGCTCGATCTACAAGGTCGGCCTGAACACCTCCCGGCTGCTGCTGGCCTCCGGCGACGTGGTGGTGGGCTACCTGCTGCTGCGCGGCGCCGCGGTGGCCGCGGAGAAGCTGCCGTCGGCGACGGGCAAGGACGCCGCGTTCTACGCGGGCAAGATCGCGGCGGCGAAGTTCTTCGCCGAGTCGGTGCTGCCGGGCGTCGGGGTCCAGCGGACGGTCGCCGAGTCGGTCACGCTCGACGTGATGGACCTGCCGGAGGAGTCCTTCTGACGGACGCGCGGGACGGACGCGCGGGGTCCTTCCGGCGGCGCGCCGTACCGGCCAGGACGGCGGCGGACGGCCTGTGGGAGTTTTCCACAGGCCGTCCGCGGCGTTCGGACGGCCGAAACTAAGCTGTCGCGCATGACCAGCACACCGCACCGCGCGTTCGACCGCACCCACACCGACGACCTCGCCGCGTTCGTCACGGCGAGCCCCACGCCGTACCACGCGGTGGCCGCCGTGGCCGAGCGGCTGGACAAGGCCGGCTTCCGGCGGCTGGCCGAGTCCGAGCCCTGGGAGGCCGGCAGCGGCGGGCGGTATGTGGTGCGCGGCGGCGCGATCGTGGCCTGGCACGTGCCGGAGGGCGCCGCGCCGCACACGCCGTTCCGCGTGGTCGGCGCGCACACCGACTCGCCGAACCTGCGGGTCAAGCCGCGCCCGGACATGGGCGCCGCGGGATGGCGACAGGTCGCGGTGGAGATCTACGGCGGGCCGCTGCTCAACAGCTGGCTGGACCGCGACCTGGGCCTGGCCGGGCGGCTGACGCTGCGCGACGGCTCCACCGCGCTGGTCGACGTGCACCGCCCGCTGCTGCGCGTCGCCCAGCTCGCCGTCCACCTCGACCGGGGGGTCAACGACGGACTGGCGCTGGACCGCCAGCGCCACCTCCAGCCGCTGTGGGGTCTTGGCGAGGCGTCCGACGGCGACCTGATCGGCTTCCTCGCCGCCGAGGCCGGGCTGGACGCGGAGGACGTGGTCGGCTGGGACCTGATGACGCACGACGTGCAGCCGCCCGCCTACCTCGGCCGGGACCGCGAGCTGCTGGCCTCCCCCGGCTGGACAACCTGCTGTCGGTGCACGCCTGCACCGCCGCCCTGGCCGCCGCGGCCGCCGGCGGCGGCGAGCTGCCGCACATCCCGGTGCTCGCCGCCTTCGACCACGAGGAGAACGGCAGCGAGGCCGACACCGGCGCCCAGGGCCCCCTGCTGGGGAACGTGCTGGAGCGCTCGGTGCACGCCCGCGGCGGCGACTACGAGGACCGGATGCGGGCGCTGGCCGGCACCGTGTGCGTGTCCTCCGACGTCGGCCACGCCGTGCACCCCAACTACCCCGAGAAGCACGACCCCACCCACCACCCGCGGGCCAACGGCGGCCCCATCCTGAAGACGAACGTCAACCAGCGCTACGCCACCGACGGCGGCGGGCGCGGCGTCTTCGCCGCGGCGTGCGAGAGCGCCGGCGTGCCCTTCCAGCACTTCGTGTCCAGCAACGCGATGCCGTGCGGCACCACCATCGGCCCGATCACCTCGGCGCGGCTCGGTATCACCACCGTGGACGTGGGCGTGCCGATCCTGTCCATGCACTCCGCCCGCGAGCTGTGCGGCGCGGACGACCCCCACCTGCTGGCGAGCGCCCTGCACGCATTCCTGCGCGGCTGACCCGCCCAGCCCCGCCCCGACCAGCGTCCCGCGCCCCGCCCCGCGCCCGGCCGCGCCCCAACTCCCGGGGCGTGTCCGGAATGTGACAATCCCGTTCCCTGTCCGTCTATGCGACAAGAGGTCCAACTGATTTACTCGCGGCCATGACTGAGAACCAGCCACCTCCGTACGGCGGTCCCCCCGGCGGCCAGCCCGGGCCTTACGGACAGAACCCCTACGGCCAGAATCCGTACGGGCAGCAGGGCGGCATCCCCGGCCAGCCCGGTCCCTACGGGCAGCCGCAGCCCGGCGGCATACCCTCCTACCCCGGCGCGCCGCAGCAGGACATGGCCGCCTACGGCCAGCAGCCGGTGGGCATGCCGCCGCTGGCGCACTGGGGTTGGCGCGTGCTCGCGTCGATCATCGACGGCGTGATCGTCGGCGTCGCGGAGATCATCCTCGCGATCGCCCTCGGCCGGCTGGGGCCGTCGATCGCCAGCCTGTTGGCCCTGATCGTGTTCGGCTACCTGGAGGGCACGAGGGGTCAGACCCCCGGCAAGATGGCGGTCGGCACCCGGGTGCTGCGCGAGGCGGACGGCAACGTGCTGGGCGTGGGCCTGGCCATCGGCCGCCGCCTGCTGCACATCCTGGACGCGCTCGCGTGCCTGCTCGGCTTCCTGTGGCCGCTGTGGGACGCCAAGCGCCAGACGTTCGCCGACAAGATCGTCAAGTCGGTCGTCATCAAGCCCTGACGCGCGGCCCCGCCGCGCGCACCACGGCCTCCCGTCCCCCCGTCCCCCGGTCCGCTCCCGGCGCTTTTCCCGCAGCCGCGGGAGGAGCGCCGCTCTCCTGTCCGCTCTCCTGTCCGCTCTCCGGTCACGCTTATCCGTCCCGCTCCTCGGGCCGCGGCCGGCCGGTACGCCCCGCAGCGGCGGGTGGTGATTGCTCGTCGGAAGCCCGGGTAGGCGGCCGACGAGGGGAACTCCCCTCTACCTGGACACAATTGATGGAGGCGAGGACCGTGGGCATCGGAGGCTGCATCATTCTGATCGCGGCCGGTGCGATCATCACCTTCGCGACCGACTGGCACGCGAAGGGCGTCAACGTGGATCTGCTCGGCCTGATCATGATGGGCGTGGGCATCATCGGTCTCGCGGCCTACGTCAGCATCTTCAAGCGCCGGCGCGTACCCCCCACGGCTGATGGTGACGTGCCGCCCGTCGTGGAGGAGCGCTACTACCCCGGCAACCGCTACTGACCGACCGGCCCGTCTGCTCACTGAGGCGGTGCGTCCTGGTCGTCGAGCCCCGCCAGGACCAGCGCCAGCCGGGCGTCGCCGCCCTCGGCGAGCCGCACCGGCACCCCCCAGTCCTGCTGGTGCACATGGCAGGCGGGATAGGGGTTCACCGGGTCGTCGTCGCACGACGCGGCCATCGCCGAGACGTGCAGGACGCCCTCCGGCACCCCGGGATCGAGCACCAGGTCGCGGAAGAGGTCGGTGCCCTTGCCGGCACCCTCCTTGAGCAGTTCCGGCGGCGTCGCGCTGACCAGCAGCCGGGTGGACGGGCCGTAGCGCTCGTCCAGCTTCTGCCCGGCCGGCGCGCTGAAGACCACGTCGAGGCGGAAGGCGCCCGGCGCCACGTCGGTCGCGGCCCGCCGGGTGCGGTGGGCCACCGCCTCGACGCGTACCGCCTCCTCCGGCAGGTGCAGCCGGGTCAGCCGGTGCCGCGCGGACTCCACGACCACCACGTCGTCGTCGACCACCACCGCGTCCGAGGGCTCGCGCAGGTCGGTGGCGAGCGTCGACACCTCGCCGGAGACCGGGTCGTAGCGGCGCAGCGCGTTGTTGTACGTGTCGCTGACCGCGACGCTGCCGTCCGGGAGTGCGGTGACGCCCAGCGGGTGCTGGAACAGCGCCTGCCCGGCCGGCCCGTCGCGGTGCCCGAAGTCGAACAGGCCGGTGCCGACGGCCGTCCGCACCACGTAGTCCTCGTAGTCCTCGCCAGGGCCCTCGCCGCCGGCCGCGTCCCCGACGCCGCCTGCCGCGCCTGCCGCGCCGTCGGCCGCCCCGGGCGCCGCGTCCACCCGCTCGACCCAGCGCAGCGCCGACGTCTCGGAGTCGGCGACCCACAGCCGGGGGCCCGCCGCCGACAGGCCCGAGGGCTGGGCGAACCACGCCTCGGCCGCCGGACCGTCGACCAGGCCCTCGTTGGTGGTGCCGGCCGCCACCTCGACCCGGTCGGCCGCCGGGTCGTACGTCCACAGCTGGTGCACGCCGGCCATCGCGATCCACACCCGGCCCTCGAACCACGCCACGTCCCACGGCGAGGACAGCGCGACGTCCCGCGCCGGACCGGAACTGGGCGAGCCCTGCCACCACTGCCGGCCGGTGCCGGCCACCGTGCTGACCCGTCCGCTCTCGGGGTCCACCAGGCGCAGCACGTGGTTGACGGTGTCGGCGACCACGATCTCGCCCGTCGGCAGCAGGGCCAGGCCCTGCGGCTCGCTGAACCGGGCGGTCGCCGCGTCTCCGTCGACCAGGCCGCGCTCGCCGGAGCCGATCCGCCGGATCACCGTCTCGCCGTCCGCGGCCAGCTCCACCAGGGCGTGCCGGGTGGAGTCCGAAACCAGGTAGTGCCCCGAGACGGGCAGCGCCAGCGCCTTGCCGGGGAAGCGCAGGTCGGTGGCGACCGGCTCCGGCGGCACGTACGGGCCGTCGCCGCGGCGCAGCGTGCCCTTGGCCGCGTGCTCCTTCTCCAGCCGGGTGACCAGCCGCTCCAGCGCGTGCGCGTGGCCCTCGCCGGCGTGCTGGGCGACCACGTACCCCTCGGGGTCGATCACCACCAGCGTCGGCCAGGCGCGCACCGCGTACTGCTTCCAGGTGGCCAGCCGCGGGTCGTCCAGCACCGGGTGGTGCACCTCGTAGCGCTCGACCGCGTCGACGACCGCCTGGTGCTCGGCCTCGTGCACGAACTTCGGGGAGTGCACGCCGACGATCACCACGGTGTCCCGGTGCCGCTCCTCCAGCTCCCGCAGCTCGTCCAGGACGTGCAGGCAGTTCACACAGCAGAAGGTCCAGAAGTCGAGGATCACGATCGATCCGCGCAGGTCGGCGAGGGTCAGGCTCTTGCCACCGGTGTTCAGCCAGCCGCCCTCGCCGATCAGCTCGGGGGCCCGGACGCGTGCACGTGCAGTCATGCCTCCCATGAAACATCATCGGCGCACGGACCGAGAGCCGCCGCAGGGGGTAGGCATCCGGGCATGAAATACGTGGTGCGCGAGAAGATGTTCGCCGTCGGCGACGACTACTGGATCGAGGACGAGCACGGCCGCAGGGCGTTCTACGTCGACGGCAAGGTGCTCAGGGTGCGCGAGACGCTGGAGCTGCAGGACCCCGGCGGCGCGGTGCTGGCCGTCATCCACAAGAAGCTGCTGTCGCTGCGTGACGCCATGACCGTCGAGCGTGACGGGCAGACGCTGGTGACCGTGAAGAAGAAGCGGCTGGCGCTGCTGCACGACGTCTACCGGGCGGAGCTGGCCTCCGGTGAGGAGCTGGAGGTGCGCGGCGACCTGATCGACAAGGAGTACGACATCGAGTACGAGGGCGAGCGGCTGGCCCGGATCTCCCGCCGCTGGTTCTCGCTGCGCGACTCCTACGCGATCGACGTCGAACGCGAGGACGCCGATCCGGCCATGCTGATCGCCGTGGCGGTGTGCGTGGACCGGCTGGTGGAGAAGGAGCACGGCGAGGACGGGTAGCCGGGCGGGCGGCGGACCCCCGGGGCCGCCCGGGGCCGCCGCCTCGGGCCCGCGCGCCCACCCGGCCGCCGCGCCAGGGGCCGCGCGGCTACTCGTCGATCTCGAACCAGATGGCCTTGCCGTCGCCCCGGGGGTCCACGCCCCAGGCGTCGGCGAGCTCCTCCATCAGCAGCAGGCCGCGCCCGGAGGAGGCCATCTCGCCGGGGCTGCGGCGGTGCGGCATGTCGTCGGAGCGGTCGCCGACCTCGGCGTGCAGCCTGCGGGTGCCGGGCATGCCGATGACCTGCGCGGTCAGCACCGCGTCCTCGTCGGTGTGCACCAGCACGTTGGTGATCAGCTCGGAGACCAGCAGAATCGCGGACTCCACCTGGTCGGGCGACCGCCAGTCGTGCAGCAGCGCCCGGATGTCGTCGCGGGCCGCGCTGATCTGGGCCGGCGCGTTCTGCGCCACCCGCAGCACGGTGCGGCGCACCGGCACCGCGCAGGTCGGGCCGTCCGGGTCGCGGCGCAGCAGCACCAGGGCGATGTCGTCCTCCCGGCGGTCGGCCAGCGGCCCGGTGGTGTGGTGCGAGGCCGGTCCGTGCACCGCCCTGACCAGGGAGTCCGCCAGCTCCTCCAGATCGTCGGCGGGACCGGCCTCGAAGACCTCGAAGACCCGGTTCCAGCCGGTGTCCAGGTCGTGGCCGCCGGTCTCGATCAGCCCGTCGGTGCACAGCAGCAGCACCTCGCCGGGCTCCAGCGCCAGCCGCGCGGTCGGGTAGTCGCTGTCCGGCTCGATGCCCAGCGGCAGCCCGCCGGGCGTGCGGCGCACGATCGTGGTGCCGTCGCCCAGCCGGACGGCCGGCTCCGGGTGCCCGGCCCTGGCCACGTCCACGCTGCCGGTCGCCGGGTCGACCTCCAGGTACAGGCAGGTCGCGAAGCGCACGTCGTCCGGCCCGGCCTCCTGGGTGAGGCCGGCCAGGAACCGGGAGGCGCGCGAGAGCACCGCGTCCGGGCCGTGCCCCTCGGCGGCATACGCCCGCAGCGCGATGCGCAGCTGGCCCATCAGGCCGGCCGCCCGCACGTCGTGCCCCTGCACGTCGCCGATGACGATGGCGGTGCTCCCGGACGGCAGCCCGATCACGTCGTACCAGTCGCCGCCGACCTGGAGCCCGCCGCCGGTCGGCACATAGCGCGCGGCGACCGCCATCCCGTCGATGCCGGGCTCGCGCACCGGCAGCATGGTGCGCTGCAGGCCGTCGGACAGCGCCCGCTCCGACTCGTGCACATGGGCCCGGGACAGCGCCTGCCCGAGCATCCGGGCGACCGTGGTGAGCACCGACCGCTCGTCCGGGGTGAACCGCACCGGCTCGCGGAAGGCCGCCATCCAGGCGCCGATCGTGGTGCCCGCCACGGTCAGCGGCAGATACGCCCACGAGACCCGCTCGAAGGTCTTGACCACCGGCCAGATCCCCGGGAAGCGCCGTTCGTACTCCTGCGGGCTGGCCACGTAGACCGCCTGGCCGGTGCGGGCGACCTGGGCGGCCGGGTAGTCCGCGGCCAGCGGCATGCCGTCGAAGGCGTCGTTGGCGGCGGCGCCGTCCTGGCCGTGGTGGCCGATGAGCACCAGCCGGTCGCCCTCGACCCCGAAGACCGCCAGGCCGTCGGGGGAGAAGCCGGGCATGGACAGCGTGGAGGCCACCCGCAGCACCTCCGCGGTGGAGTCCGCCTCGGCCAGCGCGCGGCCGGCGTCCAGCAGGAACGCCTCCCGCGAGCGCCGCCAGTCCACGGGCGCGGCGCCCGGGCCCCGGCCGGCCCGCTCGCGCACCTCGTGCACGGTGCCGCTGAGCAGCGGGCCCTGCGGCCGCAGCCGGGCCCGCACGGTGCGCGTCACGCTGCCGTCCCGGCCCACCACGCGCAGCAGCGACTCGGCCACCGAGCCGTCCGCGGTGGCCAGCGAGACCGCGGAGGCGAGGGCGACGTAGTCCGAGGCGTGCAGGCAGGCCCGTACCGCGGCCGAGCGGTGCGTGGCGGGGCCTCCGGACAGTCCCAGCAGGCGGGCCGCGCGGCCGTCGACCGTGACGGTTCCGGTGGATTCGTCCCACTGCCACAGGCCGTAGCCCACGGCGGCGAGGACGTCCTCGGTGCGCATTCGCCCAGTTTAGGAGGACAAGGGTGGTATAGGCCAACGTATCCGAATGGGGAGCGGGCCGGTGCCGCCGGTAGGCTGTCGGGGTTCACCCCGCGGCCGCCACGCCGAGCCGCGCGTCCCCATCGAACCGACGACTTGGACGAACGATGCACCGGTACCGGTCCCACACCTGCGGAGAGCTGCGCGCCACCGACGTCGACACCGACGTCCGCCTGTCCGGCTGGCTGCACAATCGCCGCGATCTGGGCGGCATCCTCTTCGTCGACCTGCGCGACCACTACGGCTTCACCCAGCTCGTCGCGCGCCCCGGCTCCCCGGTCTACGAGCAGCTCAGCAGCCAGTCCAAGGAGTCCGTGGTGCGCGTGGACGGCCGGGTGGTGGCCCGCGCCGCGGAGAACGTCAACCCGGAGCTGCCGACCGGCGAGGTCGAGGTCGAGGTGATTTCCCTGGAGGTGCTCGGCGCCGCCGACCCGCTGCCCTTCCCGGTCTTCCCCGAGGACAACGCGAACGAGGAGCTGCGGCTCACCAACCGCTTCCTGGACCTGCGCCGCCAGCGCATGCACCGCAACATCATGCTGCGCACCCAGGTGATCTCCTTCCTGCGCCGCGAGATGACCGCGCTGGGCTTCAACGAGATGGCCACCCCGATCCTGTCCGCCACCTCGCCGGAGGGCGCCCGCGACTTCCTGGTGCCCTCCCGGGTGCACGCCGGCAAGTTCTACGCGCTGCCGCAGGCCCCGCAGCAGTTCAAGCAGCTGCTGATGATCTCCGGCTTCGACCGCTACTTCCAGATCGCGCCGTGCTTCCGCGACGAGGACTCCCGCGCCGACCGCTCGCCCGGCGAGTTCTACCAGCTCGACGTCGAGATGAGCTTCGTGGAGCAGGAGGACGTCTTCGGCGTCATCGAGAAGGTGATGACCGACCTGTTCACCGAGCTGGGCGGCGGCCGCACGGTCACCTCGCCGTTCCCGCGCATCCCGTTCCGCGAGTCGATGCTGAAGTACGGCAACGACAAGCCGGACCTGCGCACCTCGCTCGAACTGGTCGACGTCTCCGCGGTCTTCGCCGACTCCGGCTTCAAGGCGTTCGCCGGCAAGCACGTCCGCGCGCTGGCCGTGCCCGACACCGCCGACCAGCCGCGGAAGTTCTTCGACTCGCTCGGCGAGTACGCGGTCTCGCTCGGCGCCAAGGGCCTGGCCTGGGTGCGCGTCGGAGGCTCCCCGGAGAAGTACGAACTCACCGGCCCCATCGCCAAGTTCCTCACCGAGCAGGACACCGCCGCGCTCATCGCCGCGGTCGGCGCCGAGCCGGGCACCGCGATCCTCTTCGGAGCCGGGGAATTCGACGAGGTCTCCAGGATCATGGGCCCGGTCCGGGTCGAGGCGGCCAAGCGCGCCGGGCAGTTCGAGGAGAACGTCTTCCGGTTCTGCTGGATCGTGGACTTCCCGATGTTCGAGCGCAACGAGGACACCGGGCAGATCGAGTTCTCCCACAACCCGTTCTCGATGCCGCAGGGCGGCCTGGAAGCGCTCGACACCAAGGACCCGCTGGACGTCCTGGCCTGGCAGTACGACATCGTCTGCAACGGCATCGAGCTGTCCTCCGGCGCGATCCGCAACCACGAACCCGCGGTGATGTACCGCGCGTTCGAGATCGCCGGCTACGACCGCGCGACCGTGGAGGCGGAGTTCGGCGGGATGCTGCGCGCCTTCCACTTCGGCGCGCCGCCGCACGGTGGCATCGCGCCGGGCGTCGACCGCATGGTGATGCTGCTCGCGGACGAGCCGAACATCCGCGAGACGATCGCCTTCCCGCTGAACCAGAACGCGCAGGATCTGCTCATGGGAGCGCCGTCGGAGGTCTCCGAGGCCCGCCTGCGGGAGCTGCACCTGCAGCTGCGCCGGGCCGCGCCGAAGTCCTGATCCCGGCGCCGGGCAACCTCGGGGGGCTCGCACCCGGTTGGAGGGGTGTGGAGAGGACAGACGGTGAGCGAACCGGGGTTCGAGGAGTGGGTGGCGGCGCGGGGCCCGAGGCTGCTCCGCGTCGCCTGGCTGCTCACGGGCGACGCGCACCTCGCGGAGGACCTGCTGCAGACCGTGCTGGCCAGGATCTGGCCCAAGTGGTCGCGGATCGCCGCGGAGAACCCCGAAGCGTACGCGCGCAAGGCGCTGGTGCACACGCACGCCTCCTGGTGGCGGCGGCGTTGGCGGGGCGAACTCCCGCACGGGGAGCTGCCGGACCGGGCCGCGGTGAGCGACCCGTTCGCCGCGGTCGACCTGGAGGACGCGCTGGCCGCGGCGATCCGCTCGCTGCCGGTGCGCCAGCGGGCGGTCGTGGTGCTGCGCTACTTCGAGGACCTGAGCGTCGCGGAGACCGCGGCCGTGCTGCGCTGCTCGGAGGGCACGGTCAAGAGCCAGGCGTCCAAGGCGCTGCACTCGCTGCGGTCCCGGCTGCCCGCCGCGGTCGCCGTGGACGGGGGCGAGCACGGTGACTGACCCCACCCCCGACGGCGCCCGCGAGGAGCAGGAACTGCGCGTGCTGCTGGAGCGCGCCGTGCCCCAACTGCCCGCGCCCGCCCAGCGGCTGGAGAGCGTGCGGGAGCGGGTGCGGCGTCGCAGGCGGCGCCGGGCCGCGGGCCTGTCCGCGACCGCGGTGCTCGCGGTCGCCGCCGCGGGACTGCTGCTGCCGGGCGCCACCGATCCGGGCGGCAGCCCGCCGCCGGACGCCACCGGCACCCTCGCGCCCACCGTCACCGGCACCGCGTCCGGCACCGCCTCGGACCCGGCGGCCGGCAGCGCGCCCCCGACGGCCGTGCCCACGACGACGGGGGAGGCCACCTTCGCGCCCACCGCGATGCCGCGCAGGTTCCCCACGCTCAGCGGGCTGCGCGTGGCGGTGCCCGCGAAGTGGTCCGTGCTGGTCGCGCATGACAGTCCCAGGGCGTACGTGTCCTCGCAGGACCTCGCGCTGCCCCAGGCCGGCTGCGCCACCCAGCGCGACGACTTCTGCACGCCGCTGGTGCGGATGCTGGACACGGACGGGGTCCTGGTGCAGTTCACGCTGTCGCTGGACCAGGGCATGGCCGACAAGGCGCGGGGGCCCGGCCGGACCGGTGTGACCGGCGAGAGCGTGGTCGACGCGTGCCGGGCGGTCGGCGGCACCGAGCAGCTCGGCGCGCTGCTCGCCGACGGCTCGGGCTCGCCCGCGGTCGTCGTCGCCACCGCGTGCCTGGCCGACCCCACCCCCGAACAGGAGACGCGCGCCCGCGAGCTGATCGCCGGCGCGGACTTCTCCTGACCGCGCCCACCCGAGGTCCGTCCCGGCCCTGGCTCCGCACCCGTCCCGGCCGGCCCCGGCCCCGACTCCTCCTGATCCCGACTCCGGGCTCCGATCCGGGCCCCGGCCCCCCGGCCCCCGACCCCGGCCCCCCCATCCCGGCCCCGCCTCGTGAAAGGCCCGTACGCCGCCATGTCCACCGAACGGTTCCGCCCCTCGCGTCCCCGCCGTACCGCCGGGTCCCGCCGGCACCGCCGCCGCGCCGCGGTGTCCGTGCCGGCCGCGGTGCTCGCCTGCACGGGGGTGCTGGCCGCCGCCGCGCTGGTCGCCGGGTGCGGCGCGCAGCGGGAGTCCGGGGCGCGGCCGTCCCGGATCGCCGACGTCGCCCCGCTCACCAGCGGGCAGCCCGCGGTGGGCCGGGCCGGCCGCGGGGCGCCCCAGCCGGACGGCTCGGCGCTGCCCACCGCGCCCGTCGAGCCCGCGCAGCTGCCCGGCGTCGGCCCCCGCACCCGCGCGCAGATACCCGCCGGCGCCCAGCAGGCGGCGCTGGTCACCGGCGACGGGCACGACGCGACCACCTCGACGGTCCGGCTCTTCCGCCGCGACGCCCGGGGCGGCTGGGCCCCCGCCGGGCCGCCCTGGCGCGCGCACAACGCGGCGCACGGCTGGACCGACCGCCACCACACCGGCGACCTGCGCTCGCCCATCGGCGTGTTCACGCTCACCGACGCCAGCGGCCGGCTGCCCTCCCCCGGCACCAAGCTCAGCTACGACCACGCGCCGATCGGCTTCGACGTGCACGGCACCGGTGTCGAGGGCGAACCGCTGGCCGGCGCCTTCGACTACGTCATCGCGATCGACTACAACCGCAAGCCCGGCATGTCCCCGCGCGACTGGACCCGCCCCATGGGCGAGTCCCGCGGCGGCGGCATCTGGCTGCACGTCGACCACGGCGGCCCCACCGAGGGCTGCGTCAGCCTGCCCAAGCGCGTGATGGTGACCCTGCTGCGCACCCTCGACCCGGCACTGCACCCGGTGGTGGTGATGGGCGACGCGGCCGCGCTGGCGCGGTGAGCCGGGGCCTGGCCGTTTCTCAGGCCGCAGCCTCCGGGTCGCCGCCGAAGCGGGTGACGTACGACTCCAGGTCCTCGTCGGTGATCTTCGCGAACAGCACCGGCGGGACCGTGAACGGCGTGCCCGCGGGGACCGTGTCCAGCGCCGCGGCCTGCTGGGGGGTGACCCACGTGGCGTCGTCGGCCGGCAGCGCGAACGCCCCGCGCATCGCCTTCGCCGAGGCCGGGATGAACGGCTCGGAGACCACCGCGTACAGGTGGATCAGGTTCATCGCGGTGCGCAGCGTCAGCGCCGCGCCCTCCGGGTCGGTCTTGATCTCCAGCCAGGGCGCCTTCTCCTCCAGGTAGGAGTTGCCCGCGCTCCACAGCGCCCGCAGCGCCTGGGCGGCCTTGCGGAACTGGAGTGTCTCCATGTGGGTCTCGTACTCGGCGAGCAGTCCGGCGATCTGCTCGCCGAGCCGGGCCTCGACCGCCCCGGGCTTCGCGCCGGCCGGGACCTCGTCGCCGAACCGCTTGCGGGAGAAGGACAGCACGCGGTTGACGAAGTTGCCGAGGGTGTCGGCCAGGTCCTTGTTCACCGAGGACGCGAACAGCTCCCAGGTGAAGGAGGTGTCGTCGGACTCCGGCGCGTTGGCCATCAGGAAGTAGCGCCAGTAGTCGGCGGGCAGCAGGTCCAGCGCGGCGTCGGTGAAGACGCCGCGGCGCTGCGAGGTGGAGAACTTCCCGCCGTAGTAGTTCAGCCAGTTGAACGCCTTGACGTGGTCGACCTTCTTCCACGGCTCGCGTGTGCCCAGCTGGGTGGCGGGGAACATCACGGTGTGGAAGGGCACGTTGTCCTTCGCCATGAACTCCGTGTAGCGCACGGGATTCTCGCCGGAGTCCGCCTGCCACCACCAGGACTTCCAGTCGCGGTTCGCCGGGTCCTCGTCCGCCCATTCCTTGGTGGAACCGATGTACTCGATCGGCGCGTCGAACCAGACGTAGAAGACCTTGCCCTCGGCGGCCAGTTCGGGCCAGGTGTCGGCGGGGACGGGGACTCCCCATTCGAGGTCGCGCGTGATCGCGCGGTCCTGCAGCCCCTCGGTGAGCCACTTGCGGGCGATCGAGGAGGCCAGGGTCGGCCAGTCGGCGCTGGTGGCGTCGATCCACGCCTCGACCTCGCCGGCCAGCGCGGACTGGAGGAGGAAGAGGTGCTTGGTCTCGCGGACCTCCAGCCGGTCGCTGCCGCTGATCGCGGAGCGCGCCTCGATGAGGTCGGTGGGGTCGAGCACCCGGGTGCAGTTCTCGCACTGGTCGCCGCGCGCCTTGTCGTACCCGCAGTGCGGGCAGGTGCCGACGATGTAGCGGTCGGGCAGGAAGCGCTCGTCGTCCAGCGAGTACACCTGCCGGATGGACCGCTCCTCGATGAAGCCGTTGGCGAAGAGCGCGCGGGCGAACTCCTGGGTGATCTCCCGATTCTGCGCGGAGGAACTGCGGCCGAAGTGGTCGAAGGACAGCTCGAAACCGTCGTAGATCGCCTTCTGCGCGTCGTGCGCCTGCGCGCAGAAGACGTCGACCGGAAGTCCTGCCTCCTTCGCGGCGAGTTCCGCGGGGGTGCCGTGCTCGTCGGTTCCGCAGATGTAGAGCACCTCGTGGCCGCGCTGGCGCAGGTAACGGGAGTAGACGTCCGCCGGGAGCATGGACCCCACCATGTTGCCCAGGTGCTTGATCCCATTGATATAGGGCAG
The DNA here is from genome assembly GCF_035825295.1 of Actinacidiphila sp. DG2A-62. NCBI lineage: Bacteria > Bacillati > Actinomycetota > Actinomycetes > Kitasatosporales > Streptomycetaceae > Actinacidiphila > Actinacidiphila sp. DG2A-62. The sequence continues at coordinate 4,573,332 of NZ_JAYMGI010000002.1, forward strand.
GGCGGAGGTGATGAGGTGACGAGCCATTGCAGGCTGCTCCCGATTCGTTGCGCGGAGTGAGTTCGTCCAACTACGGACCGTCAATATCATATCCGACCCGCCAGCCGTATCCCGCCGGGTTTTCCCGCCGCCGAACGGGCAGACGACGACTGGGGGTGGACATCACAGCCAGTTACTGCACGTGCACTTGCACGTGCAGATGCACGTGCTCGCATCACGAGTTATCATCTCCGGTACCAGGCAAGGCACTTATGGGGAGAAGCTGATGCGCCAAACGCACAACGGAATGGCGGCAGAAGACCTAACGGGCGTCGTCTGGCAGAAGAGCCGTCACAGCAACGCCAATGGCACATGCATGGAGTTCGCGGCGCTGCCCGACGGCGACGTCGCCGTGCGCAATTCACGCTTTCCGGACGGGCCGGCGCTCATATACACGCGCGCCGAGATCGAATCGATGATCATCGGCGTCAAGGCGGGGGAGTTCGACCACCTGATGCCGTAGTGGCGCCGATCACCTTTTATCGCCTTTTACCGGGCGATCATTCCTTGCACATCGTGACCGGTGCGAGGAACAGCGCCCAGACCACCTTGCCGGCGCCGTTCAGCGGGTGCCATCCCCAGTTCTCGCTGTACGACTCGACCAGGTGCAGGCCGCGGCCGGTCTCGGCCACGTAGTCGGGGTCCTTGGCGATCGGCGCGACCCCGCTGGGGTCGCGCACCGCACAGACCACGCGCGAGGTCCAGCGCACCAGGCTCAGCCGGATGGGCGTGCCCACCGCGCCCACCGGCACGGCGTACCGCAGCGCGTTGGTGACCAGTTCGGAGGCGACCAGCTCGATCGACTCGCGCAGCGCGGCCAGATCCCAGTGCCGCAGCGTCGCCGTGGTGAACCTGCGGGCCTCGCGGACCGACTCGAGGGCCGCGGGCAGCTCACAGGTGGCCCCGTGGTTGGCGGCGAGTCGCTCGGGCGCGAGCACGCCTTGCCATAACGGTTCCAGCACTGCCGTGGCCTCTGCCCTCATGCGAGCCCCCGAGGTGTCTGCACGCCCCCATGCTCATGGATCGGCACCCTGTGATGCAAGAGCGTCTGCACGTGCATCTGCATGCAATGATGCACGCGGCGTTGGAGAGTGACCGAATGGGTACTGCCCGCAGTGCGTTAGTGGCAGACTGCTGATGAGCCGAGGGCGGAGCGTGACCTATGAGTGCAGGGCAGCCGGGAGGCGGGTCCATCGTGCGACGAATGCTGCTGGGTGCGCAGCTGCGGCGACTGCGGGAGACCCGGGGCATCAGCAGAGAGGACGCGGGGTACTCGATCCGCGCGTCCGAGTCGAAGATCAGCCGCATGGAGCTGGGACGGGTCAGCTTCAAGGAGCGCGACGTCGCCGACCTGCTGACCCTGTACGGCGTCACCGACGACGGCGAGCGGCTGGCCATGCTGGGCCTGGTCCGCGAGGCCAACGCGGCCGGCTGGTGGCACGGTTACGGCGAGGTCATGCCGACCTGGTTCCAGACCTATGTCGGCCTGGAGGAGTCCGCCGCGCTGATCCGCACCTTCGAGGTGCAGTTCGTGCACGGACTGCTGCAGACCGAGGAGTACATAAGGTCGGTGATCCGGCTCGGCCACCCCGAGGCGGCCGAGCCCTGGGTGGAGCGCCGGGTGGGCCTGCGGCTGGAGCGGCAGAAGCTCCTGGTCTCCGAGCAGGCCCCGCACTTCGTCGCGGTGATGGACGAGGGCGCGCTGCGGCGTCCGTTCGGCACTCCGTCGATGATGCGGGAGCAGGTACGCCATCTGCTGGAGGCCGCCGAGGCGCCGAACGTGGGCGTGCGCATCCTCCCCTTCGCGGCCGGCGGCCACGCGGCGGGCGGAGGCGCCTTCACCCTGCTGAGCTTCCCCGAGTCGGACCTGCCGGACCTGGTCTACCTGGAACAGCTGACCGGCGCGCTCTACATCGACAAGGCCGACGAGGTCGCCGAGTACACCCGGGCGATGGACGCGCTGGACCGGATGGCGCTGGACACCACGGCGTCGCTGGACTGGCTGCACGCCTTCCAGCGGGACCTGTGAGCGCGGGGCGGCGACCTCGCGCCGCCGGCGGCCCCGGGGCTCCGGCCCGCGGCCCCGAAGCTCCGGCCCGCGGCCCCGAAGCTCCCGCCTGTGAATCCGGCCCGGTGCGGACGGTGTTCTTGATCTTCACCCCCGAGGTGAATAACGTCCCTCTATGTCCGCAACGCCCTCCCGGGCGACCGCGGGGTGGCACTACGGTTGCCGCGGGTCACGCGTGGGGCTGGCGTTACGAGGGGACGTACGGTGCAGCAGGAGCAGTCGCGCGCGGGTGATGCCGTACCGCCGCCGACCGCCAACGCCCGCAGCTACCGGCTCGGTCCGGTGACCGTGGTCGAGCTGCGCGGCGAGATCGACCTCGGCAGCGCCGACGCGATCGAGCCGCATCTGGCCGCCGCCGCGCAGGGGCCGCCGCCACTGACCGTGGTGCTGGACCTCGGCCCGGTGGAGTTCATCGACTGCTTCGGGCTCTCGCTGCTGGTGCGCGCCCGCCGCCGGATCACCGACCGCGGCGGCCGGGTGGCCATGGCGTGCGATCTGCGGGCCACCAGGAAACTGCTCGCGCTCACCGGGCTCGACGGCCTCTTCCATCCGTACCGTCATCTCGACGACGCCTTGCGTGACCAGATGCGGTGACCGCGGCCGCGGCGGTTTCCGTCCTCGCGGCTCCCGTCCTCGCGGCTCCCGTCCTCGCGGCTCCCGCGCCCCGGCTCCCGCCTCCCGCCTCGATGCCGGCGCGTGCCGGAAAGTGCGCTTTCGGGGGTTTTCGGGAGGCCCTTCTCACATTTAACCGCGTCCACATTTTCAGCCCGTACAGTGGTTCGCCGGGTCATGGCCCGGACCGGACGGAGTGTGACGGGAGTCATATATTCCGCCCGACCCAAGTGGTAAACGTGGGGCTTCCGTCGAGTGCGCGCAAGCCACCGGACCGAAGGTGTGGGAATGGGCGTACGTGGGCGCAAGCGCGAGCGGAGCCGCAAACGCTGGATCATCGGCGTCGTTGTGGCGCTCGCGGTGCTGGTGGTCGGCGCCGGCGGAGCGATCTACCTCAAGCTCAACGCCAACATCAGCACCTTCGACGCGGCCGGCCTGAGCAAGAACCGCCCGGCCGCCGCCCAGGCCGACGCCAACGGCGACAAGCCGGTGAACGTCCTGCTGATCGGCTCCGACACCCGCTCCGGCGAGAACGGCAAGCTCGGCGGCTCGGCGGCCGGCCCGATCGGCCGCTCGGACACCACGATCCTGCTGCACGTCTACCCCGACCACAAGCACGCGGTGGGCATCTCCATACCCCGCGACTCGCTGGTGGACATACCGCCGTGCCTGCTGCCGGACGGCCAGTGGTCGCCGGACCAGCCCAAGGCCCAGTTCAATTCGGCCTTCTCCATGGGCAACACGGCCAAGGGCAACCCGGCCTGCACCCAGAACACCGTCGAGAAGCTCTCCGGCCTGCGGGTGGACCACACCATGGTGGTCGACTTCGCCGGCTTCGCGGCCATGACCTCCGCCGTGCACGGCGTCGAGGTCTGCGTGCCCAACAACATCTACCAGGGGGACATGAACCCCAACCTCGGCTACAAGGGCAACGTCGTCCTCCAGGCCGGGATGCAGAACCTGTCCGGGCAGAAGGCGCTGGACTACGTCCGGGTGCGGCACGGCGTCGGCGACAACTCCGACGTCGGCCGGATGATGCGGCAGCAGGCGTTCCTGTCGGCGCTGATCAGCAAGGTCAAGAAGAACGGCATGAACCCGACCACGCTGCTGCCGCTGGCGGACGCGGCGACCAAGTCGCTGACCGTCGACCCGGGGCTGGGCAGCGCGAGCAAGCTGATGTCGTTCGGCCTGTCGCTGAAGAACATCGACCTGAAGAACATCCAGTTCGTCACCGCGCCGTGGAAGTACGACGGTCCGCGCATCGACCTGGTGCACCCGGACGTGGACGACCTGTTCGCCGAGCTGCGCGCGGACCGCACGCTGGAGGGCGTCAACGCCTCCGGCAAGGTGCAGCCCAAGCCCACCCCGGCGCCGACCGTGGACGGCACCGGCATAGCGGTCGACGTCTTCAACGGCACCACGACGACCGGGCTGGCCGGCAAGGCCGCGGACAAGCTCACCGCGGACCACTTCACGGTGACCGGCACCTCGACCGCCAAGTCGCAGGACCACCCCACCACGCGGGTGGAGTACGGGTCGGCGGACGCTGCGCAGGCCCGGTCGCTGGCCAAGCTCTTCCCGGGCGCGGAGCTGGTGCCGCTGAACATCGACGGCATCAACCTGGTGCTCGGGCAGGACTACGCGAAGACGGCGGCGGCGACGCCGAAGCCGCTGTCCACGGCGATCACGCAGCAGGCGCGGAGCGCGGACGCGAATCCGTGCTCGAAGCTGTCGTACGGGTGAGCCGCCGCCCGCTACGGCGGCCGGGCGCTCAGTCCGCGACGGCGCGGTGCGCGGTGACCTTGTCGACGCGGCCGACGACCAGGTACTCGCCGGGCACGCCGTTGCGCTCGCCGAACTCCCTGCCGCGGTCGGGGCCCATGTAGCGGGTGCCGATCCGGGTCGCCCACTCCTTGAGCCGGGCCGGGTCCTCGTCGATCTCCGCGGTGCACTCCAGCAGCACGAAGGAGAACGGCGGCGCCTCGTCGTCCACGCACAGCGCGAAGTGCGGGTCGCGGCGCAGCGCCCGGCCCTTGAGCGAGTCGGCGCCGGTGTTCCACATCACCCGGACGTCGTCGGGGTCGCCGTGGTCCAGCACGAACCACACCGGCGTCACGTGCGGGCGGCCGTTGGCCCGTAGCACGGCGAGCTTGCCGGTACGGGTCCCGGTGGAGACGAAGGCGTGCCACTCGGCGGGGGTCATCTGCTCCATGCGGCCAGGCTAGGTCACGGCTGCGCGCGGCCCGGCCAGGACACGGCGCGGGCCGCGGGGGCCGCGTGGGGACGTCGCGGGGTCTGCTCGGGCCGCGCGGTCAGGACGCGGCGGGGGTGTCCGCGCGGGCCGGACCGCGTACCTCCAGGCCGGCCAGCAGTTCGGCGGTGGCGGCGGCGACGGCCTCCACCGCGGCGTCGAACACCTCGCGGTTGTGCGCGGCCGGCGCGCGGAACCCGGAGACCTTGCGGACGTACTGCAGCGCGGCGGCCCGCACGTCCTCGTCGTGCACCTCGGGAGTCATCGGGGGGCGGAGGGTCTTGATGCTTCTGCACATGCCCCCAGTGTGACGCGCGCCTGCGACAGTCCCGCGACCCCTTGGCGTACGGGCGCGGTGGTGCTTCAATACTCCGCAATGGTTAGGAAGCTTTCCTAACTCAGGCGCACGTGCACGCGTACCGAGCCCTCCTCGGACGAACCCTCGAAACGGAGACGCACATGCAGTCCTCCCCCCACTCCCCCCGGCTGCCCGACTCCCCCCACACTCCACCCTCCGGGCCCGCCCGCACCAGGCGTCCCAGCCGCCGCGTCGCGCTGATCGCCGCGGCGGGCGTGCTCGCGGCGGGCGGCGCGTCCCTCGCGCTGGCCGGCACCTCCGACGCGGCCGTCCCCCACGGGCGCCACGCGGCCCGCGCCGCCGCGGCCGCGCCCAGGACGGACGCGGCGGGCCTGGACGACCCGCACAAGAAGGAGATCGCGATGGAGCTGGTCTCCTCCGCGGAGAACTCCTCGCTGGACTGGAAGGCGCAGTACAAGTACATCGAGGACATCGGCGACGGCCGCGGCTACACCGCGGGCATCATCGGCTTCTGCTCCGGCACCGGCGACATGCTCGAACTGGTCCAGCACTACGAAGACATGGAGCCCGGCAACGTCCTCGCCAAGTACATCCCCGCGCTGCAGCGGGTCAACGGCACCGACTCGCACTCCGGGCTGGGCAGCGCGTTCGTCAGCGACTGGAAGAAGGCGGCGAAGGACACCGTCTTCCAGCAGGCGCAGAACGACGAGCGCGACTCGGTCTACTTCGACCCGAGCGTCGGCCAGGCCAAGTCCGACGGGCTGGGCACCCTCGGGCAGTTCATCTACTACGACGCGATCGTGATGCACGGCCCCGGCGACGACCCGGTGAGCTTCGGCGGCATCCGCAAGACCGCGATGAAGAAGGCCAGGACGCCGGCCCAGGGCGGCGACGAGACCGCCTACCTCAACGCCTTCCTCGACGCGCGCAAGGCCGCGATGAAGACCGAGGACGCGCACGACGACACCAGCCGCGTCGACACCGAGCAGCGCGTCTTCCTCAACGCGGGCAACCTCGACCTCGACCCGCCGCTGCGCTGGAAGACCTACGGCGACCCGTACGAGATCCTCACCCTCCCCTAGCTCCCGGCCCCCCTCCGACCCCCGGCCCGCCGCAGCCCCACCCCACGCCCACCCCCGGCGGGCCGGGCCCCCTACCGGGAAGGGTCCGGGGGCCCTTCCCGGGGGGTGGTGGGGGTGGGGGTTACTTCAGGTGGCGGGTGAAGAAGCGGTCGGCGTCCTGTGTTTCGAACCAGGGGGTGCCGGTGTGGCCGCCCGTGTTCGCGTGGAGGGTCTTCTCGGCGCCGGCGAAGGAGTCGAACAGGTCGAGGGCCCGCTCGCGGGGGTTGCCCTCGTCGTCCCACTGGAGCAGGAGCAGCAGCGGGAGGGCGATCCGGCGGGCCTCCTCGCGCTGGGCGCGGGGGACGTAGCCGCCGGCGAAGAGGCAGGCCGCGGCGACGCGCGGGTCGGTCGCCGCGAGGCGGATGCCCAGCGCGGCCCAGCCCGAGTAGCCGACCGGGCCGGTGATCTGGGGCAGGTCGAGCAGGGCGTCCAGCGTGGTGCGCCACTCCGGGGCCGCGTTCTCGACCAGCGGGCCGATGAAGGACTCGAAGATCTCGTCCACCGGCTCGCCGGCCCGCATCGCCGCGCGCAGGTCGGCGCGGGCCTGCTCGTCGGCGGCGGTACGGGGCCGGTCCCCGCAGCCGGCCGCGTCGATGGACGCCACCGCGTAGCCGGACGAGACGGTGTGGCGGGCCCGGGCCGCCAGTCGGGGCTGCGCCTTGGACATGCCGTTGTTGGCCGCCATCAGGATCAGCCGGAGGGGCGCGGCGGACTCGGGCGCCCACAGCGTGCCGGGGGTCTCGCCGAGGGTGAACTCGCGTTCCAGGACGCCGTCGTCGAGGCGCCGCTCGGAGGTGAACCGCAGGGTCATGGTCGTGCCTTTCGGGAGAGCTCGTGACGGCACTCCCGGACGACCTATCGCCCGACCGCGACCCCAAGGGGGAACACCCATGTCGAAACGTTCACGGGTACCACCTCCTCGTCGTCCTGCACGGCCTGGCGGAAAGCTAACAGCGGCCCCCCGCAGGCCGCCACGGGTTTTCCGGCGCCGGGGGTCTCGCCGAGGGTGAGCTCGCGCTTCAGGACGCCGTCACGTCGCGGAGGGGTTCGGCGCCCCGGTGGGGCGGGTCGGGAGCAGGGGCTTGCACGTGGTGTACGCCTTCGCGGTCTTCGGGTCCGCGGTGTTCAGCCCGCGCAGCGCGCCGAAGCCGGAGCCGGCGCCGCGCCCTCCGGAGCCGTTGCCGGCGCCGGGCGTGGGCGTCGCGAGGGTCACCCCGTGGTCCTTCAGGCAGCTGGTGAACGCCTGGAACGCGCTGCTGTCGCCGCCCGCGCCGCCGCGCTGCCCGGTGAACTGCGGCCGCAGCGACGCGCACGCGTCGAGCGCCTTCTGGGTCGCCGCGTCGGGGGACGCGCCCCCGAATCCGCCGAACCCGCCGCCGAAGCCCCCGCCGAACCCGCCGCTCGGCCGCCCGCTCGGGCCGCCGCTCGGCCGCCCGGAGCCCGAGGGCCGCCCCGAGGGCCGGTGGAACGTCGGCAGGTCGACGCCGTGCTGCGACAGGCACTGCCGGTACGCCTCCATCGCCTGCGCGCCCTTGCCGTTCGACGCCGAGCCGGACGCGGACGCCGCGGGGGAGACGCTGCCCGAGGAGGCGCCGCCCGCGGCGGACCCGGACGACCCGGAGGACGACGAGCACGCGCTGAGCAGCAGCGCCCCCGCCGCGGCCAGCACGGCGACCGCGGCCCCCGCGCGCAGCGCCGCGCCCCTGCGCGGGATGGCGCCTGTCCGCGGGATGGCGTCCGCCTGCGGGATGGCGCCTGCCCGCGGGATCGCGTCCGTGCGCGAGACCGCGTCCGTGCGCGAGACCGCGCCTGCCCGTCCCGTGGGAGCCGGCGCCGCGGCGTCCCGCCGCAGAGGCGTCCGTCCGGGCTCCGGCGCCGCCGACTGCCCCGCGTTCTCCGGTGCCGCGGACGGCCGGCCAGGGGTCCAGGTCATCTCCGTGCGTCTCCTCGGATCGGCGGTACGGGTCGGATGGGGCCGTACGGGTCGGATGGGCGGTACGGGTCGGATCGGCGGTACGGGTCGTGGCGCGGGCCCGCGAGCCCGGTCGGAACTGAACCGCACCCAGGTGGGGACTGTCGGGGACCGACCTGTGAGTTCCCGGGGAAACCGGCGGCGGCCCGGCCCGCGGAGCCCGCGGTTCCGGGGGGATTCGTCCGGCCCCGTCCGTCATGCGGCCCGTGCGCCTGGCGCACGGGCCCGCGCTCCCAGCGAACTCCCAGGGTTCTCCCAGGGCTTCAAAGGCCGCCCCGGCCAGGATGCGCGCCATGAAGGTGCTCCCACGGCGGCGCAGGGCCGTCCTGATCAACTCGGTGCTCGGCGTGGTGGTCCTCGCGGGCGCCGGCGGTGCGTACGCGGCGGTGCACGACGACGGTTCCGGCTCGTCGGCGGGCAGCGGCACGGCGCGCGTGGCGACGGTGACCAAGGGCACGGTGCTGGCCACCGTGTCCGGCTCCGGCACGCTCGCCTCGCCGAGCGACGCGGGCGTGGACTTCACCACCGGCGGCACCCTCACCGAGGTCGACGTCAAGGCCGGCGACAAGGTGACGAAGGGCCAGGTGCTGGCGAAGGTCGACCCGACCGACGCGGAGGAGACCCTCGCCGAGGACCAGGCGTCGCTGACCGCCGCGCAGGCGAACCTGACGAAGGTCGAGGAGGGCGAACTGCCCGCCTCCACCGGCTCGTCGGGCTCCTCGGGCTCCTCCGGCTCCGACGGCTCGGGCTCCTCCGGCAGCCGCGGCGGCGCGGCCGCCACCCCGACCCCCACGCCCACCCCGACCGTCGACCCGGCGCAGCTCGCGCAGGCCCAGGCGCAGGTCACCCAGGCGCAGAACAAGGTCGACGCCGACCAGCGCGCGGTCGACGGCTGCGTGCTGAAGGCCCCGGTCGCCGGCACGGTCGCCTCGGTGGGCGGCGCGAAGGGCGACACGGTCTCCGGCTCCTCCGGCAGCAGCGGCTCCGGCACGACCGGCGGCTCCGGCGGCTCGGGGGCCTCCGGCTCGTCCGGCTCCTCGGCCTCCTCCGGCAGCACGCCGTCCGGCTTCGTCGTGCTGACCAACCCCAGCGGCATGCAGGTCACCGCGGACTTCTCCGAGGCCGACTCGCTGAAGATCAAGGCGGGCCAGGCCGCGACGGTCACGCTCAACGCCGAGTCCGGCACCGTGCTGAACGCGAAGGTGCTGTCCATCAGCTCGCTCCCGGCGAGCAGCGGCTCCTCGGGCGGCGGCAGCGGGTCGAGCAGCGCCGTGCAGTACCCGGCGACGCTCCAGATCACCAGCGACACCTCGAACCTGCGCACCGGCCTGAGCGCGAGCATCCAGGTGGTCACCGGCTCCGCGACGAACGCGCTGAGCGTGCCGACCGCCGCGGTCTCCGGCACCGGCGCCAACCGCACGGTGCTGGTCGTCAACAAGGACGGCTCGACCACCCGTACCGCTGTCACGGTCGGCGTCGAGGGCGACTCGACCGACCAGATCACCAGCGGCCTCACCGAGGGGCAGCAGGTGCAGATCCCGACCGTCGCCTCCTCCGGCAGCGGCGGCTTCCCGAGCGGCGCGTTCCCCGGCGGCATCGGCACCGGCGGCAGCCGGTTCGGCGGCGCCGGCGGCGGGGGCGGATTCCGCACCGGCGGCTTCGGCGGGGGTGGCGGGCGGTGAGGCTGCCCCGTACGCCCGCCGCGTTCCGCCGGGTCTCGGCTGCGGGCCGGCACGCCGAGGACCCGGTGCCGCTCGACCCCGGCGCCGGGCAGTCCCCCTGGGGCCCGGCCCCGGTCATCGAGGTACGCGCGCTGCGCAAAACGTACGGGCAGGGCGACGCGGTCGTCCGCGCGCTCGGCGGCCCGCCGGACCCGGCGACCGGCGAGGAGTCCCCGGGCGTCGACCTCGTCGTCGAGCAGGGCGACATGGTCGCGGTGATGGGCTCCTCCGGCTCCGGCAAGTCCACCCTGATGAACATCCTGGGCTGCCTCGACGTGCCCACCTCCGGCCGCTACCTGCTGGACGGCATCGACGTCGGCGGTCTGGACGAGCACCAGCTCTCGCTGGTCCGCAACCGCAAGATCGGCTTCGTCTTCCAGTCGTTCAACCTGGTGCCGCGCACCCCCGCGCTTGCCCAGGTCGAACTCCCCCTCGCCTACGCCGGGGTGAAGTCGGCCGAGCGCCGCCGCCGGGCGCTGGCCGCGCTCGAACTGGTCGGCCTCGCCGACCGCGTCGGCCACCGGCCGAACGAGCTGTCCGGCGGCCAGCAGCAGCGCGTCGCGGTGGCCCGCGCGCTGGTCACCGCGCCCGCGATGCTGCTGGCCGACGAGCCGACCGGCAACCTCGACAGCCAGAGCACCGAGGACGTGCTCGCCGTCATCGACCGGCTGAACGCCTCCGGCCGCACGGTCGTGCTGATCACCCACGAGGACGAGGTGGCCCGGCACGCCAAGCGGGTGATCCGGCTGGTCGACGGGCGGATCACCGCCGACGTGCGGCAGGCGCCGGTCGACGGCCCGCCGCCCGCGCTGTCCCCGCACGCCCTGACAGGGGGAACCAGGTGAACCCGTTCGAGATCCTGCGGTTCGCGGCCGGCGGGCTCGCGGCCAACAAGGTCCGCTCGGCGCTGACCATGCTCGGCGTGCTGATCGGCGTCGCGGCGGTGATCATCCTGCTGGCGGTGGGCAACGGCTCCTCGCAGTCGGTCAAGGACTCCATCGAGAAGCTCGGCACCAACGCGCTGACGGTCTCCTCCGGCGGCGGCTTCGGCTCCGGCGGCTCCACCGCGACCAGCACCAAGCCGCTCACCGTGGACGACGCGCGGGCGCTGGCCGACCCCTCGGCGGCGCCGGACGTGCAGTCCGTGGCGCCGGAGGTGACCACCTCGCAGACCGCGATCTACGACGGGACCTCGCACACCGTCGGCCAGGTCGTCGGCACCTACCCGGCGTACTTCGAGGCGTCCAACAGCAAGGTCGCCAAGGGCGACTACTTCAGCGCCGACGACGTGCTCAACTCCCGCAAGGTCGCGGTGATCGGCTCGACCACCGCCACCGACCTGTTCGGGACCGCGTCGCCGGTCGGCAAGAAGGTCGTCGTGGGCGGCACCCCGTTCACCGTGGTCGGCGTGCTGGAGACCAAGGGCGGCACCGGCTTCCAGGACCCGGACGACACGGTCGTCGCGCCGCTGCCGACGGTGCAGAACGCGTTCACCGGCTTCGGCCCGATCAGCCAGATCCTGGTCGAGGCGAAGTCCGCGGACGCCACCACGCCGGCGCAGAACGAGATCACCACGGTGCTGATGGCCCAGCACGGCATCAAGGACGCCACCGCGCTGGACTTCCGGGTCAGCAGCCAGGAGTCCCTGCTGAGCACGCAGTCCGACACCAACAAGACGTTCACGGTGCTGCTGGGCGCGGTCGCCGCGATCTCGCTGCTGGTCGGCGGTATCGGCATCACCAACATCATGCTCGTCACGGTCACCGAGCGGACCCGGGAGATCGGCATCCGCAAGGCGATCGGCGCGCCCAAGGGCGTCATCCTCGGCCAGTTCCTCGCCGAGTCGACACTGCTGTCCCTGGTGGGCGGCGGGCTCGGGGTGCTGGCCGGGCTGATCGGCTCGCGCTTCACCATCGTCGGCATCAAGCCGGTGGTGATCCCGGAGTCGGTGTGGGGCGCGTTCGCCATCGCGGTGGCGATCGGGCTGTTCTTCGGCAGCTACCCGGCGAACCGCGCGGCGGGCCTGCGGCCCATCGAGGCACTGCGGCACGAGTGACGCGATGGCACGGCACGGGCGGGGCCGCGGGCCCCGGCAGGACGAGCAGCACAGGCACGACGAGCAGTACAGGCACGACGAGCAGTACGGGCAGGACGAGCAGGTCAAGGGAGAGGCAGAGATGGCGCGACGCCGCACGGGGCAACTGGTCAAGGCCGACGCCGACGCGGGCCTGCCGGTCCCGCGCCCGCAGCCGGGCGAGATCGAGCCGGCCGGGGCCGCGGGCCCCGGCGACGGCCTCGCCCTCTTCGAGGGCGGCGAGATCGTCGAGGGGCCGGGCGGCGCGCCCGTCGAGCGGCCCGAGGAGATCCTCGCGCAGCCGCCGGACGCGCGGGACATCTCCGCCGAGCTGGCCGCGCCGCCGCGCCGCAAGCTGCCCTGGCTGACGCTGGCGCTCTCGGCGTGCGTGGTCGCCGCTGGCGCCTTCGCGGGCGGCGCGCTGGTGGAGAAGCACCACCTGAACGGCACGCCGGGCGGCGGCCGGGGCAACGCCTTCGCCGCGGCCGCCGGCGCGAGCCGCGGCGGGACCGGCACGGGCGGCGGCGGCCGGACCTTCGGCGGTTTCGGCGGCGCGGGGACCGGCGCGACCGCGGGCACGGGCGCCGGGACCGGCGCGGGAACGGGTACGGCCGCGGGCGGCGCCGGGGCGCGCTCCGGCACGGGCGGCTCCGGCGTCACCATCGGCACGGTCAAGCTGGTCGACGGCAACACGATCTACGTCACCGACGCCTCCGGCAACATCGTCAAGGTGACCACCGGCGCGAGCACCAAGGTCACGGAGGCCAAGGACGGCAAGGTCGCCGACCTGCAGCCCGGCCAGTCGGTGACCATCCGCGGCAGCGACAACGGCAGCGGCGAGATCGCCGCGACCACGGTCACCCAGGGCGAGGCCACCGCGGGCGGCTTCGGCGGTTTCGGCGGCTTCGGGAACTTCGGCGGCGCGGGTGGAGCCGGCGGCGGGACCGGCGCCGCGGGCGGGACCGGCGGCAACTGAGCGGGCCGCGCGCGCCCGTTTCCGACGCGCGCAGCCGTTTTCCGGCGCCCGCACCCGTTCACAGGCACGGGGCGTACGGTGCGGCGGCGGACATGTCGCCGCGGCGCCGTACGCCCGCAGGACTCACGCCCGCAGGACCTACGCCCGCAGGACCCACGCCCGCACGAACCCGACCGCGACCCGGGCCAGGAGGGACGACGCCATGGACACCCCCGAGGCCAGCCTGCTGGTCGTCGACGACGAGCCGAACATCCGCGAGCTGCTCTCGGCGTCGCTGCGCTTCGTGGGCTTCCGCGTCACCTCGGCCGCGACCGGCGCGGACGCGCTCGCCGCGGTCGCCAGGGAGCGGCCCGACCTCGTGGTGCTCGACGTGATGCTCCCCGACATGACCGGCTTCGCAGTGGTCAAGCGGCTGCGCGAGGAGGCGGGCTCGCCCGCCAGGTCCGGCGCGGGCGGTCCGGACGACCGGCTGCCGGTGCTCTTCCTGACCGCGAAGGACGGCGTCGAGGACAAGATCAGCGGGCTGACGGCGGGCGGCGACGACTACGTCACCAAGCCGTTCAGCCTGGAGGAGCTGATCGCCAGGATCCGCGCGATCCTGCGCCGCACCGGCGGCCCCGCCGACGACGGCCGGCTGGTCGCCGGCGACCTCGAACTCGACCCGGTCGGCCACCAGGTGCTGCGCGGCAGCCGGCCGGTCTCGCTGTCGCCGACCGAGTTCAAGCTGCTCGCGTACCTGATGGCCAACGCCGACCGGGTCGTCTCCAAGCTGCAGATCCTCGACCACGTGTGGGCGTACGACTTCGGCGGCGACCTGAGCATCGTCGAGTCGTACATCTCGTACGTGCGGCGCAAGGTCGACGCGGGCGCGGGCGGCGCGCCGAAGCTGATCCACACCGTGCGCGGCGTGGGCTACGTGCTGCGCCGGCCGCAGCCCGGGCAGTCCGCGCAGTCAGTGCCGTCGGCGCAGGGCGGCTGAGGCCGCCGTGGGCGCGGTGGCGCGGGCGGCGGTCGCGCGGGCGCGGGCCCTGCGGGCGCGGACCGGGTCCCGGCTGCGGTCCGGGACCGGTCTGCGGAACGGGCTGCGTACCGTGGGGCGGCCGGGGAGCGGCGGCGCGGGCCGGGCGCGGTTCCGGCTGTCGGCGGTGTCGCTGCGCTCGCGCCTGGTGCTGCTCTGCCTGGCGTTGGTGCTGCTCGGCCTCACGGTGAGCGACACCCTCGTGCTGGGCTCGGTGCGCGGGCAGCTCGTGCGCCGCGTGGACCAGCAGCTCGCCCGCTACGGGCAGCCGCTCGCGCAGCGGCTGGGCACCGACGGCGTCCCGGCGCCGCGCTACGTCCGGCCGGGCAGCGGCGGCGGGTCCGGCGGGAACGCCCGGCCGTGGCTGCCGAGCCAGTTCGTGGTGGCGTTCGCCGCGGTCGACGGGCAGGTCAGCGAGCAGTTCCGGGTTCCGGTCGCGGCCGACGACCCGCGCCCGCTGTGGCCGCGGATGGACGCGGCGGGACTGCGGGCACGGCTGGACAAGCCGTTCGACGTGGCCAGCGACCACGGCGGCGGCCACTGGCGGGTGCTGATCGTGCCGGTGGCCGGGCGCTCGGGCGGCGGGGCCCCGCGGGGTACGGGCGCGCACGGCGATTCGAGTGCGGGCGCGCACGGCGCCTCGGGTACGGGTCCGGGCGCCGCAACGGGCACGGGTGCCGGCACGGCTGCGGGTGCCGGCACCGCTGCGGACGGCGGGGCGGGCTCCGGCTCCACCTCGGGCTCTGGCTCGGGCTCCGGCTCCGGCTCCGGCTCCGGCGCGTACGGCCCGTACGCGCAGCCGCTCGCGCGGGACGGGCAGCCGCTGCCCGCGGGCGTCGTCGTCGCCGCGTCTCTGGACGACGTGTCGTCCACCACCGACCGGCTGAGCACCGGCTTCCTGCTGATCGGCGGGCTGGTCGCGGCGCTGCTGGGCGTCGCGGGCTGGTTCGCGGTGCGGGCCGGGCTGCGCCCGCTGCGCCGGATCGAGGCGACCGCGGCGGAGATCGCCGCCGGACGCCCGCTGTCGCACCGCATGCCGGCCGGCTCGCCCGGCACCGAGGCCAGGCCTGTCGCTGGCGCTCAACGGGATGCTCGCGCAGATCGAGTCGGCGTTCGCGGCCCGCGCGGAGTCCGAGGACCAGATGCGGCGGTTCGTGGCCGACGCCGGGCACGAGCTGCGCACCCCGCTGGCCGGCATCCGGGGCTTCGCCGAGCTGTACCGGATGGGCGCGCTGCCCGGCGAGGCCGACGTCAAGCGGACCATGGCCCGGATCGAGAGCGAGGCGATCCGCCTCGGCGGCCTGGTGGAGGACCTGCTGACGCTGGTCAGGATGGACGAGCAGCGCCCGTTGCAGCTCGCGCCGATGGACCTGCGGACCCTCGCGGTGGACGCGCTGCACGACACGACGGCGCTCGATCCGTCCCGTACGGTCACGCTGACCGGGCTCGGCGGGCCGCGCGGTCCCGTCGGCGGCGGCGCGGCCGGCGCGGTCGGCGCGGCCGGCGCCGTCGAGGGGTCCGGTACGCCGCCGGGGCCCGCGCCGGTGCTGGGCGACGAGGCGCGGCTGCGGCAGGTCGTCGCCAATCTGGTCGGCAACGCCGTCGCGCACACCCCGCCGGGCACCCCGGTGCGGATCGGCGTCGGCACGGCCGGCGGGCAGGGCGTCCTGGAGGTCGCCGACGCCGGGCCGGGGCTGACCCCCGCCGACGCCGCCCGCGTCTTCGAGCGGTTCTACCGCGTGGACGCCTCGCGCTCGCGGCACAGCGGCGGCGGCGCCGGGCTCGGCCTGTCCATCGTCTCGGCCCTGGTCGCGGCCCACCACGGCCACGTCGAGCTCGACACCGCGCCCGGGCAGGGCGCGACTTTCCGCATCCGGCTGCCCGCCCCGCCGCGCTGAGGCGGGGCGGGGCCGGGCGCGCTCCCGCCGGGCCGGGGGCGCGCCCGACGCGCCGGCACGCCGCGGCGCCTACCAGGCGAACGCCTCCGGGGAGGGGCCGGGACCGGGGAAGATCGCGTCGAGCCCGGCCAGGAACTCCGGGGACAGGTCCAGGTCGACCGCCCGCAGCGCGGACTCCAGCTGGGCCGTGGTGCGCGGGCCGACGATCGGTCCGGTGACGCCGGGCCGGGTCAGCAGCCAGGCCAGGGCCGCCTCGCCGGGCTCGAAGCCGTGCTCGGCGACCAGCTTCTCGTACGCCTCGACGCGCGCGCGGACCGCCGGGTCCGCGAGCCCGCGGGCCGAGCGCCCGGCGGCGGCCGAGGTGCGCGCCGCGCCGCCCTCGCGCTCCTTGCGCAGCGCGCCGCCCAGCAGGCCCTGGTGCAGCGGCGACCAGGGGATCACGCCGACGCCGTACGCCTGCGCGGCCGGCAGCACGTCCATCTCGGCGGTGCGCTCGGCGAGGTTGTACAGGCACTGCTCGCTGACCAGGCCGAGCATCCCGGTGCGCGCGGCGGCCTCGTTGGCCCGCGCGATGTGCCAGCCGGCGAAGTTGCTGGAGGCGGCGTAGAGGATCTTGCCCTGGCGGATCAGGACGTCGATCGCCTGCCAGATCTCCTCCCACGGCGTCGCCCGGTCCACGTGGTGGAACTGGTAGACGTCGATGTGGTCGGTGCGCAGCCGCCGCAGGCTCGCCTCGACCTCGCGGCGGATGTTGAGCGCGCTGAGGCGCTCGTGGTTGGGCCAGGACTGCTGGTGCCACGGAGTGCCGTCGTTGGTCATGTTGCCGTAGAGCTTGGTGGCCAGCACGACCTTGTCGCGGCGGTCCGCCCCGCCCGCGAGCCACCGGCCGACGATCTCCTCGGTCAGGCCCTTGTGGTCGTCGCGGCCGTAGATGTTCGCGGTGTCGAAGAAGTTGACCCCGGCGCCGAGCGCCGCGTCCATGATCGCGTGACTGTCGGACTCCTCGGCGTAGGAGCCGAAGTTCATCGTGCCGAGCACGAGGCGGCTGACCTTGAGTCCGGTACGTCCGAGCTGGGTGTACTCCATGGCGTTCAGCCAACACCCTGGAGTGCGCTCCATGGCAAGGACGCGGCGGGGCGTGGCGCGGTCCGGGGGCTGGGCTCAGCGGACCGGGCCGGGGGGCGGGGCGACGCCGGGGGCCACCGGACCGGGCTGGATCGCGTGGCGCAGGCGATCGGTGCGGTCGACGAGTTCGAGCAGGGCGACGCGCTGGTCCGGCGTGATCTCGCCGGCGAGGTCGCGCTCGCGGATGTGCGCGCGGCGCAGCAACTGGTGGCCGTCGAGCGCGGTCATCCCCGGCGCGGCGTGCACCAGCGCGGTGACCGGCATCGACGCGGCGTCGGCGTCCCCGGCCGCGGCGCGGCACCCGGGCGAGCCCGGGCGGCCCCTCCGCGGCGATCTCCCCGAGCAGCAGGGCCCTGCGGTGCCGTTCCTCCGGCCCCGCGCCCGCGCCCGAACCGACCCCCGGGGGCCGTGCCGCACTTCGGAACCCACCACGGCGACCACCTCGTTCCCTTCGGGAAGACACGCCCGGTTTCGTCCCGCATTCGAGGGTACGCCCGGGGGGTGGCCGGCGGGCGGCGGCTCCGGGCGGTCAGCGGGGCGTGCGGGCGCGGCGGCGGCCGGCCAGCCCGGCGGCGGTGAGCGCGAGGAAGGCGACGGCGCAGAAGACCTCGCGGCGGCCCTCGGCGGTCCGCAGGCTCGGCGCTACGGTCCGCAGGGCCGGGGCGGCGGCGTCGGCCGCGGCGGTACGGGCGTGCGGGCGCGGGGCCGGGCGCGCGGGCGTGGGGGGTACGGCGGCGTACGGGGGTGCGGTGGGGAGGCGGTCGAGAGGGAGGCTCTGGGGGAGGCCGAGCGGGGAGCCGGACGGCGGGTCCGGGGGCGCGCCCGGGGACGTGCCGGAGGGGTCGGCCGCGCCGGGGGCCGAGCCCGCGGACGGGGTCGCCGTACCGGCGGCGGGCGCCGCGGCGGGGGCGTCGGGGCAGTCGGCGGCGACGGTGAAGTCGCGGTGGCCGGACGCGGCGGGCGGACCGGGGGTGGTCCAGGCCAGGCGGTAGGCGCCGGCGGGCAGCGCGAGGTTCTCCGTCACGCCCTGCGCGTCGGGGCCGACGGTGATCGTGTCGGCGAGCGCGGGGGCCGGTTCCGCGTCTGCGCGTGCGCTCGGGCCGGTGGGTGAGCCAGGGGGCGCGGCCGTGCTCGGCCTCATGCCCGCACCTGCGCCGGTGCCCGCACCTGCGCCCGCCCCCGGAACGGCCGCGCGGGCGGTGACCGTCCAGTCGATGCGCCGGCCCGGGGCGAAGCCGAACGCGTCCAGGTAGAAGACGCACACCTGCGCCGCCTCGGCCCGCGTGCCGGGCGGCGCCGAGTCCGCGTGCACCTCGACGTCGCCGCCGCTCGCCGCGGCGGCCGGGACCGCGGACAGGGGCGTCCGGGACGCGGGCGCCGACGTGGACGTGGACGCGGACGCGGACGCGAGGGTCGCGGGCGCCCCCGCGGCGAGGAGGCAGCCGGCGGCGAGGGTCGCCGCCGCGGGACCGTAACCGTGCAATCGCCTCATTCCGTACATATAACAATCGGCTGATACGCCCATCGTCGCGCCGCGCCGCCGGCCCCGGGTTTCCGATCCGCCTCACGGGTTAGCCGTGCGATATGACGCAATCGCGCCGTATCGCGGCCCCCGGCACGTGCCGGGACCCTGCGGACGGCGCGGTGGACGGAGGTGAGGCGACGTGGCGCACGCGCACGTGAACGGTGCCGACCGCTCGGTGGGCACACTCGTCAAGCAGGGAACCGAGCAGCTCTCGCAGCTCGTGCACCAGGAGCTGAAGCTGGCGCAGGCGGAGCTGGCGCAGAAGGGCAAACGGGCGGGCGTCGGCGGCGGGCTCTTCGGCGCGGCGGCGCTGCTCGCGTTCTTCGGCCTCGCCGCCTTCGTCACGGCGGCGATCGTGGCCGTGGCGATACCGCTCCCGCTGTGGGCGGCGGCCCTGATCGTCGGCGGCGGCCTGCTGCTGTGCGCGGGCCTGCTCGCGCTGGCCGGCCGCGGCCAGGTGAAGCGCGCGGTGCCGCCGGTGCCGGGCGAGGCGGTCGACAGCATGCGGCACGACCTGGAGGCGATCAGGGAAAGGGCGAAGCGATGACGCGCGAGGACCCCACGCTGGCGGAGCTGGAGCGGCAGATCGAGCAGACGCGCGAGGAGCTGGGGCGCACCGTCGAGGAGCTCGCGGCCAAGGCGGACGTCCCGGCACGCGCGAAGGCGAAGGCCACGGAGACCGCGGAGCGCTTCCGGGAGTCGGCGCGGCGCGTGACACGGCACCGCGCGTCGTCCCCGGCCGCGGTGGCGGGCGGCGCGGACCGGGAGGCGTCCGGCGGCGCGGCGGCCGCCGGGGTGGGCCGGGAGGCGTCCCTGGCCGCGGCCGTGGACGGGGTCGCCCCGGAGGAGTCCGGCTCGCACCTGGCGCAGGCGCCGCTCTCCCCCGCTCCCGACCCGGCCCGGCGTGCCTACGGGGCCGCGGCTCTCGCCCTGACCGCCGCGACCGCCGGCGCCGCCGTCTGGGCGGCCCGCCGCTCCTGACCCGGCGCCGGGCGTCGCGCGCTCACGCCGCGAGCTTGGGGGCGATGGCTCGCGCGCGCTCGTAGAGGTGGCGGGCGGTGGGGTTCTTGAGGTGCGGGCGGATCAGGCGGAACATCTCGGCGATCCGCTGGTCGGCGCGGCCGGACTGTACGAGGGGGAAGTCGTCCAGTGCGGTGTGCCACGTCGCGCAGGCTGCTTCGAGGTGGCCTATGGCGAATTGGCGCTCTGCCAGAAGACCACGTTCCTTTACCCGTGTGCGTCGGTAGATGCTGTAGCGGAGTTTGTCGGACTGCTGCATCGCCTCGACTGCGCCACGCATGTCGCCGAGTTCGAACCGGACTTGGCTGGTGTGGTAGTTCAGTGCCGCCGGGTCGTACGAGCCGAATGCCTTCTCCCGGGACTCGGCCTTTTCCATCGCGGCGTCGGCTTCACGCAAATACCGCAAGGCGTTGGCGCGGTCGCCCACTTGCGCCGACGCGTGGGCCTGCTGCCCGGCGAGGAACGCGCGCATCCGCGGGCCGGCCTGCGGAGAAGCCGCCGCAGCGGCGTCGGCGAGGCGAAGCGCCTCCGGGCCATGCCGCAGATCCACCGCTTGAACGCTCATGCCTCTCAGCGTGGTGCAGAACGTGAGGTGATCTTCCGCGGCGCCGGCTAGTTCCAGCGCCTTCAGGTAATAGCGCTGGGCGATTCCGTGGACGCCTTCGTCCACCGCCATGTACCCCGTCAAATAGCACAGGTCCGACGCGGCCGACATCATCGCTTTCCGCGTCGCTTCGGAGGCGTCCGCTTTCAGATACGGCGCAACCGTGTTGACCAGGAAGGCGGCTGCCATCGGGCGGGCGTGCCGTCCGCCGAACTGGTCGTCCAGCTGGGAAATCTGCTCCGTCATCGCGACGACCATGTCCACCTCGGGCATCCCGATGCGCCGCGTCTGCCCGGTCGCAACAGCTTCCATCCGGCCGACGACTTCCGGCCAGCCGGGGACGGCGAGTGCCACGGAGAAGAGCGACGCGCCGACGACGCTCCTGCGCGTCGGGCTCATGTCCTGCTCGCCCAGGTCGAGCAGCCCGTCGACCGTTCCCGCGGCGGGGGAATCGCCCGGGGGCTGCGGGAAGCCCGCCTGTGCGTGGGTGACGGGCCGGCGCAGGCGACGGGACAGCGCTTCCAGGATGAGCGGCTGCACTTCCGTCTTGGGCATGTGGCCGTCCAGCCACTGGTGCACGGAGGGGCCCTGGTAACGGGTGGGCGTTCCGCGTTCCGTGGCGATCCTGTTGACCTCTTGGGCGAATCTCCGCTGTGTCCAGCCGCTCTCCCGGTACAGCCGGGTCAGGCCCTCGTTGGGCTGCCTGTCACCCATGTGCGCCTGCTCCCCGCGTTTAGCGCTCTTACGGACCGCCTTCTCCGTAACGGTACCGCGCTGCGTAACAGACCGGTTGCCTAGAGCAAGACAGACCCCCGCGACCGCGTGACCGGCCCGGGGGCATGGCCGACGCCGCAAGGAGCGCCGACGTGGAACACCGTATCGTCCAGCTGTTCGTCCCTGGGGCAGAGAGCGTGGTGAGGACGTGGCCGCCGACGCCGCGGTC
Source organism: Actinacidiphila sp. DG2A-62 (assembly GCF_035825295.1). Taxonomy (NCBI): domain Bacteria; kingdom Bacillati; phylum Actinomycetota; class Actinomycetes; order Kitasatosporales; family Streptomycetaceae; genus Actinacidiphila; species Actinacidiphila sp. DG2A-62. Next base: position 4,594,618 of record NZ_JAYMGI010000002.1, read on the forward strand.
CGTTGCGCGGGCGCGGCGGATGCTGCTCGCGCAGTTGGAGCCGTGGGGGTTGTCGCGGCTCGCGGACGACGCGGCGCTCGTGGTCTCGGAGTTGGTGACCAACGCCGTCGCGCACGCGCGTCCGCCGTACCGGAACGTGATCGCGACGCGGTTCGAGCGGCTGGCGGACGGTGTGCGGATCGAGGTGCACGACGCCTCCGAGCGGATGCCGGTGTTCCGCGGCGGCGCGCCGGACGACGCCGCGTCGGGGCGGGGGCTCGTGCTCGTCGACGCGCTCACCGAGGGGCAGTGGGGTGTGCGGGACCGGGAAGAACCGGGGAAGGTCGTGTGGGCGGTCCTTTCCGGCGCTCGCCCGTCGCAGGCGGACCGGCCGCGGGGGGCGAGGGACCGTGCCGCTGTGTGACGTCCGCGTCGAGGCGCCCCGCGGGATCCCGTGGGGCGTGGCGGTGAGCGACCTCGTCGACGCCGTTCTGCCGGTCCTGGAAGAGGTCACGCGGTTACGTGTGGGCGACGGCCCCGTCATTCGGCTGGTGACGCCGGAGGCCTGGCACGCCGCCCACACCGCGTACACCGGACGCGTCGTCCTGCGCGACATACGGGACTTCGCGTTTCCGGACGCCGCGTACGAGGTGTTCCGGAGGGCGGCGCTGACGCGGCACAGTCGGCGGACGAGCCTGTGGCGGCTCGTCCGGGGGGCCGTCGTCGAGACGGAGGCCTGGGAACCCGAGATCCTCCTGGTGCCGGACGCGCTGGCCGAGTGGGGGGTGGAGGACGACGGGCTGATGGCGTTCCTGGCCCATCACCTGGCACGGGTGGGACAGCACCGGGCGAGCGGGGGGACGGCGTTCCTCGCCCACGAGACGCTGTTCAAGGAGGCCAGGGGATGGCCCGACATCGCCACCGACCATGCCCTCCACGGCCATGCGCGGTGGGCGGACGCCGAGGTGACCACGCGGCTGATCGGGCGGAAGGTCGGGATGCGGACCGGCCGCGAGTCGGCGGAGATGAAGACGCTCATGACGGTCGTCGGCAGCGGCAGCGGCAGCAGCGGCAGCGGCGGCAGCGGCGGGGAGGCGGACGGCGAGACGCCCCAGGCCGTCCAGGACGCAGGCGCCGTGTGGGCCGTCGACGTCGTCACCCTCGCCGGGGCCGACACGCTCAACCTCGCATGGACCGCCCCCTCGCTGCTGCCGACCCGGCGCGAGATCGCCGACCCCGAGCAGTGGGTCGCCAGGGTGGCGCGGCCACCCGGTGAGGCGTCCCCTTGCGCCGGCTGCGGGCGCCCGGCGTAGGGTCGGGGGCATGGAGCAGCGAGTTTTGGGACGGACCGGGCGGTCCGTATCGGTGATCGGGTTGGGCACGTGGCAGCTGGGCGGTGACTGGGGGGACGTCCGCGAGGAGGACGCGACCGCCGTGCTCGACGCCGCCGTGGAGTCCGGCGTGACGTTCTTCGACACCGCGGACGTCTACGGCGACGGCCGCAGCGAGCAGGTCATCGGGCGCTACCTCAAGGCCCGTCCGGACGCGGAGGTGTTCGTCGCGACGAAGATGGGCCGTCGCGCCGACCAGCTCCCGGAGAACTACGTCCTGGACAACTTCCGTGCGTGGAACGACCGTTCGCGCGCGAACCTCGGCGTCGACACCCTCGACCTGGTCCAGCTGCACTGCCCGCCCACCGCGGTGTACTCCTCCGACGAGGTCTTCGACGCGCTGGACACGCTCGTCGCGGAGAAGCGCGTCGCCCACTACGCGGTGAGCGTGGAGACGTGCGAGGAGGCGCTGACGGCGATCGCCCGTCCGGGCGTGGCGAGCGTGCAGATCATCCTCAACCCGTTCCGGCTCAAGCCGCTGGAGCGGGTGCTCCCCGCGGCCGCGGCGGCCGGCGTCGGGATCATCGCCCGGGTGCCGCTCGCCTCGGGTCTGCTGAGCGGCAAGTACACCCGCGAGACGGTCTTCGCCGCCGACGACCACCGCACGTACAACCGGCACGGCGAGGCGTTCGACCAGGGCGAGACGTTCTCCGGTGTCGACTACGAGACGGGGCTGGAGGCCGCCGCGGAGTTCGCCGCCCTCGCGCCCGAGGGCGCCACGCCCGCGCAGACGGCGCTGCGCTGGATCGTCCAGCAGCCCGGCGTCACCTCGGTGATCCCCGGCGCCCGCAACGTCGGCCAGGCCCGCGCCAACGCCGAGGCCGCCGCGCTGCCGCCGCTGCCGGACGCGACGCTCGCCGCGGTCCGCGAGCTGTACGACCGCCGCATCCGGCCGCAGGTGCACGACCGCTGGTGAGGGGGTGCGGGCCCGCGGCGCCGCGGGCCCGCAGGCCGGTGGCGCGCCTCGGCGCGTGCGGGCCCTGCGGCCGGTCCGGGGGCGCGGCCCGCTACCGTCGTGCGGGTGACGACCTTCACTGCTGACGACCACGCGGAGTTCCCGGGCGCGAGCGGCCCGTACGCCACCACCGAGGCCGATCCGGACGCGGTGGGGCCGGTGCGCACCGCCTACGCGCCGGCCCACGACGGCGACCCGGACCCGGGCGAGATCGTGTGGACCTGGGTGCCCTTCGAGGAGAACGACGGCCGGGGCAAGGACCGCCCGGTCCTCGTCGTCGCGCGCGAGGCCGCCGGCACGCTGCTCGCCGTGCAGCTGTCCAGCAAGCGCCACGACGACGACCGCGAGTGGGTCGCGATCGGCTCGGGGCCGTGGGACCGCGCGGGCCGCGACTCGTGGGTGGCGCTGGACCGGGTGCTGCGGCTGCACGAGCAGGGGATGCGGCGCGAGGCGTGCGCGCTCGATCGCGGGCGGTTCGACCTGGTGGTCGGCCGCCTCAGAGAGCTGTACGGCTGGCGCTGAGCGCGGGCGACGCGTCGGCTGACCGCGGGCGGCGCGTCGGGCGCCGGACGCTTACGGGTCCGGCGCCGGCTCCCGGCTCGGGGTCCGGCCGCCCGCTCCGTCAGGCCGAGGTCTCGGCGTCCTCGGGCGCCTTGTCCGCGGCCTTGTCGGCGGCGGGCCCGGCCTTGTCGGCGGCCTCGGTCGTGTCGGCGGCGGCCTCGGTCGTGGCCTCGGGCTTGGCCCCTGACGCGGACTCGGCCTTCGTGTCGGCCTTCGACTCGGCCTCGGCCTCGGTCTCCGTCGCGGCCTTCTCCTCGGAGCCGTCGTCGAAGTGCACGTCCAGGACCTCGTCCAGCTCCGCGGCCCAGGACTTGAGCGCGGCGCGGTTCGGCGCCTCGACGTCGAACTGGAACCAGCGGCGCGGGGAGGTGTAGACGGTCACGCTGAAGCGCTTGCCGAAGCGGGGCGTGTCGATCTCGACGGCCTGCACCTCGTCCCAGCCGAACTCGGCGACCTCGGAGTCCAGGCGGAAGGTGACGCCCGTGCGGCCCACGCGGATCGAGCCGCGCCGGTCGGAGACCTCGAACACGGGCGAGTCGTCGTCCTCCGCGGTCTCACCGTCCTGGTCGGCCTCGTCGGCGTCGCCTGCCCGGCCGTCCGCCGCCGCGGTGCTCGGGGCGGACGCGGTGTCCGCCGCGTCCGCGGTGGTGTCCGCGTCCTCGGCCTCGGACGTCGCGGGCGCGGCCTCGCGCCCGGCGTCCTCGGAAGCGGCGTCCTTGCCGGAGGCGGCGTCGGGCTTCCCGGCGACCGTCTCGTCCGCCGCGGGGGCACGCGGTGGCAGGAGGCCGGGTACGTAGGCCGGATCGACTCCGGCAGCGTTCGTCGGCGGGACCGTCGGACCTATGCGCTGCTCCACGGCCAGCAGTATGGCGGACGTTCCTGTGGCGGCAAGGCGTCGGCCGGGGGAGGGCGCGCTTAGTGACCTAGTTGGAACGTTCGGACCCGCCCACGCCACCCCGGGGACGCCCACCTGCCCCTTCCCTATACCCCGGCGGGGTATCGTGGGCTCCGGTCGGCGGCCCGCACCCGTTCGGAAGGGGCGACGTGCTCCTCGGCAGCCGCGGCCGGGGCGCGCCCACCCGGAGGACCTCATCCATGCGTACTGCTTCGCGAACTCCCCTGCGCGCCCGCGCACTTCACCCGCGCCCGCGTCCGTTCCCGCACCCGCGCCCGCGTCCGCGCGGGGTGGTCGCCCGCGGTCCGGCCGCGCTCGGCGCCGCCGCCGCGCTGGCCCTGCTGCTCGCCGCCTGCGGCTCCTCCGGCGGTGACGGCTCCGGCAGGTCCTCCATGCCGGGCATGCACCACGACGGCGTGGCGCACTCCACCGCCGCCGCGACGCCGTCCGGCCCCTCCGCGGGCGCCGTGCCGTCGATGCCCTCGATGGCGGGCATGCCGGGCATGCGGCCCTCGGCCGGCGGCGACGGGCTCGCCGACCACCGCGCCGGCTACCGGCTGGTCCCGGTGGCCGTGAGCGTCTCGCCGACGGCCCGGGGAACGGCGAAGGCCGCGGGAACGGCGTCCGCGACGACACCGGGAACGGCGGGAACGGCGGCCGACACCGCACCCGCGTCCGGCGCTCCCGCCGGCGTCCCGCTGCGCTACCGCTTCCGGATCACCGCCCCCGGCGGCGCGCCGCTGACCGACTTCGCGGCGGAGCAGACCGAGCGGCTGCACTTCTACGCGATCCGCTCGGACCTGACCGGCTTCCAGCACCTGCATCCGGTGATGGCCGCGGACGGCACCTGGACCGCGGACCTCGCGGCGCTGCGGCCGGGCCGCTGGCGGCTGTTCACCACCTTCACCCCCGGCGCGGGGCCGGGCCGCGGCACGGACTTCGTGCTCTCGCACCCGCTCGACGTGGCAGGAGAAGCCTCCGGCGGCGCATCCGGCGGCGACGCGGCCGTGCCGCTGCCCGCGCCCGCCGGCTCGGTCCGGGTCGATGGCTTCACCGTGGCGTTGACCGGTCCCGCGCCCGCCGCGGGCGCCGCGCACCCGCTCACCGTGCGGATCACCCGCGGCGGCGAGCCGTACCGCGACCTCCAGCCGTACCTGGACAGTTACGCGCATCTGACCGCCTTCCACGCCGGCGACCAGGCGTTCGCCCACCTGCACCCGACCACGCCGGTGGCCGCCGGGCGCGGCGGCGGCCCCGATCTGGCGTTCCACGCGGAGCTGCCCGCGGCCGGCGACTGGCGGCTGTTCCTGCAGTTCGAGGCGGCCGGCTCGCTGCACACCGCCGCGCTCACCCTGCGGGTGGGCTGACCGGCGGCCGGCCCGGAGAAGCACGGCGGCCGGCCCGGACAAGCACAGCAGCAGGCCCGGACGAGCACGGGGCCCGGTGGGGAGAAGCGTCCCCACCGGGCCCCGCCCGTACGTCGCTTGCCGCTCAGGCTCAGCGGCGCGCGCCGAAGGACCGGAAGTAGTCCAGGTTCGGCGAGCCGACGCCGGTCGCGTCGTCGAAGCCGCGCACCGCGTTCAGCGAGGTGTCCTCGCCGAAGGCGACCAGGCGGACCGCCAGCGTGCCGTTCACCAGGCCGAAGTCGGCGATGCTGCTCAGCGGGGTGCTGCTGTGCTGGGCCTGCCGGTCGACCACGTCGGTGACCACGCGCGAGCGGGCGTAGATCGACGGGTTGGCGAAGCCGACCGCGTGGTGCAGCGCCTGCTTGACGTCGGCCTGCACGGCCGCGAACTCCGGCGAGGACACGCTCGTGCCGCCGTAGCCGGCCTCGCTGTAGTCGGCGCCGTCGGAGATGCCGACCAGCACCGAGGTGTACAGGTCGCCGTTCATCGAGATGTCCGGCGTGACGCGCTGCGCGGTCCGGCTCTTGTCACCGGTCATCAGCGTGTGCGACAGCGAGCCGGGCACGACGCCGCGCTGGTACCACGGCTGCGCGAAGTCCTCGCTGGTGCCGCCGCCACCGCCGAAGTAGAACGGCGCCGGGGGCGCGGGCGTCCAGCTCTTGCCGTCCGCCGACAGGTTGGAGCGCAGGGTGCCCATGTCGGTCTCGAAGCCGTACGAGCCGCTCTTGTTGCTGATGCCGAGCGCGGTGCCGCCGACCGAGGTCGCCCACGGGTCGGAGTCCGGCCAGTTGGCCTGCGCGCGCGAGGTGTCGGCCTGGCAGTTGACGCCGGTCGCGGCGGCCAGCGGGCTGGAGTCGCCGCAGTCGCCCGCGGAGAAGCCGATGCCGATGCCCTCGACCGCGGCCTGCTTGAACACCTGCTCGTACGCGGCGATCTCGGACGCGGTCACGTCCAGGTCGTCGGTGGTGTGCATGATCTCGCCCCACGAGTTCGAGACCACGTCCGCCAGGTGGTGGTCCACGATCGTGGTGATCGCGGCCAACAGATCCGTGTCGTCACAGGAGTTGGCGCCGACGTAGACCACGTTGGCGTCCGGCGCGAGGCCGTGCGCCATCTCGACGTCCAGCGCCTCCTCGGGCGCCCAGCCCTCCGGGCCGCCGCACAGGTCCTGGTTGGTCCACTGCGTCGGGTCCACGACCTCGCGGTACTGGCCCGGCCGGAACGCCTTGTCACCGTGGTTGGTGGCGTAGGTGTTCGCGTCCGACTCCATGGTGGAGCTGCCGTACGCGTCCACGATGGCGATCGTCGCGCCCTTGCCGGTCAGCCCGGAGGCGCTGATGCCGTACGCCTTGCGCAGCTGCGAGGGGTAGAACGAGCACTGGTCGAAGGGCACGTTCTTGTCGGTGTAGCCGGCCGGCGCGCCCTTGGCGATCTTCTGGCCCCAGTAGTCGGAGCAGGTCGACACGGTGGGCAGGCCGTCGGCGGGGCTCGCGGCCAGGCTCGCGGCCTTGGCGCCGTTGGCGGTGGCGCCGGCCGGGCGGGCGGCGGTGCTCACCTTGACCGAGTCGGGCCGGGCGACGTTGGAGCCGACCGAGGTCAGGCCGGTGACGCCCAGGATGGCGGTGGACACCGAGGCCGGCACGACCACGTCGGAGGACGGCGCGTGCCGCAGGGCGCCGGCGACGCGGTAGTTGTGCACGCTGGTGCCGAACGCCTTGGTGATCGCGGCGTTGGTGCCGCGCACCTGGATCGCGTGGTCGGTGGTGCTCACCACGGTCAGGCCGGAGTCGCGCGCCCACTTCTGCACGGCGGCGATCTGCGCGGGCGTGGCGCCGAAGCGCGCCTGGTACTGCGCGGGGGTGAGGAACGCGCCGTAGGCGGCGTTCGAGGGGTCGGAGACCGCGGTCGCGTAGCGGGTCAGCCCGGCGGCGTCCTGTCCGGCCAGATAGACCGTTCCGGTGATCTCGGCGCCGGCCGGGACGGCGCCGGCGTCGGCGGACGGGGTCGCCCAGGAGGGGTGGCTGCCCGCGATGGTTCTCGCGGCGCAGGCCGCCGAGGCCTGCGACGGCGCGGCGAGCACCAGCGAACCGGCCACGACGGCCAGGGACGCCGCCGCGACCACGCCGGCGCGGCGGGTCCGCAGGGCACGTGGGTTCTTGGCTATGTCGGTGATGACGACTCCAACGTGAAGGTCCGTAGGGTTTCCGGCGGGCGCGCCGAGCGCGGAAACCGCCGCTGAACTGGCTGTAGTGTGCACGCCACCCATTGACGCTGGGAATGGCGATCAGCGCCTCTTGGGAGGCCCTTGACCATCGCGTGGGCACGGGGGCGTACGGCTTGGGGCGCGCGCCGGCGAGCGGGACGCCGGCGGCGAGGTCCCAGCGGACCCACAGGCGGCCTTCATGGATTCCTCATCCTTGACCGCTACGTTGCCGGAACTGGGGGTTTCGGAGACATGTTGATGACGCGGCGGTGACGGGCCGGGCCGCGGGCCGCCGGGCCCGCGGCGGCCACGGGACCCGCGGTCGCCGCGGGACGAGGCAGGGCGGAGCATGAGGCAGAACGCGGTGCGGCTGACGAAGAGCGCGGCGGTCGCGCTGCCGCCGGTGCGGCGGCTGATCGAGCAGCGCGACCGGCTGATCCGGCAGCGCGACGAACTGCGCGTGCGCTGCGAGGGGTACCGGGCGGAGCGGGACGCGCTGGCGCGGCTCGGCGCGATGCGGGAGGCGGCGGCAGCGGGCGCCGGCGCGCCGGCGAGGGCGGGTGTGGGTGCGGGTGTGGGTGCGGGCGCCTCCGACGGCGCGCCGGCCCGCGACGCGGACCGCTTCGGCTACCTCTTCCTGCTGACCTACGGCCGCTCCGGCTCCACCCTGCTGCAGAACCTGCTGTCCACCGCGCCGGGAGTGCTGATCAGGGGCGAGAACCAGGGCGTCCTGTACCACCTGTGCCAGTACCACAGCCGGGTGCTGCACCACCGCGACCGGCTCGCGCCCAACGCCCCGCTGCCGTCCACCCATCCGTGGTGGGGCATCGACGGCTACCCGGAGCAGTACGCCCTGGACGCGCTGCGGCACCTGGTCCTGGACACGCTGATCCGCCCGCTGCCCGACTCGCGCGTGGTCGGCTTCAAGGAGATCGACTGGCCCTCGGGCGCGCTGCCCGGCTACGTCTCCTTCCTGCGCGCGGTCTTCCCGGGCGCCCGGTTCGTCGTCAACACCCGTGACCTGGAGGCGACGTCACGCAGCAAGTGGTGGGCGCGCCGCCCGGACGCGGCGGAGCACCTGGCCGGTCTGGAGCGCCAACTCCTCGACGTGGCCGAGGAGCTGGGCGACGACGCCTTCCGCGTCCACTACGACGACTACTGCGCGGACCACGACGCGCTGCGTCCCCTGTTCGACTGGCTCGACGCGCCCTTCGACCGCGACCTCGTGGACGCGGTGATGACGTTGCGGCACTCGTACTGAGATCGCGGCGGGTCGGCTCACGCGGTGGGAGGGCTCACGCGGCGGGCCGGCTGACGCGGTGGGAGGGCTCACGCGGCGGGCCGGCGCACGCGGTGGGTCGGCTCACGCGGTGGGTCGGCTCACGCGGTGGGTCGGCTCACGCGGCGCCGGCGCCGTCCGCGGTGCGGGTCAGCGCGGCGAACGTGCGCGCCGCGGTCGTCCAGGTGGCCGCGGCGGTCAGGCCCGCGGCCTCCGCGAGCCGGACCAGCGCCGCCAGCCCCAGCCGGGCCCAGGGGAAGGGCGCGCCGTGCGCCCCGGCCCCGTCGTGCAGCCGGACGTCGAGGTACTCCTCCAGGTCGCGCGGCACACCGTGCGGAGCGGCCTCGACCAGCAGCACGCCGTGCGGCGCGAGCACGCCGGCCGCGCGGGCGAGCAGGGCGGCCGGGTCGCCGCCGATGCCGATGTTGCCGTCCATCAGCAGCACGGTGTCCCAACGGCCCTCGCCCGGCAGCGGGTCGAACACCGAGCGGACCAGCGCGGGCCCGCCGGAGCGCGCGGTGCGGCGTACGGCCTCGGCGCTCACGTCGATCCCCAGCACCGGGACGCCGCGCGCGGCCAGCGAACCGACCAGGCGGCCGGGTCCGCAGCCGATGTCCAGCACGCTGCCCCGGCAGCGCGCCAGCACGGTCAGGTCGGCGGCGTCCGGCTCGGCGCACCAGCGCTCGACCTCCAGCGGCAGCAGCCAGCCGTCGCCGCGGTGCAGGAACAGCGGCCCGCGGCCGGTGCGCAGCGCGCGCGTCCACGGGTCGGCGCGGCTCCAACCGTCGCGCTCCGGCGGCCCGTTCGGCTCGTCGTGGTGCGCGTGCTCCTCGCGTCCGTCCGTCCCGTCGCGTCCGTCCCGCCCGCCGGCGCGCGCTGCCGCGGCCGAGGCGTGCGGTGCGAGGGCGCTCACCGGGCCGCCTTCGCGCGGGCGGCGGAGGCGGGTGCGGCGGAGGCGGGTGCGGCGGACGCGGGGGTCGCGGGCGCGACGTGCGCCGCGGCGGCGGGGCCGGCGGGCTCGCCGTGCCCGGCGCGGAGGTGCGAGCGGCCGGGTCCGCGGCGTCCGCGGCGTGCGCCGCCGCCCCCGCCCTCGGGGTCGTACGTATCCGCGCGAGAGTCGCGGCGAACCGCGTGCCGGGGGCCTGCGCGGCCACCAGGTCGGCGTCGTGCGGGGTGTCGACGTCGCGCAGTTCGGGCAGGTCGCGGACGGTGAGACCGGCCGCGAGGAGGCGTTCGCGCTGGAGGCGGCCGGTGTCCGGGCGGGACATCGGCACGCCGCGCAACAGCGCCGGGTCGGGGCGGGCCAGGCCCAGCGCCCAGAAGCCGCCGTCGGCCGCCGGCCCGAACCACGCGTCGGCGCGGTCCCAGCCGCCCGGTTCCAGCGCGGGCCGCAGCAGGTCGGCGGTGAGCTGCGGGGTGTCCATCCCGACCAGCAGCGCGGGACCGTCGCAGCCGCCGAACGCCGCGGCCAGCCGCTCGTCCAGGCCGCCGCCGGTCTGGGCGACCACCGCGAAGCCGGCCGGCAGCCACGGCCCGGCCGCCCCGTCGAGCACCACCACGCGCCGCACGCCCGCGATCCCCGCGAGCACCGCCAGCGTGTCCCGCAGCGCCGCCTCCGCCAGCGCCGCGGCCTGCGCCGCCGAATACACCGGCGTGAGCCGCGTCTTCACCCGCCCGGCCACCGGCGCTTTCGCCATCACCATCACGGTGTTCA